>JBKEFO010000125.1:0-8938 GCA_046709585.1 Marivirga sp.
ATTGAATTCAAAAAAGCCTTAGCTATGCTAAATAGCTAAGGCTTTTTTTATTAACGGCGCTTCGTTATTGCCTTACTATAGGTGTTATATGTCCATTTAAATAGATGCTCGCATTGCTTTCAAAAGGATCAACTAAGCATCATTTGGACTGACAAATAATTGTGATTTAGACCTGATACCAGCCCTGCGATCACAGTAAGCGGGTTTGCGTATTGTATTGTTATGCCCTTCCGACAATCTTCTTAGGATCGTGTTTTCTAACTGCTTTACTTTTTGGCAACTACTGTTTTTGTAAAACGCTGTAGGTACAGTTACCACTATAGCTAAGTATTGTGCTAGTCTAGTTTGCAAAAACCAAACAGAAATAATGTAATACGAAGCCGAAGGTTTTTTTGTTTCTCAAATGAAGCTATCAATATGACCGTGCTACAAGCCATTGAGTTGCTATGTAAGGGAATTCAACTTATGCTTGCCCAGTCTGCATCCAGCAATAATTGAGCAGTTGCGGGGTTAGTGGCTAAAGGGATGTTATGTACATCACAGATTCTCATGAGCATTTGCACATCTGGTTCATGGGGATGTTTTCCTGCAGGGTCTCTAAAAAACAAGACCATACTCAGTTTTTTTTCTGCAGCCATAGCTGCGATTTGAGCGTCACCACCTAAAGGGCCAGAGAGTAATTTATCTACTTTTAAGCCTGCGTTTTCTACGTAGCCCCCAGTGGTTCCTGTTGCTACCAGATCTATACCCGTGAGTTTTTCTTTGTTTTTCATCAGGAAGGCGACCATTTCGGGTTTCTTTCCGTCATGTGCTATTACAGCTATTTTTTTCATGTATACCCCTTAAGTTCGTAATAAAAGTGGATGCTTAATCATTATCATCCAAGCTTTCCCCTTTAAAAAGTGAATCTATGGCTAAAGCATCCAAGCCTAATTCTTGTAAATGCCTGCTGAAAACGTCAGAATAGCCGTGCGTTACATAAATCTTTTCTGCCTCGCTATTTTTGACGGCTGTCAACAGCTCATTCCAATCCCCATGATCGGAGAGCACAAACCCTCTGTCTGCAGCTTTTCTCCGTCTCGTTCCTCGCATCATCATCCAGCCTGATGTGATTCCTGTACTGTAGGGCGAAAATTTATTCATCCATGACGTGCCAATAGAGGCGGGTGTAGCAATGACCAAGTGCCCCTTGAAGGCTGTTTTAGGTAGCTCTTTAGTAACTTGTATCGTATCTGGTAATGCCACCCCACTTTTACGTATAGCCGCTGTTGCATTCTCCACTGCTCCATGTGTGTAGATTTTTCCTATGCTGTGGTCAATATTTGCCATAATGCGTTGCGCTTTGCCTAGGGCATAAGCGAAAAGTACACTGGTCTTTCCTTCTTCCTTATTTTTTCTCCACCAAGCATTGATTTCGTCAAAAACCTTGTCTTGGCTAGGCCACTGATAAATGGGCAAGCCAAAAGTAGACTCAGTAACGAATTCATGGCATGGTACGGATTCAAAGGGTGTGCTTATACCATCATTTACTAGTTTGTAATCACCGCTGATTACACAGATTTGTCCTTTATAGCTAATCTTGATTTGCGAGGACCCTGGAATATGCCCTGCGGGATGAAAGCTTACTGATACACCATTGATCGCGATTGCTTGGTTATAGTTGATAGTTTCCAGCTTTATATCTCCAAGCCTTTGCTTCATAATATGCTCAGATTGCTGGTGCGCTAAATAATATTTTGACCCAAAGCGAGAATGGTCTGCATGTGCGTGCGTTATTAGTGCGCGATCAACCCCCTTCCATGGATCGATGTAGAAATCGCCTTTAGGACAATAAATACCTTTATCAGTAAAAGAAATGAGAGATTTCATGGGTTTATAACACCAACCTAATAAGTATGTTTAGTAAAAAGCTTAGTCTGCAGGATCGAAAACAATATCGGCCAATACTTGACATTTCATTTCGGTTTCAATCCATTCTTTTTCAGGGTTAGAGTCTTCCGTAATGCCGGCTCCGGCGTAGAAGCAAACCTGTTCTTTGCTAATTTGACAGCATCGGAGGTTGACAAATAAATGTGTATATCCATCTTGCTGTAAAGGTCCTAGATAGCCTGAAAAGTAAGCCCTATCGTGTTGTTCTTGTTGGTTTAAGAAATTGATGGAAGCCTCCTTAGGCATGCCGCACACAGCAGATGTAGGATGTAGTAGGTCTAACATCACAGAAGCTAACTCAGGGAAGTTTACCTCATGCGTATTTACTTTGTAGGTCGTCTTTAGATGCAGCAGGTTGCCAGCCTGTACAGTTTTAGGACCAATTTCAGCATACTCTCTTAATCGAATTTTTTTGAAACAATTAATGATATATCGAGAAACATAGGCCTGCTCTTCAATTTCCTTCTGCGTCCATGCGGTTTCTGATATAGGCCTTTCGGTAGCTAGTTGTGTTCCCGCCAAGGCAACTGTCTTGAAGTGTTTGTGCTCGAGATTTTCTATTAGTGTTTCAGGACTAGCACCTAGCCATAGTCCAGAGTAGGGGGTGTAAGTAAGGTTGACAAAAGCATTTTTGTAGCGTAAGCTGGCCTTCATAAATGCATGACCTATCTGTAGGTTTCCTTGATTAGGCACAACCTTCACTTTTGAAGTGACCACTTTAAAAATTCTTTCTTGTTTAATTGCTTGAATTCCTTTTAAAACTGTAGAGATGTAAGTGTCTTTATCTGTGCTTTGTATCTTTCCTTTACTCGGAATGTGGAAATCACCTTGTTTGCTTTTAAGGAATTGTAGAAAGCTTTCTTTGTGGTTTGCTTTGTCAGCTCTAACTTCTGCAGTAAGCTCCTTGTTCTCAAAAGAGTTTACTTCAATTTTTAATGATAGCTGTAAATCTGCCTTCAGGTAGATATTTTTGTACAATGTATTTTGAAACGGGGCTATCAAAAACCCAGGGTCTAAGGCTTGTAGTTCAAAATTCTCTATTGCTTGCCCACCTGATAAGTCTGCTAGTAAATGCACCTCATCGGTATCAGGAAGTCTCCAGACAGCTGCAGCGCCTCCATGTGCTTGTATATAGCACAAAAAGCCATCTATCCACTCTGCGGGACTTTTTTTTATGTCAACGTCTGTTATTTCCTGAAATGATTTTTTCAAGCTATTTTCTTTATCACTGCCATTGTTATACGGCTTGTGCAAACTAATTGTTCACGTTCGTTGGTAATATTTATCTGCCATACTTGGGTGGTTTTTCCAACATGAAGCGGTGTGGTTTTACCATAAACCCAACCACTTTTAATTCCTCTAATATGATTTGCATTGATTTCTAATCCCACGCAATAGTACTGACTATCGTCTACCATGAGCATCGCTGCTACACTTCCTAAGGTCTCTGCCAATACCACAGATGCACCTCCGTGTAATAAGCCATAAGGCTGGTGCGTTCGGTGATCAACAGGCATTCTGCCAATAAGGTAGTTATCACCTACTTCTGTAAATTCCATTCCAGTAACTTCACTTATGGTATTTTTTCCAAGTTTATGCAATTCTTCAATAGATGGTTGTCTTAAAAATTTTCTATCCATAGGAGTTTACTTATTATTGTTTTTTATTTAGCTAGATAAGAACTGAAAATTACGGATTATCGTTTAAAATTACAGCATATCTACTTAATTTGATTAAAATTTAGATGGAAAAGGTAAAAGAGTTATACATAATAAGGCATGGTGAAACGGATTATAACCTTAAAAAGATTGTACAAGGATCCGGGGTAGATTCTTCTTTGAATGAAAATGGTAGGCAACAGGCGGCTGCTTTTTACAAAAACTATCAAAATGAAGGTTTTGACAAAGTGTATACCTCTGCTTTAAAGCGTACCAAAGAGTCGGTAGCTCAATTTATTGGCGATGGCATTCCATATGAGGCATTAGTAGGGTTGAACGAAATTAGTTGGGGGGCGAGGGAAGGAAATCCTTTTACACCCGAAGAAAATAAATATTATTACAGTGTGTTAGCACGTTGGCAGAATGGGGAGACCAATTTACCCGTGGAAGGTGGAGAGTCGCCAGAAGAGGTGGCTTTGCGTCAAAAGGAAGCCTTGAGACATATTATGGCACAGGAAGACGAAACTAGAGTGCTCGTATGCATGCATGGTCGCGCCATGCGAATACTATTGACTCAGTTATTTAATTATCCTATCAGTAATATGGATGTTTTTTTACACCAAAATTTAGGACTTTATAAAATTAAAGCAACAAAAAATCAGTTTCAATTGCTGTCCTATAATGAGCGAGATTTTTGAGGGATAACTTATGCTTTAGAGTTTCGTTTTCACCTTTTCCCAAAGTTTAATTTGCCAGAATATCGTTCCTGTACTCAAATGGTTTCCTTTTTTGTCATGAAGCTTTATGATACATGGTACAACTACCGAATCGGCGGTTTTAAGTGGTTCCTCTACTTTACTTCTAACCCATTCGTTATCAATAGAAAATTCAGCTTGCGCATCCATCTTAGCTTGGTAGAAATACTCCATTTGAAGTTTTTGCATAATGATGCGGTACTTTTTATTGTCTAGTTTATATAATATCATCAGTCCTGTCGCATATTCAGAGATTGTAGCCATTGCACAAGCATGTATTCCCTTAATATGATTTAAGTTCCTTCTTTTAAAAGGTAGTTTTGCCTTGATACTGTCTTGTCCTATCTCTGTGATTTTGAAACCGTGTGGCTTGTTGAAAGGGATCATAAAATCTAGGCCTTTATTTAATAACCATAGATAAAAATTTGACTGACCTGCTTTACTTATTATGTGCTTTAATTCCAAGGCCATAAATACTATATTTTGTTGTTAATAGTGCAACTATCTGTTAAAAATCAATTATTCTTGTTGTTGGTTAGGACTATTACTTTAGCGACCTTAATTTCAAATGTACAATAAAATATATTAAGCATGCTGAGTTTCTGGGAAAGAGAAAGTTTTACAGATTATGATTATATAGTGGTAGGAGGGGGTATTGTAGGTTGCTCTACCGCTTACCATTTAAAGACTATTCATCCCGAAGCCTCGATCGCAATTTTAGAAAGAGGCATATTTCCTAGTGGAGCAAGCTCCAAAAATGCTGGCTTTGCTTGCTTTGGTAGTCTTACGGAACTGGCGGATGATTTGCCTAACTTAGGTGCCGATGGCTTAGTAGCGTTAGTAAAGAAACGTTGGGAGGGTTTACAATTGTTGAGGGAAATTTTGGGTACAAAGACCATTGATTTTCAGTTAAATAGGGGCTATGAGTTGATAAGGGCTAAGGAAGCTGCGGTGTTGCCGCAGATGACTTATTTCAATGACTTATTGCTTCCAATTTTTGGTGAACCGGTATTTAAAGAGGAACCTAGTTTGGTAGATACTTTTAATTTTGATGCTTCCCAAGTACAAACTATTGTAAGTAATCAATTTGAAGGTCAAATCGATACAGGTAAGATGATGCAAGCCTGGTGGGAGTTATGTGCTAAAAATAGCATTAAGTTATTTACAGGATGCGAAGTGGCAAGTATTGATGTAGAGAAAGGTCAAATTAGAGTGCAGTCGCAACAGTACGGTGATGTTCCATTCACAGCGAAAAAGATTGCTATTTGTACAAATGCTTTTAGCAAGCGGTTTTTGCCAGACGAAGATATTGAACCTGGTAGGGGGATGGTGATGGTGACAAAACCAATCCCTAATCTAAAGTTTAAAGGAGTATTTCATTATGATGAAGGCTATTTTTACTTTAGGAATATTGGAGAGCGATTATTAATTGGAGGGGGAAGAAATTTAGATAAAGCAGGGGAGCAGACGGAGAATTTCGGAATAAATGAAATGATTAAGCAACAAATCTTACATGATATAGAGAAATTAATACTGCCAGGCCAATCTTTTGCGATTGATATGGAATGGTCAGGTATTATGGCGTTTGGAAAGAATAAGGCACCTATTGTAAAGAAAATTGCAGATAATACTGCAATTGGAGTACGATTAGGCGGAATGGGAGTAGCCATAGGAACGCAAGTGGGGAAGGAAATTAGCGAATTACTTACCCGCAAAAATTAAATTTTTACTATATTTCGAAAACGAATATTTGAATACACCTTATTGAGCATATATACATGACGGATTCGCAGCGTTTGCCAAGCTTACTACAAGCTTTTATACCAATTCTTTTCTTAATTGTTTTATTGAGCCTTAATGTTTATTACTTCGGTGATGGTACTTTAGATGGTTCTAATCAAATAGCATTAATATTAGCTGGCGGCATTGCAGCGATAGTGGCCTTGAAGGTAGGTTATTCTTGGTCGCACATGCTCGATGGTATTGTAAATAGTATAAGTTCAGCAATGTCATCTATCCTAATATTATTATTGATAGGCGCATTAGCAGGCACATGGCTTATTTCAGGCATTGTACCAGCAATGATTTATTATGGCTTACAAATTTTAAATCCAACAATATTTTTATTTGCCGCCTGTATCGTTAGTGCTATTGTTTCTGTTGCGACGGGTTCTTCTTGGAGCACCATCGCTACTTTAGGTATTGCGTTATTAGGGATCGGTCAAACATTAGGGCTAGGCGAAGGCGTGGTGGCAGGAGCCATTATTTCGGGTGCATATTTTGGAGACAAGATGTCGCCTTTAAGTGATACAACAAATCTAGCACCAGCAATGGCTGGTACGGACCTATTCACACATATTCGCTATATGGCCTTCACTACAGGACCAACTATCATCATTACCTTGATTATTTTTTTAATTTGGGGTTTTATGAATGATTCTGAAGCTGACATTGATCAAATAGCGGAGGTGCAAGCGGCAATACAAGCGAAATTTGACATCAATTTTTGGTTATTTCTTGTTCCAGCGGCTGTCATCTTCATGATAGTGAAGAAGGTTTCTGCAATTCCTGCGCTACTTATTGGTAGTTTATTAGGCGGTATATTTGCTATTATTTTTCAACCGAGTATAATAGAAACTATTTCTGGCATATCAGGTAATTTCTTTGAAGCATCTTATAGAGCAGTGATGGTTGCCATGTATGGCCATGTAAGCATCATTACAGAAAATGAGATGGTAAATAGTTTATTGTCTACTGGTGGGATGTACGGTATGTTAAACACGATCTGGCTCATTATCTGCGCCATGGTATTTGGGGGCATTATGGAGTCCACAAAAATGCTAAGTGTGATCACTGCTTCCATCATTAAATTAGCAAATTCAACAGGTTCTTTGGTAGCGGCAACAGCTGGAACATGTGTCTTCTTTAATATAACTGCATCAGATCAGTATCTAGCAATCGTTGTTCCTGGAAGAATGTTTGCTGAAACATATAAAGAAAGAGATTTAAAACCAGAGGTGTTAAGTAGAACTTTGGAAGATGCTGGCACTGTAACAAGCGTATTAATTCCGTGGAATACGTGTGGTGCCACCCAATCATCAGTACTAGGGGTTTCTACCTGGACGTATGCACCGTATTGTTTTTTCAATATTATTAGTCCGTTCATGACAATACTATTTGCCTACCTAAATATAAAAATTAGAAGATTTTCAGATAAATGAGTGAGGAAAAGGAGATTACAAGAGAAGCTTTAAATGAGCTTCCTTTGTGGAAATTTGAAGGAGATATTACGGTTTTAGAAAATGACGCTGACTGGGAAGAAGTTATTCCGAAATTATGGAGAGCTGATATCCTAGGGTTTGATACAGAGGCAAAACCAGCTTTTAAAAAAGGAGTATATAACCCTGTATCGGTCATACAACTGGCCACTGAGGATGAAGTGTTTGTTATTAGGAACTTACTTTGTGGCTTTGCGGGTGATTTAGTTAGGATATTTGAAGACCCCTCCATCATTAAGGTGGGAGCCGCGATTAGGGATGATTTGAAGGACTTACAGAAGCTAAGGAAATTCATGCCAGCAGGCTTCGAGGATATTAGTACTATTGCCTCGGAAAATGGGGTAAAGCAAATAGGTGCAAAGAATTTAACAGCGATATTTCTAGGGAAAAGAATATCCAAGGCTCAACAAACTTCGAACTGGGAACGCGAACAATTAACTACTGCACAATTAGACTATGCTGCTACAGATGCTTATCTGGGCTTAAAGGTTTACCAGGAATTTCAGAAGTTAGGTTGGACATAGGGATGTTTTCCTACGCTACTGCTAACATACTGACCTAATATAGCGCTTAAAGTAGAATAATTTGTTTCATTGTTTGAATTGAAAAGTGCTGCTAGGTGCATATTTGTTACTATTTATCGTAATAGTACTTGGACAAAATTTTAATTTTCACACTATTTTTTTTGTAACAACTATCCAAAGTACTAAATTTCTACGTCCTTTCAGGCTTGCTCTTTAACTGAAGTATACTAGTAAAAAAATTAGTTGTTATACTAACAATTTCTTTATTTTGAAGTTTACTTGTCAGTTGAAAAAAAGGTTATGAATATTCCTGTTAAAGAGTTAAAGAATTATTGCAATAGCTTGGTACGTTATAGTCGTAGAAAGACCGTACCAGTGCAGGTAGGGAATATTACCATTGGCGGAGATAATCCAATTATCTTGCAATCCATGACAACCATCGACACGATGGATACGGCGGGTTCTATTGAGCAATCTATCAGAATGATAGATGCTGGCTGCCAACTTGTTAGAATAACAGCGCCATCTTTAAAAGAAGCGGAAAACTTAAGAGCAATAAAGGAAGGATTGGTAGCTAGAGGATACGATACGCCCTTAGTAGCTGATATCCATTTTACACCCAATGCTGCAGAGTTAGCTGCTAAAATAGTAGAGAAGGTCAGGGTAAATCCTGGTAATTATGCAGACAAGAAGAAATTTGAAAATATCGACTATACAGATGAAAGCTATCAAGCGGAGCTAGATCGCATAAGACGTCGCTTTGAGCCATTGGTAAAAATCTGTAAGGAGCATGG
>JBKEFO010000126.1:0-8904 GCA_046709585.1 Marivirga sp.
TCAATAATGAAAAATATTTCTGTAATAGGATCAGGCACCATGGGAAATGGTATTGCTCATGTTTTTGCTCAAAATGGTTTCTCTGTAAACCTAATAGACATCAACCAAGATGCTTTAGATAAAGCGCTAGCAACTATTGAGAAAAATCTTGATCGCCAGCTGAAGAAGGAACTTATTGACGAGGCTAAGAAAGCAGAGACTCTTGCCAACATCACCACTTTTACGGCTATAGCTGAAGGTGTAAAGCAGGCTGATTTAGTTGTTGAAGCAGCGACAGAAAATGTTGAGCTAAAGCTAAATATCTTCAGAGAGCTAGACAAGTATTGTGGAGCAGATACCATTCTAGCTTCCAACACAAGTTCTATTTCAATCACCAAAATCGCATCTGTTACTAAGCGAGCAGATAAGGTTATTGGGATGCACTTTATGAACCCAGTACCTATCATGAAATTAGTGGAGGTTATTAGGGGTTACAGCACTTCTGATGAAGTTATGAATAAGGTGATGACGCTTTCGAAAGAGTTAGGTAAGATTCCTGAAGAAACAAATGATTATCCTGGTTTTATTGCCAACAGAATATTGATGCCCATGATCAATGAGGCTATTTTCAGCCTTTTTGAAGGTGTTGCTGGTGTAAAGGAAATCGACTCTATTATGAAGTTAGGGATGGCTCACCCAATGGGACCATTGCAATTGGCCGATTTTATAGGTTTAGATGTATGTTTAAGTATCTTAAACGTCTTAAATGATGGGCTAGGCGACCCTAAATACAGACCGTGTCCACTGTTAATTAATATGGTGCAAGCTGGCAAGTTAGGTGCTAAATCAGGTGAAGGTTTTTACACTTATGGTCATGGTACAAAAGAGCTGATCATCGCTGACACATTCAAAAAATAATGGAAGGATTAAATCCTGAAATTTTAAAAGATTTGGTACGCGTTAAAATGCCTTTTGGAAAACATAAGGGCATTTTACTTTGTAACCTGCCTGTTTCTTATCTAGAGTGGTTTAAACGAAAAGATGGTTTTCCTGCAGGCAAATTAGGTATGCAATTAGAGACCTTGTGGGTTATTAAGATCAATGGCTTGGAAGAACTGCTAAGGCCTTTAAAATAAGTCTACTTTTGGATAGATTTGCTCTGAATATACAAAGCGGGAACCAGTAAGATCATCAATGTTGGATTAACAATTAAGCGGTGTATAAAAGAAATATACATATGGTCAATGTCGGTATAATAGCGTAAGATAAAATAAGGAAGCAACAAAAAACAAAATCCAAAAACCTCAACCATGAAAGCAAATCTGAGGTAACTTTTCTTAAAGAAGATGCCAAAGATTAATAGTAACATTAGATTATCGTTCAAAAGAAATCGTATAGTTCTGTTAAAAATGAATTTCCCGCTCTCCGTATTTATTCCGCTAAAAATTTGGCTATAGTCGTTACGTTGAAATATAAAAGTAAGAGTTAGACCAACGATAGCGAAGGCTATCATTATGATCCTTGATTTCCTCTTCGGTGACAGTAGCCTATCTTTTGACATCCAGCTTTAAGATCCATATAGCCCATAAAGTGATTACTGCCAAGTATATAAATGCGGTAAACAGATATTTATGACTGAAGTACAACAATTTAGGAAGCGAAAGTGTCACATGGTACAATAAATCTATCCGTAATAAATTAAATAGATGTATTGTCAGTAATCCAAGAGGAATATACCAAAGCATCTTAAGTGAAACCTTGCTATACGCTAGCATGAAGGCGAGAAATATAATCATTACATTAAGTCCATTACAGCCTTCATATACTGATAATATAGCTTTACCATCCTTAAAGAGATAGACACTCTTTAAATCCGCCTTTGGACCTATGGTTACCTGATCTTGGTAAAACCCTAAAAGCTGCGACGTCTGAGCAGTGACAAAATGAGTCATGGGGTCCGCCCCTTCTTGGTAAGCATCTAAATAAAAGCCGTAGCCGATATTTAACACAATATAGATACCAATAAACTTTCCTAAGAAAAGAATAGAGGGCTTAAAGTCGCTTAGCACGCTCATGATGCGACTACTTTAGCGGGTACACCAACAGCCGTCTGCTCTGCTGCTAGGTCCTTGGTTAGTACAGCACCCGCTCCTAAAATGCTCTTGTTACCTACAGTCAAGCCGTTTAGGACAGTAGCACCGCTTCCAATAAAGGCTGCTCTACCTATATTTACTTCTCCCGCCAAATTTACACCTGGCATAATAGAGCAATAGTCGTTTAGTACCACATCATGTCCCACGGTTGCATTTAAGTTTACGACCACAAAATCTCCTATTTCTATATCTGTTGTTAAATTAGCACCCGCGCAAATGATACTTCCTTCTCCTATCTTTATTATATCATTAAGGATTGCGAAAGGGGAAATCAAAGTCAAGTAGTTTATCATCGGGTTGGTAATCCGTTCTTTTAAAATTTGACGCTGCATGCCATCACCGATAGCGATGATAACGCTGATAGGGTTACTATTTTTATTGAGTTCCTCTACATCACCAAGATAGTTTCTCCCTAATTTATGGGATAGATCTTTGTCATCATAAAAGCCTAAGAAACGATAGTTATACCCTTTTTTAATCAGTTGCTGAATGATAAGGTTGACCTCTTTTCCAAATCCACCGGCCCCTACTATTGCTACGTCTATCATTTATGTAATGCTTTTAATTACTTTTCCAGGGTTACCAACAACAACCGAATAATCAGGTATATCGTGCGTAATTACGGCACCTGCTCCAATTGTACACCATTTGCCAATATGTACCAAAGGTATAATGGTAGCGCCGGCTCCTACAAGGGTGCCCTCACCTATTTTAACACCGCCGCATAAGCAGGCATTTGGAGCGATATGCGAAAAGTCCCCGATTTTGCAATCGTGGTCAATGCCAGCTGCCGTATTGATGATTACGTGTTTTCCAATTACTGTGTCCGCATTTACCACTGCACGCGGCATAATAACACTGCCATCGCCTATCTGAACATGAGACCCCACAACAGCTGTTGCATGTATCGCTTTGCCATAAGACGCCTGCAAAAAATCGACAACTTTCTTTCTTGTTTCATTTTTACCGATAGAAATAAGGCATGCTGTACCATCATCAATAAAATCCTTTGTCTTCCCCACTATAGGAATATCCCATAGCATTTTCTTCGATTCATCTTCATCATAAAAGGCAGTAACCTTAATACCCTGAGAAATAAGGATATCAACAATTACCTTCGCATGTCCACTTGCACCAAATAAATACATGATTATAGCTTATATTAAATCCTTATTATTCAAATACATTTTCAAACTCCACTCTTCTGTTGGTAGCCCTACCTTCCCCTGTATCATTACTGTCGATAGGCTTTGTTTCGCCATAGCCTACAGCATCCAAGCGCACAGGGTCAAACCATCCCAACTAAATACTTTTCGGTGGCCTTAGCGCGCTTATACGATAAAACCAAATTAACGTCATCATCTCCTTGGCTATCGGTATGCCCCGTAATATTTAAGAAGTAAGCTGGGTTGTCTAACATAACTTGTACCACCTTGTCAAGAATTATAAATGACCGTAGTCTAATTATGTCTCTGGCAGATTCAAATTCAATACCTGCTAAAGCCTCCTTCAACACTTCTTTTGTTTCTTGTGTAATCTCAGGGCACCCTCTATTTTCTGGTACGCCTGCTAAGCCTGCACAATCATCTTCTACAGCTATTACTCCATCACCGTCGGTGTCTAGTGGCGCTGGTTTTTCCCAATTCATAGACACAATTTCAAAAGTTGCCCTTTCATTGCTATCTGTTCCGGGCTTTAAACTTGGTTTCACTGTGTTCGTAAAAGGAATTGAGTTACCCACACCTGCTAATATAAGCCTACCTTCAAGCACACCCTTGCCTGTAAAGTAATCAGCAATTGCTTGTGCTCTAGCGGTGGACAAGGTATTATTCTGATCAGCATTAGCGGTATGTGCTGTTACTTTTAGCTGCATTGCAGGATAAGAAGCGAGTAATGCTGCGAAGCGATCCAACTCAAAATAAGCATCTGGACTGAATACGGCCTTGGCTTTGACGAAGGTGATTTGATGCGCAGGTACTTTGGCTCCTGTGCTAATAGGCACCAAACTTAGTGTCTCATCCAGCTCTTGGTAGACTCCGAGCTTACTTAAATCTTTGAAGTTGAGTACACCTATAAAGCCTTCTTTAACAGCTACATATAAAAATACAGCACCCTTTGGTAATAAGGAGGTATAGCCACTGCTAACAATGGATGCAATTTGTAGACTCTCATCTATTGCAGTTAAGTTAGTTAATTCAATAGTTGACACCAAAGATTGCATATTCGCCTCGTTTACTACCTTTCCGCTAAGTAAAAGTACTGCGTCGGGCCTGAATTTATACGGTAATACCATTTGAAATATATTCTTTGAGTCATCTATTGCTCCTTTAGTGGTAACAAAGTAAGCATCTGTACCAGAGGCTGCTATGGTACAGTATGCTTCAAACGCTTTGGTAATTACACCTTCGCCTAAATTTTCTGGTGTCGACCAGCTCGTCCAAGTGTTATGTAGTCTTTTGGAGTAGTCTATATCACTATCACCAAAGCCACCAATACGATAAGAGGCAAAGAATAAAGTTTTATCGTCAGCTGCTAAAAAAGGGGAAAACTCCGGTGAAGGGGAGTTGATAGTACGGCCCAAATTGACAGGTTTTGACCAATTTCCGTTATCAATCCAAAAACTTACATACAAATCTTGATCGCCGTAGGTGTCCTCTTGTTCAATAGCTAATAAAAGGGTTCTTTCATTATTCGCTAAGAAATAATCAATATACTCATTTTCATTACAGAACTCTTGAATGTTAATCATTTGAGGTGAAGACCATGTATTTCCACTTTTACGCGAAATTGAAGCACCGTCCAATAAATCACCGTACTTATTATAAGCGTTCAACGCCAATGCTGCTTTGCCGTCCTCTACAATGGCCCTTATCCCATTTGCATGTTTATCATTTAATGGTGCGCCAATATTACTGGCTTTCTGCCACTTGCCGTTCACTTTATATCGGACATAAATGTCCTGCTCATCACTGGAACTGCTATAGTTAGCTGGGTAATTCTGCCTGGCAAAGTATAAGGTTTGCCCATCAGGGTATATGATTGGCTTTGTTTCTGCATATGACGTGTTGATGTTCACTCCGAGGTTTCGAACTGTGAAATCATGAGCATTGACAAGCACTAAGTTGCTGCAGTAGATAAATAAGGTATAGATGAATATTAGACGCATATGGCTTGTTTTACTTAGCAAAGAAAATAAAATTAAAGCATATAGCACAATTTCAGTCTATCATTCCTTAATCAAAAAAAACTGCTAGCTCTCAGAAAAGCTTTAAATGTTGCACTTCAACTTATAAAATTCGCTCTTTTACAAGTTCATTTATAATCAATTCTGTCATATCACTTTTGAATCTAAACTCATCCCTTGTATCCATGACATAAGCCTTCACTCTCATTTTGAGATAGGATCCCTGCTGATTCATTTCATGGAAAAAAAGTATAGTAATTGGTTTACTCAGGTAAATATACCTACTTACTGATGCTGCTTCGGTAGCTATTGACCTTACAGCTATAGTATCTACTTCGTTTGGCAAGTATATTTCTGCTACCACTTGGCAATTCAATTCACCACTATTTGCGTTGGAAACGGAGCCACTCATCATCACGGAGTTTGGCACACTTACCAATGAGTCGTCTGGCGTAACTATCCGAGTAGACCTTAGCCCAATGGCTACTACCTCCCCGTAATATTTATCTACCTCAATCTTATCACCACTCACGAAAGGCCTATCAAAAAGAATGACAATACCTGCAAAAACGTTTTTCAAAATATCCTGCGAAGCAAATCCAACAGCCACTCCTATTGAAGCTGAGAAAGCTAACATAGTTGTGATAGAAGGTTTAAAAACCACGACTATGATAAGGGTAATGATAATTACCCAAGTCACAATTTTAATGATTGGTATGGCTCCCTTGAAGGCAATTCTATAGGAAGGACTCCTTTCGGCCAAAGCATTAAGTATATAACTAAGCACCTTAACGACAACATAACCAAATAGTAAAAATATAATCGACCAGAAAATATTATCCCCTGAAACCAAATCAGATATTTGATCTAATTTTTGGTTGGCACCATCAGATACTTTCTCTGTAATAGTTTCATTTAACACACTGTCCTCTTGCACTTTAGCACTAACTACCACCTTTTCGGTTGAGGTATTATTAACCTTATTGCTATCAACTGGTGTAGCTAGTTTAGCTATAGCATCTATACTTTTTTTATTTAT
Organism: Marivirga sp.; assembly: GCA_046709585.1. GTDB lineage: Bacteria > Bacteroidota > Bacteroidia > Cytophagales > Cyclobacteriaceae > Marivirga. The sequence goes on from JBKEFO010000126.1 coordinate 6,356, forward strand.
TGTCTTTTCAACAGTCGCTTTAGGCTTCATACTTACCATAGTACTGTCCTTGGCTACAATTTCAACTTTTTCTAAAAGATTGCCAATACTATCTACCGGTTGTATTAGCAGGTCATCTTGTGCCATGAGCGGTTGTCCCATACATAAAAATGATGCTAACAAGCTGTATTGTATCGTTCTGATACTTCTGTATAATATATTGACTATCATTAATTTAAAAGATTTTTATCCTTTAGTAATTCAATCGTATTTTTAAAAATAATTGGATTCACTAGAAAGCTACTTCCTTCTTGAATAAGAATGCCATCTTCCAACATCTCAATAATTAAAAACCTTGCTTTCCTGTTTGCCATATTAAGCACTTCTGCAAGCTGTGGTGTAGTCAGGCCATCATGCATTATCAATGCATTTAATACGAACACCCTATCTGCTTGTAATGAATTAAGAAAGCTAAAGTCCGGCTTCTCAAAAGGCTTAATGATAATACTATGCCCACTAACTGACTTGGTACTAAGCAGCCAATACATTAACGCCATGCTAATGTTACTCTTTGAAAAATTTTGCAACTCTTTAAAAAATTTATTCCTCAAATACTCCTGCTGTGCTTCTTCCTCAAGCTTCATAAACTTCTTGTCGCCTATATTAGCAGCTGATGGCTCAAAGTTAATTTTAAAACCACTAACCCTATTCCTTTTCACTATCAGCTGACTTATGGTTTCGAAGTCCATATTCCCCAATAAAATAGGATAACTAAAAAAGGCACTTAATTTTACCGTCTTATCCAAGTATTTATAGGCATACAAGGATACAGAAACCACCCAAAAAATTTGACGCTGTGTTGCAGCAATAATCTCGATCACCTCATTTAGCGCTTGCTGTCCCCCTATCTTTCGCAGGTATAATTTTTGTAAATCCTCTAAAATAATAATTCGCTTCGGTCCACTATTAAGGTAAGCAATAAGTTCCTCCTTACTGCTCATTGGCTCTTTATTAAATAAAGTAGCAAACTGCTGTAGCATAGCACCCGTATCCGTATTATTATTCTTAAAGCTCATACGCTTAAAAGCATGCTTAAATTTGGTCGTTTTTAAAAGGTAGTTGATAAGAGATGTTACCCCGCTCCATTTTTCCCCCGAAAAAATAACATCGCCATATTTGCCTTCATTCCAGGCAGCATAGGCTTCGTTAAACCGACTAATTTCTGCCTTTCGTCCCTCAAACAAGACTATATCTTGCAATGGCTCAATAGCGTATAACCTACGGTAAATAAGTGGCAGTTCCCCTATAGCCTTATTCGACTCATTCAAAAAATCCGAAACCGCGCGTTGAGGTTGGTCCGCTACATTGATTGACAAAAAGCGTTTGTTTAAGGACTGGAGCTGCTTAAGGAGGAAATGATACTGCTTTAAGAGCAAATCTTTCGCTTGGGTAGTATAGATGGAAAGGTGCCCCAAGAGCTTCTTACTGAGGTCTTCAGACTTACGTATTGCCTTGGCCTTGTTGATACGCATTTTAAGCGCAGCGATATTCTCTTTCTTACTCAGCTCATCCACATCCTTTACCAAAGTAGCTTCTATAATTTGTAAGTCTGTTTCTGCTAGTTTGTTAATGGCCGATAGCTGCTGTTTGATCTCATTATTTGCATTTAGCGCACGCTCATATCCTTCTTTGAGGATGTGTTGAATCTCATGTATGTCAACTTCTTCCTCCAATGCATTAGAGGCGGTACTTAATACATAATTAACAATCTCGTCAATGTCGCCCACTGCCACAAGAAGTTTACTCATTCTGGTAAAGAGCTCATTCTTAAGCTTTTCTATCTTCTCATCTATAATTGGCGATATCTCAAACGACAACAGTTCATAATTAGATATCTCTGATAATTCGTTGTCATTGAGCGGCTGATCAAACTCTTGTACCTTAACTACTACATGCTCATCTTCCAAGGCATTTATCCTCGAATCAATGAGGTGCTCAAATCGATCTAGTTGGTTGAGCAAGCTATTCTCGCTCAACTTTTTCTCAAAAGCTTTTAACAAACCTTGGTCAAGCTGCTTCTTAGTTTGATAATTTAAATGCGTTATTTGCCTCTTAATTTCTTCTGCAACGAGCTTCTCCTCGCTAAAATGACTTAAACAGTCCATTAGGAAAGTATCGATGGCAGACAAATAATCACTTTCTAGCTGCTGGTACCAGGCATTCATAGAAGATGCCATTTCCTCCCTCTGAAAAGCTACGTAGGCTTTAAGGGCTGAAAGTTCTAATTGCGAGCGCCAATCTTCAAAGCTAGCATGGGTGGTATTATACCATCGACGGTATACATCTTCCCACTCTTCAATTTTTTCTTCTTCCGATCTCTCTAAGTGACTGTTTGATAAATATTTATCTTTAAATTCAATCGTATCAACCAACTCATATTCCGCATGAAACATATTACTCTGCTGCTCATACCAAGCTGTTATCTTCTCACCTACTTTTTCTTTGAAAGCATCATAAACAGTTTTAATGTCTTCCTCTATTTGAGAGTCTTGCTGCTTTAAATGCTTTAG
>JBKEFO010000127.1:0-8789 GCA_046709585.1 Marivirga sp.
GTTTAAAGAAAAAATGCAGCTTGAAAGCTATAAAGAGAAGGCATTCGCTGAATTTAAACTTACAGGAGAGATGGGAGTCCAAGGCTTCCCTTCAGTAGTATTAAAAATAAAAGATAAAGCATACCTGATCGCCCGAGGATACCGACCGCTAGCTGAAATGAAAGCTGTTATTGAGGAATTAATAAAAAAAGAGGAAATCGAATGATTTCCTCTTTTTTTATATTGAATATGTCCTGATGGTAAAAATTATTTTACCATAAATGAGCTTAACATCCAATGATGCTTCTCCATGTCTTGTATAAAGGTATTTAACATGTCGCCAGTACCAACATCACCTATATCAATTGCAGCATTCATTGCATCTGTCAAAAATGATAGCAGCGTTTCATAATCTTTAAGAATGTCTTCTACCATTTGATCTCCTGATAAATCAGTTGATGATTCCTTAATGTCTGATTGCTTTAAGTAATCAGACAAATTACTTAGTGGGGTGTGACCAAAAACTCTTATTCGTTCTGCTATTTCATCAATGCTTTCTTTGGCGATGTCATAGCGTTGTTCAAATTGTTCATGTAAATCAAAAAAGTCTCCCCCTTTAACATTCCAATGAAAATTTCTTAATTTCTGATAGTGTAAGTGATAATTTGCTAATAAAGCATTGAGCACTTCTACTAATTTTTCGGTTTCTTTCTTATCAAAACCTATTTTCTTATATTTCCTACTTGACATTTGGTGTTTCTAATTTTTAGTTCTAAATGAAATTGATAGTTTCAGAAGTAGTATTAATTTTTATAATTAATGGCTTCTTTCAACTGACCAATCGTATCTTTGCTTTTTGTGGTAGCGTTTTCAATTTCCTTATTCACTGTAAATTTTAACTCATCAACTTTTTTCATTGAATCTTTGTATTTTTTATCATACTCCTTCTTCAATTTTTTTCTAGTTTTCTCACCTTTATCTGGTGCGTACAGAAGTGCTGCCACCGCACCTGCTAATAATCCTAAACTAAAACCTGTAAATACTTTCATTCCGTTATTCATGGTGTTAATCTTTAAATGTTTAACTATACCACTATAACTGACTTAAAGGGTAAATTGTTACATTTATTAACAATTTCTTTTATTTTTGTTAAAAATATTAACAATTATGGGCCTAGCAGAAAACATAAGACACTTAAGATCGGAACGAGGTTTAAGTCAAACAGCCTTGGCTGAAGCGCTTGCGTTAAAAAGAGGGAATATTTCTACATACGAAAAAGGATTAGCGCAGCCTAGTATCCCAAACTTAGTAAATATCGCTCGTTTTTTTAAGGTAAGTTTAGAGATGCTTGCTACAGAGGATATGACTCAACCAATTGTGATGCAAGAGGAAAATTTTATTGAAAAATTTTCTCATAGCAAACTAATAAAGAACATAAAAGACGGTGTTACTGCATTAACCTATAAGCCTCCTAAAGTTGAACGAATTGAGAAGCTGAAAAAGAAAAATAAAGATATTGCAAAAATGATCACTGGGTTTAAGGCCTTTCATGAACACCGCATGGATAATTTTGAGATGGACAAGAATACTATCGAAAGCATCTCACTTGATTATCAAAATATACTGAAATTACTAGATACCATCTTAAAAAGTAATGCTGAGTTAATAGAGATGATCGAATAAATTAATGCCTGGCAATAAAAGTCTCCCACTCTGTAAACTCATCTTCCTCCATTACTTTGGGCATTTTGACCTGGCCTCCCTTTTTCTTATTGGCATCATTCCATTCCATGAATTTAATGGCAGAGACTAAATCGACCTTTATTCCCTTCAATGCTTTACTTCGAGCCACTTTATAGTTTTTATTATTGTTTTGCAGCTGCAGATCTAAGAACTCACTCAATTTCTCAATTGAGATATCAGAATAATCATCTGCAACGCCCAAATACCAATGGTGGATGTAGTCGTTACCTTCTTTTACTGCAGCGACAGTAAACTCTTTCACATTGATCGCGAATTTTTCATTAATGGCACTGATTGCATTATCCATTTTAGATACTGAAAGTTGTGACCCTACAACATTTAGGAAAAATTTAGTCCTTCCTGTGATTTTTATTTCCGCTCTTTTCTTATCCGTAAACATCACCGTATCACCTATCATATAGCGCCACGCCCCTGTGACAGAAGAAATTACCAACACATAATCAATAGCCTCCTCTACTTCATCAATCAATAAAGCAGTAGCATGAGGAGAAATAGCACCTGCCGCTGTCATGTTCTCCGGAGTAAAAGGGACAAACTCAAAAAACAAGCCATTATCGTAGAGCAATTGCATAGCATCAGTTTCTGGGCGCACCTGAGTGGCGATATAACCTTCCGATGCAAGATAGGTGTCAATATACTGAACAGGCTTACCAAATAGTTTATCAAAGCTTTTCATGTAGGGTTCCAAGGCAACTCCTCCACTGGTGTATACTGCCAAATTAGGCCAAATTTGATGTATATTATCTACTCCATGATATGCTATCACCCGTTGTAACATCAATTCAATCCAAGAGGGTATGCCGGATAAGCTCCCAATATCCCAGGCTCTAGCATTCTTGGCTATCTCTTCAACTCTTTCATCCCAATCGTCAATAGCACTAATCGTAGCACCGGGCTTATAGAAGCTATTGAACCAATTAGGCATATTACTAGCACTGATACCACTTATCTCCCCTTCTAAATGACTGTCTACTTCATTCAAATTAGTACTTGAGCCTAGCATCATGATTTCCTTTTCAAAAAATGATTCGGGTAAACCTTTAAAGTTTGATAAGCTCAGGATTTGCCGAATTCCACCATTCCGAATACTCTCTTGCATCTCCTCGGTAACAGGAATATACTTACTATTGCTGGTTGTCCCAGAGCTCACAGCAAAATAATTCACCTTACCGGGCCAAGTGATATCTACTTTTCCCTCATAGGTCTTTTGCCACCACCTTTCCGCTATTTGATCATAGTTATGGTAAGGTACTTCCTCTTGAAAAGCTTTTACCATATCTTTGGCTACCAATAATGTCCTAAAGCCATAGAACTTACCGAAGGCTGTATCTTTCGCTTTTTCAAGTAGCGATCTTAATATTTCCCGCTGTGCTTCACCAGCCTCTTTTCTATTCTGAAACTTACTACCAATCTCGATTGCCGATTTAATAAGATTGCCAATGATTTCCATAAATTGTTTGTTGAGGGTCTCAGAATTTAAAATATTTCTCTATTGATTTTGCCACACCATCTTGCTTGGCATGGTCTGTATGCTCATGGGCAGCTGCAAGCACCTCTGGCTTGGCATTGGCCACGGCTATACCTTTACCTACTGCACGAAGCATATCAATATCATTGTAATTATCGCCAAAGGCCATAATAGCAGGCAAACTGAAATCATAGCGTTCTGCAATAAGTAGTGATAAGGCAGTAGCTTTAGAAATTGCCTTTGGCGCTATCTCAAGATAAGTGTCTTTTGACCTATAGAGGTGTAAAGGGGCGTCCATATTCGTTAATAAAGAAACAATCTTATCGATTTTCCCCTCTTCACCCATCAACATGATTTTGTGTGCTCCTATTTTATTGGGCTCCCACATATTTAACACCGCAAGATTAGCTAGCACCTTAGGTACTACTTGGGTGTTGTTACTTTCTCTTTGCGCCCAAAAGTCATCCGAAGGCACATACCACTCATCTTCATGATATAAACTAGCATGTAGGTCATTCGCTATACACCAACTAGTGATCTCCTTGACCCATGCAAATGGTATGGTCACCGATGATAGACAACGTACTCCTGCTGTCTGATCGATAATATATCCTCCATTATAACAAATTAAAGGTGCCTCAGTGATACCAATATCTTGTTGCAGGTGCCTCATCGCTGCTGGCATTCTTGATGACGCCAGTATGATAGTTGCCTTGTCTTTTATTCTTTGAAATGCACTGATAGTCCGCTCCGACAGTCTTCTATCAGCATTCAATAAGGTACCATCTATATCGGTACATACTGCCTTCCACATGATGCCTGTTTTTTAGGATTTAAATATCATGCCAGTGTCCGTGTGCTGTTGACCATACTTTTCCTGGAGGCGCTTCTCCTGGAGGTGGCGGCACTGGCGCATTTGAATTAGATTGATTAATCGCATTATTCGATTTTGGCGTCTCCTGTAAACTAAAATACACAGACAGTACAGCGATCACTGATAGTAATACAAGTGCTCCTATAATAACAAAGCTTCTATTGGTCGTTTCAGCCTTTGCTTTATTCATATGGCAATTTTTAAATTTATTGCCACTGCCGCAATAACAAAGGTCGTTTCTGTTTAATTTCTTCTCCATAGGTTAATTAGTAAAGGCATACAAAGGGCTCAATATAATCATTTCCATTTGACTATACGTAACTCATTTTCAGAACGATCTTTCATAAACTGTGGCAGGCTTTCAACTATTTCTTGCTGCAAGGCATCAATCATGCGTTTTTTCAAATAATCTCTCTTCAGTAAAATAACTACCTCTCTAAAAGGAGTCGGTTTTTTAAAAGGAAATAAATTCTTTCTATCCTCTAGATTAAGGTCCAAAGTAGCCAGTTCTGGCAGCAAGGTTATCCCTCCTTGTTTATCTACCATCCGTTTTAACGACTCTAATGATCCACTTTGATAATTCAATATGCTGCTAGTGTTGCGATTTTTACAAATACTAAGTACCTGCTCTCTAAAACAATGCCCCTCATTTAGCAGCCAAAGCCTATCCGTTGCTAAATCTTCATCATCTATCTCATCACCTTCCTTCGTACCCATATCTGCGGCATATGCTAAAAATTTTTCATAGTAAACAGGGATTTCCCTTAGGCTACTATCCTCAATTGGACCCACTACTATTCCTACATCAATTTCATCAGACTTTAGTTTATTAATTGTATCAACTGTTAAATGTTCTTCAACAGACAACTGTATTTCTGGGTACTTCTTTAAAAAACTGGTAGCAAAAAGAGGCAATATATAGGGCGCGACAGTTGGAATAATTCCAACTCTTAAACTCCCTGATAGAATATCTTTCTCATCATCAATTAATTCCTCCATCTTCTTCACTTCATTAATGATCTTTCTTGCCTGAAGTAGGATCTGTTTGCCCAAGTCGGTAGGCATAACGGGCTGCCTGCTCCTGTCAAATATTTTTACTCCAAGATTATCTTCCAGCTTATTTATTTGCATACTCAAGGTAGGCTGTGTGATAAAGCAGTTATCTGCCGCCTTGCCAAAATGACGATAGGTATCTAATGCAATTATATATTCTAGTTGGGAAATTGTAGCCTTCATAAAAGTTAATTTAAGGAATCTTTTGACGTTGTGGGTAAAACGGAATACTGGTAAATAGTTTACCAAACGAGGATATATTGAAAATTTGAGAAGAATTGACATCCGCTATTTAGAATTAGTCCAATTATTCATAACTTTACCCCGAACAAAGTTAAAGAACAAAAAATTATGAAAAAGATAATTTTAGCATTTGTATGCTTAACCCTAGTATTAGCCTGTAATACAGACAAGAAAGAAGAAAATGGTGTAGCTTCAAATGGCGAAGTCAATGTTTATACTCACAGGCACTATGAGGCAGACCAAAAGCTTTTTGCTGATTTTGAAAATAAAACAGGAATAAAGGTAAATGTAGTGAATGCGAATGCCGATGAATTAATACAAAAAATGAAGTTAGAAGGAGAAAATTCTCCTGCAGATGTATTAATAACTGTTGACGCAGGCAGGTTAGACCGAGCAAAAACAGCCGGGTTATTACAGGGTATAGAGTCATCAGTTTTGGATTCTATTATTTCTGATAATCTTAAAGATGTAGAAAACTATTGGTTTGGACTTACCTATCGTGCTAGGGTAATTGTTTACAACCCAAATAATATTCAGCCAGAAGGTATCAATACTTATGAGGCCTTAGCAACAGCAGCAGCAAACAAAAAGTTATTAATAAGATCGTCTTCCAATATTTACAACCAGTCATTGATGGCTTCAATTATTGCTTATCATGGTGAGGAAGAAGCTCTTTCTTGGGCAGAAGGAGTAGTAGAAAATATGGCTAGAAACCCAAAAGGAGGTGACAGAGATCAAATTAAAGCGATTGCAGCTGGAGAAGGAGATCTAGCTGTGGTAAATACCTATTATCTAGGCAAAATGTTGAACTCCTCTAGCGAAGAAGAAAGAAAGATTGGCCAGTCTGTCCGCATCATCTTCCCTAACCAAGACGATAGAGGCACACACATAAACGCAAGCGGTGCTGGTGTAGCCAGATACGCACCAAACAAGGAAAATGCTGTGAAATTTATCGAATTCATGGCTTCAGAAGAGGCGCAAAAAGTTTTCGCTGAAGCTAATTACGAATATCCAGTAAACACCAAAGTAGCGTGGGCTGAGACCCTTAAAAATTGGGGTACTTTTAAGACTGATACTTTAAGTTTAACAACGCTAGGACAAAACAATGAGCCTGCTGTTAAACTATTTGATAGAGCAGGTTGGAAATAAAAGGTGCAGCGAAAATATATAGCAAAATTATTTAAAAGATATGCCAATGGTTGGACGGTAACACTGCTGTTACTTAGTCTGCTCATTGGCCTACCTATTTACACACTCCTTATTAAGTTAATAAGCTCAGATGGGTCGGGAGAGGTATGGACTCACCTCGTAGATACCGTGCTAGCAGACTATGTACTTAATTCCTTGGGACTAGTACTAGTGGTAAGTATACTTACTTTATTATTAGGTGTTTCATCGGCATGGATTGTCAGCACATGCGATATCCCTTTCCGCAAACACTTTGAATGGGTACTCATTCTTCCATTGGCCATACCAACTTATATAGCAGCCTATACTTACGCCGGTATTTTCGACTATACTGGCCCCATTCAAGCATTTTTAAGAGGAAACGGTTGGATCGGAGTTAATTATATTGACATCATGAATTTCTGGGGTATTGCCGTAGTCATGTCATTGGTGTTATTCCCCTATGTTTATGTCGTCGCTCGTTCTAGTTTCATCAATCAGTCCGCCACCTTACTAGAAGCCTCTCGCATATTAGGAAGCTCCTCTTGGCAGACATTTTTTAAAATTGCATTGCCAATTTCTAGGCCAGCTATAATAGGAGGCTTGTCTCTTGTGGTAATGGAAGTATTAAACGATTACGGAGCCGTTAAATATTATGGTGTAAATACTTTTACTACTGGTATTTTCAGGGCTTGGTTTTCTTTAGGCGATTCCAGTGCGGCAATCAACCTATCAAGCATGTTAATGCTATTTATCTTTATCTTGATAAGCGCTGAAAGATGGCAACGTGGCAGCCGTTTATTAGATGAAGGTGGTCATACCGGTAGACCACTTCAAAGGTACCAGCTAAAAGGGTGGAAAAAGCTTGCCGCCTGGTTAGTCTGCTTTATTCCTTTATTCTTAGGATTTATGGCGCCAGTTTTTCAATTATTTCTTTGGTCATATCAAACAATCGAAAAAGTATTGAATGATGATTTTATTATGTTAATGACCAACAGCTTTAGCTTAGCACTACTTTCAGCCTTTCTCTGTGTGAGCTTATCACTCATAATATTATATGCCGTTAGGCTAAATCCAACTCGTTTTTTTAAACTACTCGCAAAACTAGCCACTCTAGGATACTCCATACCAGGCGCTGTAATTGCTATCGGTATTATGATACCTATGTTAGGTTTCGACAAAGTATTAATTGACTTTTGGAAGGACGCATTTGGCACCAAAATAGGCTTAATCTTTAGCGGAACTATCTTTGCCTTGACCTTCTCTTATGTCGTTCGCTTCCTAACAGTAGCTGTTAACCCCTTAGATGCGGCCTTCAAGAAATTCAGCAACACCATGGATGAAGCCTCGCACTCACTTGGTGCAGGGTCTCTAAAAACACTCTGGAAAATTAACTTGCCGCTCGTAAGATCTGCGCTATTATCAGGTGGAATACTGGTATTTGTAGATATATTGAAGGAATTACCGTTAACATTAATATTGAGACCTTTTAATTTCCATACGTTAGCAACCAAAGCGTATGAACTAGCAAGTGATGAAATGGTAGCCGAGTCAGCTACTCCTTCACTTATAATTATTTTAATAGGCATTTTACCTATCATTTTATTGAATAGGTTGATGAAAACACCTGATAAGGATGGAAGTATTATCGATAAAAAACCTAAGTAAGAAGTACGGAAAGAAGCTGCAATATGCCGTTAACAATGCTAATTTAAGTATTGAGAAAGGTGAATTGATGGCTTTAGTTGGTGAAAGTGGCAGCGGAAAAACTACCCTACTACGACTTATCGCAGGTTTTGAAGAGGCTGATCAAGGTGAAATTAGTATAAATGGTTCTACCATAGTGAGCGATCAGCTAAACATCAAGCCTGAAAAACGTAAAATAGGGATGGTATTCCAGGACTACGCCTTATTTCCACACTTTACAGTCTCTGAAAACATAGCTTTTGGTTTATCAAAAAAACAATTCCCTAATAAAGAAGAGCGCATTTCAGAAGTGCTTGAAATGGTCGGTCTGAAAAGTTTCGCGAACAGATATCCACAAAATTTATCCGGTGGCCAACAGCAAAGAGTAGCCCTAGCACGAGCATTGGCTCCTAAACCTGGTGTAATACTGCTAGATGAACCATTTAGCAATTTAGATGCTGTTTTAAAAGACCAGGTAAGAGAAGAAGTGAGAAATATTATTAAAAGAGCAGGTGCTACCGCACTATTTGTTACTCATGACATGCGAGATGCACT
>JBKEFO010000128.1:0-8730 GCA_046709585.1 Marivirga sp.
GGTCACTCCTTTTGTAGCATTTTCAATATAAACGTCTCCATCAGTTACTTGAAGTTTAGCTTTTGGGGCTGCCGTGCCAATTCCCACATTACCATTTTCAGCAATGTTCATTCTTTCTGCCCTAGTAATGCTTCCTACATTAGTAGTACCAAATTTTATAATACTTGATATACCATTTGATCCAGCATCTTGCCCAGATGATAACTCTACAGCTGCAGTACCAAAGTAAGTGCCGTTACCGTAAGCGAATCTATAAATACCAGTAATTCTATCTCCGGCCTGTACATTACTAGGAGAATTTTGCGTTCCTCTAGCTTTATATCCTACAAAAGGGGCGTTTTGGTCTGCATTACCGCTACAGGCGTAGGAAGCGATTCTGCTATAATTATTATTTTTTACTTTTATTACGTCGCTATCATTGCCACTACCAATAATGTTTACAGTTTTAACTACCATCGCCGTATCTGCAAAAATAGCCATTGCAGCTTTTTCAGAAGTTTTTGAATAAACTGAAGTTGATGCATTTAGAGCATAAGGTACAGGTACTAATTGAGTATTGCTTATGAGCTCAAAATTATTGCCGCCAGTAATATCAATTGATGTTTTTAAGAAATGTGAATACTCGGAACATTTAATCTCAGAAAAATCCCCGCTTATTACCGTTCCACCATCTATTGGTAAGTGTATCATCGAATAGCTATCGGTAGTAAGGGTGTGCACCTCGCTGTATACTTTCTCACCATCTACAGTAGTTTCCAGTATTTCCACTAGTAGATTTACGGAAGTATTACTAATGGAATTATCATCTTGGTCTTGGATCAAAGCCTGATAGTTGAAATACTCTGGACTTTGGGCATTGGCTTTATACTCAAGGGCTAATATAAAGGATACTAATAGGTAAATTTTTCTAATTACTTTTTAATTATTTTATACAATTTTGTTTTGCTGCGGTCTTTAATTTTTAGGATGTATAATCCATTGGGCAAAGCTGACAAATCCAGATTTACAGCATTGCCTTTAGTTTCGGTAGAGAAGTATTCCTGTCTGGATGGATCTAATAGCGAATATAATATTGATGAATTATTTTCCATCTTTTCAACATATAAGAAATTGGAAGTGGGGTTTGGATAAGTAGTGATATCAAAATCAAATTCTTGTTTTACACTTGTAATTATCTCACGATCAAGAATTATTTTTGAGATAACTCCAGGGCTAATATTATTGCCGCCTACAATACTTAATCCCCCAATACTCCATAACATTCTTACTGTAGAATTTGTGGAGCTTTTGCCTGCGCTATTAATACTTTGTGCCTGACTTTTACAGATGCTTATTGATAGCAACAGTGCAGTATATAACGGTATTTTGTTGATCTTCATCAAGTATAATTTTATTAGAACGTCAAGGCTATTGTTGCTATCTCAAAAACCCAATTATCACACTTATTTTAGATGAGATTGAGAGGGTTTAAATATTTCTTTCGCTGCAATTCAATCTGACATGAATTAAAAATAATTCTACTAGCCTGAATTAAAACATCTGATTAACTTTGTTATTCATTTTATAAAAAATACTCGATTTGAAAGACTTTACAGGAAAAGTTATTTTAGTGACAGGGGGTGCTGGTTTTATTGGACATCATTTGGTGCAGCATATTATTAGCTATCAGCCCCAAAAATTAATAGTTGTAGATGACCTTAGTACTGGCTTTAAAGAAAATATTAAGCACCTAATTACTGCGGGTCAAATAACTTTTATTGAAGCAAAAGTACAAGATTTGATTATTTCAATTTTACCAAGTAAAATCGATTATATATTTCATTTAGCCGCAATTGTTAGTGTGCCGTTTTCTATTGAGCAGCCATTTAGATCACATCAAGTCAATGAATCAAGTTTATTGAATATGTTGGAGATTGCTAATAAGGTGCAGACTAAAAAAGTGATTTTTGCTTCCTCGTCAGCCGTTTATGGCGATCCCATTAAAGTGCCAGTATCAGAAGTAGATAACCTGAACCCAAAGTCCCCCTATGCTTATTCAAAATACATTAATGAATTGCATGCGCAGTCTTTTGCTCAGGCTGTAGGGTTAGACTTTCTTTCCTTTAGATTTTTTAATGTGTACGGCCCTGGCCAAAGAGCAGATTCTCCATATTCTGGGGTGATAACTCTTTTTTTAGATAAGCTAAAAAATAATAAAACGGTTTCGATTTTTGGCGACGGAACGCAGCTTAGAGATTTTGTTCATGTGAACGACGTAATAAATGCTTTGGTAGATGGCGCATTAAGTAATTATAAAAATTGCGTTTATAATGTTGGTACTGGGCAATCCACCTCTATAAATGGATTGTATACTGTTATTCAAAAAATAGTTGATTCACATCAAAAGCCGATATATAAAGAGGAGAGATCAGGAGATATTAAAAATAGTGTCGCTGATATTAAAAAAATACGAGAAGAATTGTACTTTGACCCTAAAGTACCTCTCGTCGAGGGTATTCGAATGCTTGTATCAAGTGAAGAAGGGAGTTTATGAATATATTGATAATTTTACCAGCAAGGGGTGGATCTAAGGGGATTCCTCGCAAAAACCTGAGGCCGCTCAATGGTAAACCCTTAATAGCGTATGCTATAGGTACGGCCTTGAAGTCGACATTTGATGCTGATGTCTATGTTTCCACCGATGACGAAGAAATTGCCTTTATAGCGGAGAAATATTTGGCCAAAGTGCATAAAAGAGATCCTAGCTTAGCTAAAGATGCGACTACTTTAGATCCAGTTATTTATCAAGCTTACAAGGAGATTTCGGAGATTGAAAGGAAAAGCTATGACTTGATTGTCACCATGCAGCCGACTTCACCTTTGCTGAGCGTTGGTTCTTTGGATCAAGCTATTTCTTTGATGTTAGAAAAGCCAGAAGTAGAGACTGTTATTGCTGCTGTAAACGATACGCACCTGACCTGGAGTTATAGTCCTACAGGTCAATATGTTCCTAACTATGAGGCAAGAGTAAATAGACAGCAATTGCCTCAAGTATTTAAAGAAACAGGAAGTTTTTTTATTAGCAGGGCACATATTGTTACTCCAAATTCCAGAATTGGTAGTATGGTAGAACTTTTTCAGTTGCCCAGCCATGAAGCCATTGATATTGATACCTTCCAAGATTGGTCAGTTTGTGAGTATTTATTAAAGCGTAAAACCATTCTTTTTTCAGTTTCAGGCTACCCGGAAATAGGCTTGGGACATGTGTACAATTGCCTTATACTGGCAAGTGAAATATTAGACCACGATATAATTTTCTTGGTAGATAGAAAAAGTAAACTTGCCTATGATAAGATAAAGTCCTACAACTACAGAGTTTTAATTCAGCAGTCAGAGTATTTAATGGATGATATAATAAAGTTAAAGCCTGACTTTATTATAAATGATAGATTAGATACAACGACAGAATATATTACCATCTTGAAGGCTGAGGGTATTACCAATATCAATTTTGAGGATCTAGGCCCTGGAGCTAATAAAGCTGATTTGGTTATTAATGCCATATACCCTGAACAAGATAGCCCAGCGAATCATTATTTTGGATCTACTTATTTTTGTGCTAGAGAAGAATTTTTTCTTCACGAAGAAAAAGTAATAAATCCGATTGTAAAAAATGTGTTAATTTCTTTTGGAGGTACGGACCCTAACAACTTCACTGAAAAAGTATTAGAAATTATTTACCCTATTTGTAAGCTGAAAGGAATACAAATACACGTGGTGCTTGGTTTAGGTTATATGCACGATTTGAGAACGGAGGTATTTGAAGAGGTTAGTTTTCATGATAATGTAAACAGTATCTCTGAATTCATGTACAATGCTGATGTGGCTTTCTCTTCAGCAGGAAGAACTGTATATGAACTAGCGCTTATGGGAACGCCCTCAATTATATTGGCACAAAATGAGCGCGAATTAACGCACTTTTTTGCTTCAGAAGATAACGGGTTCATTAATTTGGGCTTAGGAAACAATGTAAGTGAAGATCAAATATTCGGTGAATTTATGGCCCTTATCGATAATCTGCATTTGCGACAATTAATGCAGCAGAAGATGCTAAAAAACGAAATAAAAAAGGGCAAGCAGAATGTCCTCAATTTAATTAGAGAAGTTATCAAAATAAAATCATGAAGTATAATGAATTTATAAATAGTGAAAGTCCTTATGCGACGATAATTAAAAAACCATTCATAATCGCAGAAGCAGGCGTAAACCATGAAGGTAGTATGGACTTGGCTAAGAGGTTAATTTTAGAGGCGCAGGAATCAGGTGCTGATGCAATTAAATTTCAAACGTACAAAGCAGATACCATCGCCTCTAAGGATTCACCTTCCTATTGGGATTTGACAAAAGAATCTACGACAAGCCAACACGCCTTATTTCAGAAGTATGATAAATTTTGGAAAGAGGAATATGAAGCCTTGAAACGGGTATGCGATGAGGAAGGTATAGAGTTTATGAGTACTCCTTTTGATGTTCAATCGGTGGATTTTTTAAATGATTTAATGAATGTTTTTAAGATTTCTTCTTCTGATATAACCAATAAGCCTTTTATTGAATATATGGCTAAACATAAAAAGCCGATTATTTTATCAACTGGAGCAAGTGAATTGTTTGAAATACAGCAGGCTGTTAGTTGGATTAATCCTTTTGACGTGTCTCTAGTATTGTTGCATTGCGTTTTAAACTATCCTACTCCTGATAAAGAAGCTAATTTAGGTATGATTAAAGGCTTACAACACCACTTTCCAGATAATATTATTGGGTACTCAGACCATACTCTGCCAAAGGATATGTCCACACTTCTTACAGCAACGCTACTTGGAGCGAGAGTGATAGAAAAGCACTTCACGCATGATAAAACGCTTCCAGGTAATGATCATTACCATGCCATGGATAAGACTGATTTAATCAAATTTAATAAGTCTCTTTCAGGCCAATTAGAACTTTTAGGAGATTTTGATGTAAAAAGAGTAGCATCTGAAAAACTTGCAGTAGAAAATGCAAGGAGAAGTCTTGTGGCAACAAAATCCCTAAAAAAAGGGGAAGTGATTACTTTAGAGCATTTAACTTGGAAGCGGCCTGCTCATGGGGTAAGCCCCAAGCATATTAACGAGATTGTTGGAAAAAGACTCACACAGGATGTTAGTGAAGATCAAGTTTTAAAGTGGAATTATTTCAGCTTTGATTAAGGTTAAAGGGTTTTTAGATATTGAAGAAAAGCTTTCATTGATATGAAAGCTTTTTTCATTTTATCAAAGGTTGTTTGAAAAGCAATGAATTTATCGGCCTTATCGATCTTTAATTGTCTTAATAACTTTAATTGTACAGCTGGATCGTCATAGTTGAATTCAGGTAAAGCTAAGCTCTGAACCATTCCTAAACCTCTTCCGTCTTCATTAATTAAATAAGACGGTTTTCTTCTACTTAAAAAATCCAGATGTGCATGTACTCTATAGCCAATGTGTAAATCACAATTGCTGTAGAAATCAATTTTCTCTAATTTTCCAGAAACATCAATTACCTTAAATCCTTTTAATTTAGCGAATGCAGCTATTATACTGTAAGAGATTCCTTTCCTAAGAGGGGTATTTCTTCCAGGAAGAATGCCTCTATGGTAACTAACGATGATACTACTATCAGAAAACAGCTTACCAATCTTCTGTAGCAGCTGAATACTTTGCCACCAAAGCACTTGCTTTGCACCTGTAGAAAAAACAATGGTTTTCACATTTTTTAAATCAGTATACTCTTTTTCGATAGAGGGTAAGTGATACCATACCGGACAGCCTGTCATGAGTACATTATGGGCTCCCTGATGATTTAAAATCTTTTCAGTAATGATGTCTCTGCAGCTAGAATATTTAATAGCGCTATGGATCCGTTTTAGAAATGCCTCAGATTTTGAGGTGAATTTGAAATCTAAGGGAGCATGAAACGGACTACCAGACCAGCCTAATCCAAAAGGAATAATGGGGACTGTAATTTTATCAATGAGGTTCTCTAATTGGTAAATACTCGGGTAGAAGTCCGATGTGTAGGCAGGTCCCCCACAAAGGATAAGCGCTTTTGATTGATTAATTTGGTCTAAATAGGGCTCAATTTCTCCAAATCTATCTATTTCTAAAATTTCTTGATCTACATAAGTACTCAACAGTTGCTTTGCTCTATTACCGATTAAGAAGTCTCCAATATTTTTTTTTGCTCCAGTTAATATACTTAGCATATCTAATTAATAATTTTATTAAGGTTTTGGTAAGGTGCTAATTCTTTTGAAGGCATCAATAAAAGAGCCTTTCGTAGCATTTAGTATCGTGATATTATGCTTTGTTGCATAATCATTTAGTAAAAAATAACATGAAAATGCATAGGTGAATTTCTCTAATACCTCGTGTAATTTTCTACTTCCTTTTCCAAGCTTATCCATAGGCCTAGCACTTGCATGTTCTTCATCATAAAAATGTTTCTGCGTAAGATATACTACATTTTTATCAGATACATATATTTCGGGAAGCCATGAATGGTCGGCACCTACTAGATAGACAGTGTCATAGTTCATTCTCATTGATAAAATGATCGAGGGAATTAAAACATTGTGCGGTCTAGGCATACCCCAACCTCTTGACATCGCCCATTCAATAAATGAAACAGATCCTTCTAAAGGTACAGTGTTAAAGTAATTGACAGAGATGTTTTTATTGGCTATTATATCTTTCTGCCAGTGACCTACATCCTTTGCACCTACAGGAATAAATAGCTGCAACGGCCATTGCGTATTCTCTGAGATGGCTTTGAATAATTTCTTGCCTTTTTCTTTGTGTATTTCATCTACATTTTCAAGCCACATTTCCGGGGCATTCAATACATAAAACTGTGGCTTCACATCAGCATATTGCTCACTTTCAGCGAAATGATTTACGCACATTTTATCATGCCGTGTTAGGTCTTTAATAGTTTTAACCTGCTCCTTTAAGGAAGGTCCGTTTCCTAAAATAATTAACTCTTTACCTATCTTTAAGCTTCTAATGTTCTTAGAAGCTATATTTTTGCTCAAAACAGCTATTTTTGGAATGGTAAGAAGAGTGTAGAATATATGCTCTAACAATATATGTATTCTTGATTTCATCTTATATTTTGCTTTTAAGAACTAAGCCTTGCCATACCCAATATCTGAATTTTAACAACATATTGGCAGCTGAAAGCCTTCCTTTCATTAAGTATAAAAGATACAGGACAAAACTACCGATAGTTTTAATGATTTCTGAAACATACTTTCTACCTTTTCCCACTAATCCAGCATTTTTAAGTCGTTTCTTTTCGCTACTACCCACGCCATTTCCTAGCCCTTTGATGTAGGCTTCTGTCGTTCTTTTTTCAGGAATAATATGATCTACTTTTACGTCGGGTACGTAGTGAATTAATTCATGCTCTTTCCTGAGTCGCATAAATACTTCTTTCTCATCACCTCCTTCTAGGCCATCAGCCCTTCTCCCTAGCGTTACATTAAAATGTCCATATTCTTCAAAGACTTCTTTTTTAAAGGCCATATTGGCTCCAATAGGAAATTTTGACTTGGGGAATTCTTTGACATCTTGTCCTAAGTCTAAGGCCGAAACTAAGGTGAGTAAATACTTAGACATCCAAGTTGGTTCTCTTCCTTCGTAAATGGGAACGATTTTACCACCAATAGCAGCTACTGTAGGATTGCTATTAAAGTGATCTTGAATAGCAGTTATAAAGTTCTCTTCAACAAAAGCATCATCATCAATGAAACTTAAGATCTCTCCCTTGGCTTCAGTTATTCCTCTATTTCTAGCAAAGGTATGACCTTGATTCAGCTCAAGGAAGTACGCAAAAGGTATATCTGAAAACTCATTCATTATTTTTTTAATGATCTCAACAGAGCCGTCCGTGCTATTGTTATCAACAACAATTATTTCATATTCCTTAACTGAGGCCTTTTGAATGGCCAAGTGTTCTAGGCATTTCCCAATATATTGTGCCCGGTTATAGGTGCAAACAATAACAGAAACCATACTAAGCTTTTTTAATTACGGAATAAACCATTCCACCAGCAGCTATTAATATTAAAATAATAGAACTTATCCACATTACCTTGTTCCCAAGTATGTAGGCAGTAGGCTTAAATTCAAAAATGATGTTGTGCGCTCCTGCAGGTATATTGAGTGCTCTTAAAACATAATTAGCCTGTACTATCTCTACAGCTTTTCCGTCAATGGTCGCAGACCAACCTTTGGGATAATATATTTCGGAGAAGACAGCTAAACCTGCCCCACTATTCTGAGATTCATATACCAATCGATTTGGTCCATATTCAGCTAATTCTATGCTCCCGAAATTAAGTGCATTGGCTGTGAAGTCTTTAAATTTTGTCGTGTTGATTATAGCGGTCTCTTTTGTATTAATTTCACCTACAGCAGCAATACTTTCGTCTGCAGAGGTAGTTTGCTTTACCTTCGTTACAAACCAGGCATTGCCATTGTTTGCGCTATTTTGAATTACTTGTCCCGCTTGCTCACCAAATTTAATATATTTTGTATTGAGCATATTCAGTACTTGATATTCAGATAAATCAGTGTTACCCGCTCTTAGGTTCTCCACCAAGGCACCCATTTCTAATTGGATATTGTTATCAATCAAGTCAGCATACCTTCTCATTTTGGCACCATGGTATCC
>JBKEFO010000129.1:0-8718 GCA_046709585.1 Marivirga sp.
GATATTCGCTCAATCAATGGGATGGTCTACTAAAGGCTGCAAAAGCGGCAGGTCATTCAGAGGAGCTTTTAGAAAAAGCAGGGCTAATTATCAAAAAAGAGGAAGGAAAAGTATATGACCGTTTTAGAAATCGGGTTATGTTCCCTATTCATTCTGTCGCTGGTAAACCGATTGCCTTTGGAGCTAGAATTTTAATAAAAGACAAAAAGCAACCGAAGTACATAAACTCTCCTGAAACAGATGTGTACCATAAGAGTGATGTTTTATATGGCATGTTTCAGGCAAAACAAGCCATTAGAAGCAAAGAGAATTGTTACCTGGTTGAAGGCTATACTGATGTAACTTCTTTACATCAAAGTGGTGTAGAAAATGTGGTGGCTTCTTCGGGTACTTCTTTAACGACTGGTCAAATACACTTGATTAGCAGGTATAGTAAAAATATTACCGTGCTATTTGATGGTGATGCGGCAGGTATTAAGGCTTCACTTAGAGGTATTGACCTAATATTGGAAGGTGGCCTAAATGTGAAAGTGGTCCTTTTTCCCGATGGGGAAGATCCTGACAGCTATTCACAGAAATTAGGAGATGAGGCATTTCAACAATATTTGATAAATAATGCCAAGGACTTTATTCGCTTTAAATCTGATTTGTTATTAGAGGATACCAAGCGTGACCCTATAAAGAAAGCGGAGACTATTCAAGATATTGTCAGGTCTATTGCTAAAATACCTGACCCTGTAAAGCGGGCGATTTATATCAAGGAGTGCAGTGATATATTAGAGATTGATGAAGCGCTTTTGGTAGCAGAGCAAAATAAAATTATCCTTAGAGAAAAGCAGGTAAAAGGAGATATTACTCAGCAACAAGCCAATAGCTTAAATCAAAGTTACAGCCAAGCTCCTGAACAGATAAAGAAGCGTTATTCGCCTTACGAGGTAGCTGCTTTACAGGAGAAGGAAAGTATCCGCCTGCTGCTAAGCTATGGTGACTTGCCGTTAGCAGAAGATACTACGCTTATTCAGTACCTAGTCCAAGAGTTTAAAAAGACTGAATTTATACATCCTGTTTACAAAAGAATCTTTCAAGATTTTAAATCTCACTTGGCGGATGGCGCTATATTGAATGAGGCGCATTTTATCAAGCATGGAGATGAGGAGATTAGAAAAGCCATATTCTCCTTGTTTACGGACCGTTATGAGTTAAGTGAAAATTGGGAAAAGAAATTTCAGATCTATACTATCCATGAGAAACACATTTTAACGGATTCTGCTTTTTCGCATGTCTTGCGCTTAAAGCACCGTTCAATTTTGCACCTTATGGATGTAAATAACCAGAAATTAAGAGATATCGCGTCCTTAATTGAAGAAGAAAAAATTCTGAAATATCAAATTCAATTAAATCAAGCTAAAAAAGAAATAGGCGATTTGTTGGGCATGGTGGTGGTTAAGTAAATTAATTTTAAACACTGGCACACATCAATCGTTTGGAATACTAAAATAGGTAATTAATAATATTACCTTTGTCCATCGAATTACAAATTATTTTATGTCAAAAGAAATTATTCCGGTTGATACTATTGAGGAAGCAATAGAAGCCATCAAAAATGGAGAAATTATCATAGTTGTTGATGATGAGGATAGAGAGAATGAAGGTGATTTTATCTGCGCTGCGGAGAAAGTGACGCCTGAAATTATCAACTTTATGTCCAAGCATGGTCGTGGCCTAATTTGCGCATCAATTCCAGAGGACAGATGTGAGGAACTGGATTTAGAATTAATGGTAGGAAAAAATACTGCCCAATTTGAAACGCCTTTTACTGTGTCAGTCGACCTTATAGGATATGGTACTACTACAGGCATATCTGCCAGCGATAGATCAAAGACTATTCAAGCCTTAGTAAATCCAGACACCAGACCTGAAGAATTGGGGAAACCAGGACATATTTTCCCTTTGAAGGCTAAAAAAGGAGGGGTCTTACGTAGGACAGGTCATACGGAGGCTACAGTAGATTTTGCTCGTTTAGCAGGTTTGAAGCCAGGAGGTGCTCTAGTAGAGATCATGAATGAGGATGGCACCATGGCACGCCTTCCAGATTTAAGAAAGGTAGCCGATCAGTTTAAATTGAAATTGGTAACTATAAAAGACCTAATAGAATACAGATTAGCACATGAGTCTTTAGTAGAAGAGAAGGTGGATGTACAGATGCCAACAGATTTTGGCGACTTCAAATTAGTGGCTTATGAGCAAACAACCACCAAAGATACTCACTTAGCTTTAGTAAAAGGTGAGTGGACTTCTGAGGAGCCTGTGTTAGTAAGGGTTCATTCATCATGCGTAACAGGTGATATCTTTGGTTCTTGCAGATGTGATTGTGGACCTCAGCTCCATGAAGCCATGGAAATGATCGAGAAAGAAGGTAAAGGGGTGATCGTTTACATGAACCAAGAGGGCAGAGGTATAGGTTTAATGAATAAGTTAAGAGCATACAAGCTGCAAGAGGAAGGAATGGATACTGTGGAAGCTAACTTGCATCTAGGCTTTAAAATGGACCAAAGAGATTATGGGGTAGGTGCTCAGATTCTTCGTAAACTAGGAGTAAGCAAAATTAAACTTATTTCAAATAACCCTACTAAGAGAGCAGGATTGCTTGGATATGGCCTAGAAATTGTGGAGAATGTAGCATTAGAAATTCCGCCAAATAAGCACAATGAAAACTATTTACGAACCAAAAGAGATAAAATGGGGCACACAATTCTTAAAAAGGATTAATCTGAGATTAACCTTTTTAGTTGTAATCTTCTTTTTATGGAATAAACAGCAAGTGCTTAGCCAAGAGATGCCGAATGAATTATGGCATCCAGGTTATGTTCTTACTAACAAAGGAGATTCCATTTATGGTAATTTGAAATACGACTTTACGGCAAATCTTTTGCAAGTTGCTGTATCTAAAAACCAGTTAAAAGCTTTTTCAAGTCAACAGATTCTCAACTTTCGAATTAACTGTCAGTTTTTTAATCGCCCTAGAACTATATACTCATTGCCATTCAACCAAAATGGGAATGTTAATAATCTTATTTTCTTTGAGATCTTGGTAGAGGGGTCTATAACCCTGATGTGCAGAGAATTTGTGATTAACGAAGCTATAACTAATTATAATTCGCGGTATTATAGGAATAATACCAACAATGGTAGTTTTAATAACAGCAGAAAATTGCTGACCTATGATTACTACTTTTTAACATCGGACGGAGACATTCTGAAGTTTGAAAATAAAAAGAAAGAGATACTACCCTTTTTTAAGCCGTTTAAAAAAGAGATCGAGAGTTATATGAAAGAAAATCGATTGAGGGTAGATCGTCAGGCAGACTTGGTACGAATAACAATTTATTACAACCAATTGGTAAATAGATAAGATATGAATAGACCGCTTATTTTAGTAAGTAATGATGATGGTATAACCAGCAAGGGAATACAAGTGTTGGTGGAAACAATGAAAGAACTGGGAGAAGTAGTGGTAGTAGCACCTGACAGCCCTCAGTCTGGAATGGGACATGCTATAACTATTGGAAATACCCTTAGGTTGGAAAAATCAACAATATTTGGCGAAGAGGTGCAGGCCTATGAATGTTCTGGCACACCAGCAGATTGTGTTAAGCTAGCTAAAAACCATGTTTTAAAAGATAGAAAACCTGACCTTGTTGTTAGCGGCGTGAACCACGGAGCCAACACATCCATTAGTGTATTGTATTCGGGGACGATGTCTGCAGCTATAGAGGGCGCCATAGAAGGTTTACCCTCGATTGGGTTTTCACTATGCGACTATGGCCATGATGCCAACTTCGATCATTGTATTCCTTATATTAAGAAAATTGCTCAGCAAGTATTAAAGACCTCCTTGCCGAAATATACCACCTTAAATGTTAATTTTCCCCCTAAAAGAAATGAGGCCCTAAAAGGAATTAAAATTTGCAGGCAGGCACACGCCAAATGGCAAGAAGAATTCGATCAGAGATTTGACCCCAACGGAAGGAGGTATTTCTGGATGGCTGGTAACTTCGTGAACTACGACAAAGGTGAAGATAATGATGAATGGGCAATTGCAAATAATTATGTTTCCGTAGTACCTTGTCAATTTGATCTTACAGCACACCATACAATTAGTGTTTTAAATGAAGAGTGGGATATTAAACTAGATTAATGGCGAAGAAAGAAAAGAAAAGCTATGAGACATCAATGGCTGAATTAGAAAATCTATTAAATAAAGTAGAAAATGAAACTATAGGTATTGATGAGCTCACGGAAGTGGTAAAGTCATCAGTCATTCTAATAAAAGATTGTAAGCTTCAGCTGCAGGGCATAGAGAAGGAAGTAGATAAATCGTTAAACGACCTTACAAAAGAGTGATATCTCTTCTGTAAAACTATTCACTACAATATTTATGTGTCAATTCTCTAGCAGTAGGGATGTCATAGTTCTGCAGTAGTTGAAAATCTTTACAGGCTTGCACCGGCTTATTTAATTCCAAATAACATAGCCCTCTTCTCTTTAAGATCCGCGCGTTTACGTACCCTCCTTCGATTGCCTTACTATAGTCATTTATAGCAAAAGCGTAGTTACCCATGTTTTCATAGATAAAGCCTCTATTTAAATAGCTTTTAGGTAGTATGGCTCGCTCCTTAATCAGATAGTTAAAATCTTTAAGCGCATATAGAATATTAGCCATGGCCGCATTGGCTATGGCTTTGTTATATCTTGCGAGATGAAAGTTAGGGTCTATTCTCAATGCCTTATTAAATGTTACAGCTGCTTCATCGTAGATTGAATCTTTTAAATAGCATAAACCTGCAAGGTAGTAAGGCTCGGCATTAGTTTTGTCAAGTCTAGTGACAGTAGCAAAGTCTATTAGTGCACTATTATATTCGCCATTCTTGTAAAAACATCTTCCTCTGCCAGAGTATGCATCTATAAAGGTCGGATCATTTTTTATACTTTGCTCAAATAAGCTGATGGCATCGTCATATTGTGATAGCTCTTCATAACATCTAGCCACATTGTAAAGTCTCATTGAATTATAAGGTTCTATACTTAAGTCCTGCTCAAAATGATATGCTGCTTCTTTGAAAAATCCTTCCTTAAATAATTTAGCACCTTCCTCAGTATGGTCTGTGCAGCACATAAGAAATGATGTTAAAGCAAATAGCAATAGTTTTTTCATAAGCTTCTTTATATGCAATTAACTGTTTAGATAACTATTTTAGTACAAATTCACAGAAAATTTTATTTATCAGCGTTCTCATGTAATTTTACACTAGAAATAAAATGGAAAAGCCTCATGCCTGAAATACTAACGAATCATTCTTTACAAGTGTATAATACTTTTGGCTTTGATGTGAAGGCTCGTTGGTTTTGTGTGCTATATTCGATTGAAGATTATTTCTGGCTTAGAGGGCAAGAGACCTATAAAAATAATGGAATTCTGTTTTTAGGAGGAGGGAGTAATGTTTTACTTCAAGCTGATTATAATGGACTGGTAATCCTAAATAGAATCTCTGGAGTGGATTTCTTAAGTGCGGAAGCGGATGGGTCGACCTTAGTAAAGTCAGGTGCAGGCGAGAATTGGCATGAGTTGGTGATGAAGACAATAGAGGCTGGTTTAGGAGGTTTAGAAAACTTATCCTTGATCCCAGGAACGGTTGGAGCAGCTCCCATGCAGAATATTGGTGCTTACGGCGTAGAAATAAAGGACACGTTTTACTCTTTAGAGGCAATTAATTTAGAAACTGGTGAGTTAACAATTTTTAATAAAGAAGATTGCCAATTTGGCTATCGTGAGAGTGTCTTTAAGCATACTTACAAGGGCAAATATTTAATCGTTACTGTGACTTTTAAATTAGCAAAGGCAGACCAGCATCAGGTAGTGGTTAATTATGGAGCTATTAAAGAAATATTGGGAAGGAAGAGTATTGATGCTCCAAGCATAAGAGATGTGAGCAATGCAGTAATTGAAATACGACAGTCCAAACTACCAGACCCTAAGGTAATAGGCAACTCAGGTAGTTTTTTTAAAAATCCAGTGGTAAGCTCTCAAAAATATGCCGCACTAAAAGCAGAATTTCCTGAAATAGCAGGTTATGAATTACCAAATAAGGAGGTGAAGCTCGCCGCTGGCTGGCTCATTGAGAAAGCTGGATGGAAAGGTCATAGCGAAAATGGGGTAGGGGTGCACCAAAATCAAGCACTGGTTTTAATTAACAAAGGATACGGAAATGGTAAGGCTATAGTAGAATTATCGAAAAAAATTCAGGATTCAATTCAAAGTATTTTTGGTGTTGAATTGAATCCTGAAGTTAATTTCATTTAGTTAAACTAAGTTCTAATACAGTTTCTAAAGTATCATCTGTACCGTCACTGTCGAAATCTTCCGAACTATCACTTTCGACATATTGTAAAGATAATGCACTATTTGTATTTGTTATCACATCGAAGGTGATGGTGTCATCGTCAAGTGATAATTTATCACCAATTAAAGCCCAACTACCCGTCTCAGTTGTTTCACCAGGGGCTTTAGATGAATAGGTGCCGTCAGACTTGAACTCAATAGTTACATCTTCAAATTGATCTTCAAATATTGTTGCTAATGATGCTTCAATTACATCAGCAAGATCTTGACCAAAATAGTTTGCTAGGCTCTCATTATTCACAGTAAATGACACCTCTAAATCCGTTACATTCCATACTCCAACAATGCCAGGACTTGCTGATTCTTCATCATCTTTACAAGATGTAATGAGTAGGGTGCTTAATAGAATAAGTGCTAATAATTTTAAATTTTTCATAAATATTAATTTTCTTTTTTTTCCCTTATATTAAGGGAACAATATAATGCTAAATTAGAATAGTGTTTACTTACTTTCTATTATATTTTTCTACTAGCATTACAAATAGCACTTAATTTTGTTTGATCAGCGTAAAAGAAGCTTCAACTTGAAGTCCCTCTGTAAGTGTGATGCCGAATGCTGAGGTATCTAAAAAATCATCAGCTTGCACAAGCTCATTTAAGAGAAAGCGGAGTACTTCGTCACTTAAAGAAGTTACTTCTAATGCAATTTGTTGACCCTCTATTGGAGAAATAGTCAATACTGTTTGGTCTGCATTTAAGTCCCATGTACCTATTTGCAGGTTACTGTCAACCAGCACCTCATAAGTCTGATCATTTTTGAATGTGATAGCTTCATTTTCGAATAGGCTTTTCACTTCTGATTGAATCAATGCCTCGGCTATTGCTACTTCTGGTGAGGAGAAATCAAGTGAATCAACCAAAAAGTCTGCAAGAGAAATACCGCCAATGCTGATTTCCACATCGAACTGCGTAATACCCCAGATGCCAACAATTGATGGTTTATCGGCTTCCGTATTCTTTTCATCTTCTTTGCATGCGCTTAATAGTGGTATTGTTACTGATAAGTATAAGGCGATGTATAGTAGTTTTTTCATGGTTAAATCATATGGTTTACATTCTCTAAATTACCTTGGTATTTCTCTATCCTTACACCGAATTTCTCCAGAAAATCAATTCCTTCGTCTGATGGTAAGCCTTTATATTCGGCATAGGAATTTAAGTAGACTACTTTTCTAATGCCCATGCTAAAAATGATGCGAGCACAAGAAAGGCAAGGAGAAAGAGTTACGTAAAGTGTAGAGTCTTCGACAGAAGCTTTATTTTTTACAGCATACATAATGGCATTCTGCTCGGCATGAATAGCCAGCATACAGCTGCCTTTGGCATCTCTGCCACAGCCGGTCTCTGGGAATTCATCATCGCAATTATGTGTTCCTGCCGGCGGCCCATTGTACCCTATAGAAATAATCCTGGTATCCTTTGTTAAAACAGCTCCTACATGTCTTTTAATACAATGAGAACGCTTCGCTAAGTTGACAGCCAACTCCATATAGATATCGTCGAATTGTGGCTTTTCCATAAACAAATATAAAGTATAATAGTGGCTTGCGATGAAAAATTGTAAATTGCTTTTAAAATTATTCAAAATTAATTGATCTATGAAAAATAGAATAAAAATCTTGATTACCTTAAGTATGCTGCTTTTTATGGCGTCACCAATGCTAGCACAAGAAGCTTTGAAGCAAAAGCCTAGCCCCCTTGGATTGGTAACCTATAAGTTTGATGATGCCTATGTAAAAGTAACCTACAGTAGACCTCATCTACGAGGAAGAGAAGCATTTAAGGAAAATTCAGAATTAGCGCCACTGGGAAAGGTCTGGAGAACGGGTGCCAACGAGGCCACTGAAATAACAGTGACAAAAGCTATTACAATGGCTGGTGTGGATGTGCCAGTAGGGACGTATACCTTATTTTCTATTCCTGAAGCAGACAAATGGACTATTATCCTGAATAAGGACCTTGGACAGTGGGGTACTTACAAATACGAGCAGGAAAAAGATTTTATCCGTTTTGAGGTGCCTTCCGAAAAAACAAAAGATACGTATGAGCCCTTCACTATTATGTTTGATCAATCAAACGGAGAGGTGAAAATGCAGATGATGTGGTCCGATACGATGGTGGAGATACCAGTGCTTTTTTTAGATTAAAAAGATAGAAATTGTTCAAGTGATTAGCCTTTCTAATAGAAAGGCTTTTTTATGCCTAGAAGAATGAAAAATATAATTAGAGAGTTCAAAGAGTTTGCTGTCAAAGGGAAC
>JBKEFO010000130.1:0-8670 GCA_046709585.1 Marivirga sp.
GCGCTTTTTGTGTTCGAGTTTGCTCTTAAGCTGTAGGCTTAAATGTATTGTGAAAGTGCGTAGTGCTTTCTGCTTGATGAAATTCTCTTTTTTGCTAATGCCTATTTCTATTTAATCTAGAATATCCGGTGCTGATTCAAGAAAGGGGCTAGATTAGAGTATTTATATCTGAGCAATGCAGATAAGCGAAGCCGATGCGTAATTCTTTCTTGTGATTCGATGGAAAGTACCAATAATAGAGCAGTTGATAAGATCATATGAAACTTCTGCCAAGGACTTCATTCTCTTAGTTGCTTGCCAAGCTGCGTAGCGGCCAGGTCCTAAGCAAGGTGAATCGCTGACATTAGTTTTTATAAGAACTGAGTACTTGATTTGCTGGTTTTGTTTTGATGTAAAAGCATGATGCTGAGTAAATATCGCAGCGGATTATTTCTGGTAATTTTAGTATCGCGTAAGCTTTTTATTAGGATAAATCTGTGAAAGGAATTTTTATTGCTATCGCTCCTTTCAAAAACTGAAAGAGGCTAGGACTATTTTCAATGAAAACACATCCAATAAACAATAAACTATCTCAAACTTCAGAAGGCTATTTGATAGTAAAGGTTCCTGTCCCAATTAAGTAGTCATCAGCATATAGTTCTACTTTATATATCCCTTCCTCGTATTCTTGGCCTCTATCATATAGGAAGGACAACATTTGTTGGGTGTTGTCAAAAAGGATTTCTTGCTTTGCAGTATAAAACATTTCTTTGCCTTCAATCATAAATGAGCCTGATCCTGTTGCTACGTCAAATAAGGCCTTTCCTGTAGGATTAATAACCCTAATAATAATGTTTTTTCCTTCAGGTTGCGCTACCTTATTTTCAGCAAGGTTAAAGCTAACTTTCAATCTGTCGATTTGGCGTGCTCGGAATTCACTTTCTCGCTCTTTGCCGCTGCTATTTACTCCGAAAATTTGAATGTTCTCCGCTTTTAATTGTGATGCTATGGCTACTTTATCGGCTAATTCAGACCGCCTACTTCTTAATTCTACTATGCTGTCATTTAAGACATTTTTTTCTGATTTCAAATCTGTGTTCTCAGTTAATAGTTGTTCGTTGATAGCTTCTAATTTCAAGATTTTTTCATCCTGCAGGTTTAATAATTCTTCATATCCGCCCACTTTATCTTTGTACCTCTTAATTTGACTAGCGGCCCAATTGTTGGATTGTTTAAGTTGTTCCTTTTCTTCTTCGAGCGTTTTTCTTATTAGCTGTAGCTCCGTCACATCGCCTCCAAGCATTTGTATTTCTGCAATTCTACCGTCAAGTTGGCTGGAGATACTATCCAAGTCTGAATAGGTTGAATCTAGTTCTAACTTCAAAAGCTCATTTTCTTTCTCTGAATCTAAATAAAATTTAACTCCAATTGCTGCAGCTATCACTACTAAGAAAAGAATGATAAGCAATGTCCCGCTACTTTTTTGCGACTTTTCTTCGATTTCCTTATAGCTTGTTTTTGACTCGTCTTGCTTCATTTGAGCTTAGTTAATAATTTTTGGCTAATTTCGATCTTTCTTCTTCAACGGCAAATTTAATCATTTATTGATATCATACTAATGGACTTAAACGAAACTTACTGGACAGATAAGTATTTGAATCATCAAACGGGTTGGGATATAGGGTATCCTTCCCCAGCAATTGTTGACTATTTTAAAACTGTTGAAAATAAAGAGGCGAGGATATTGGTTCCTGGTGGGGGTAATGGACATGAAGTAAAGGCTTTAGCTGAAATGGGATTCAGAAATATAATTTTACTAGATTTCGCTTTGCCTCCCTTACAAAGATTTGCCGATAACATGCCTGAATTTCCAAGAAATCAGTTGATTAAGGCGGATTTTTTTGAACACGAGGGAACTTATGATTATATAGTGGAGCAAACATTTTTTTGTGCATTGAAGCCGTCGCTTCGTGAAAGTTATGTGCAGAAAATGGATCAGTTGTTAGCTGTTGACGGACTGCTTATTGGACTGCTTTTTAACATCCCGCTAAATAATGATCACCCTCCATTTGGAGGGGAAAGAGCTGCTTATGAGCTGTTGTTCAAAACTACATTTAGTATTTCGAAATTAGAAAAGTGTACTAATTCTATACCTCAGCGGTCTGGAAATGAATTGTTTATAGAAATGAAACGACTAGAAGTCTAGTACTAAATGCTGTGAATTTAATGTGGGATTAAAAAATAGTAGGCCGGCATCAAAAAGATCAATGCTTGCGCATACTTGGGGGTGGCCTTTAATTTCCTCCCAAGCCTTGTTCATGCCTTTTGACCAGTGAATGTCATCAAGAATGAAAATAGATGATTGATGATGGTGGGGTAATAATAGATTGAAATAATTTAAAGTTGCTTCATAGGTGTGGTTGGCATCAATATACACTAAGTCTAAAGGCCTATTTAGCTGCTTAAGATGTGCAGGAAGCAGCTGATCTATATTACCTAAAATTAGTGTTAGTTTAGTACTTGGCAGTAAATGTGCTTTCGCTATTTCGAAGACAGCAGGATCACCTTCAAAACTTGTAATCTGGCTTGCAGCTGTCTTCTCTAGGTAAGCAGTATTGATACCTAAAGAAGTGCCTAGCTCCAAAATATTGTTAAACTGATATTTTTCTATTAGCCGATAAAGAAAGCTAGAGAACTTTCTAGAAGAGGAGCTGTAGCTAGCAACAGAAGCTATACTTCTTGCTTGTTTCTTTGAGCGCTGTGATCCTGCTCCTAAATCTTGTATGTCTATTTTATTTCGCTGTTGTAAGAATGCTTTCCTAACTGTTTCAATAGCCTCATCATCTAGTGGTATTGAAGGCTCCGATACAAGGGTTTTGTAAAAGTCGTAAAAAAAAGGGGAATGTAAGGAATGCTCATCTGTTTTGAGATGAAAATACTTGAGCCATTGCTGTACCGTAAAAAAAGTCAATTCAATTTGTAATCAGCTATTAGGTTAAATTCAGGAATTTGCACCTGAAATTTATGACCATCTACCACTCTTTCCATGGTGTAGTAGCCTAACATTTTGCCGAAAGGAGATTTGAGGTTACTTCCAGAAACGTATTCATGTTTTTGTCCAGGCTCTAAGACTGGCTGTGCTCCAACAACTCCCTCACCTTCTACTTCAGTTTGTTTTTGGCCGGCATCATGAATATACCATTGTCTCCTTAACAGCTGTACGGTGTGCTGTCCTTTGTTTTCTATTGAGACTTTGTAGGTGAAAACGTAATGGTTTTGGGCAGGGCTGGAATATTCCTCTTGGAAGCTTGTCTCAACACTGATGCTTATCCCTTCTGTAACCAATTTCACCATGATGTAAAGATAAATTAAAATAGCGTAGTAAATACAGTTCGTTTATTAATTTTGTTCTATCTTTTTTAAAGAAAAGTAGTAAAAAATTATTGCCCTATGGATGTACAAATACATGATAGCTGGAAGGCACACCTACATGGTGAATTTGAAAAACCTTATTTTAAAGAATTGGTGCGCTTTGTTAAGTTGGAATATCAATACCACACTATTTTCCCTAAAGGAAGTCAAATATTTAATGCTTTTGAACATTGCTCTTATGAAGCGGTAAAAGTGGTTATAATTGGTCAAGACCCTTATCATGGTCCAGGGCAGGCTAATGGGCTTTGCTTCTCGGTTAATCCAGGTGTACCTATGCCGCCCTCTTTGCAAAATATCTTTAAAGAAAGAAAGGCTGACCTTGCTAAAGCCATGCCTGCAAATGGTGATTTAACTTTTTGGGCAGACCAAGGAGTATTATTGCTGAATGCTACCTTAACAGTGAGAGAGAAGTCTCCAGGTAGTCATCAGAATAAAGGATGGGAAGAATTTACTGATGCTGTTATTAAGCTCCTCTCGGATCGAAAACAGGACATAGTATTTTTGCTCTGGGGAGCATATGCTCAAAAGAAAGGTGCAGTTATTAATAGTGATAAGCATCAGGTTATCTCCTCTGCCCACCCTTCTCCTTTTGCCGCTTATAGGGGGTTCTATGATTCAAAACCCTTTTCAAAGACCAATGCTTATTTAAACGAATTAGGTAAGGACCCTATTAGTTGGTGATCAATTTAATCAAGCTCAACACTTATTTTAACGCCTTTCGCCTCAAGGCCTTCAAGGGTGTTTTTAATACTTAAAGCCTCTTCTTGGTTTCTCGCTTCAAAGGTAATACCGCGCATCCATAATAATTTGAGATTAGGTAACGTTAATAGTGCTGGTGGAAGGGAATGAATATTATTAAATGAGACATCTAAGTCTTGTAAATTCTTAAAGGATAAGATGCATTCAGGAAAAGCTTGTAAATAATTGTTATTGATATGAAAATCAGTGATTTTAGATAGTTTAGATAAACTATTTGGAAGGTATGAAATTCTATTATGCTTTAAATACAATTCCTCTAGCTCAGTTAATTCCCCTATTTCTTCAGGGATGCTGTAAATAGTATTATTTGCTAGGTATAATTTCTTTAGCTGCCTCAACTGACTTATCTCAGAGGGTATTTTATCAATTTGATTATGGTATAAATCTAGTTCAATAAGTTTTGGGTAAGCTAAGATCGAAGTAGGAAGGGAGTCTAATTCATTATTGTAAAATGACAGAATTTGAAGCTCTTTTAATAGCGAGATATTTGGAGAGATGTTAGGAGCAGTAATTTTATTTTCTGACAGCTGCAGCTCTTTCAAGTTCTTAAAATATCCGATACCATCTCCTACCTCCGTAAGTTGGCAGAAACGCAAGAGTAGACTTTCCAGTGTATCATTATTCTTGCTAGTTAAGTTGTTGATGTCAATTGCATTGTAACTAAGATTTACCTCCTTTAGCTTAACAAAGCTACCTAAATTGAATGTAACTTCTTTTTTGAAGTCATTTCGTACTAAGTTCAACTCCTCTATATTTTTTAATTTCCGAATCCCTAAAGGAAAAGGAGCCCTTGGGTTTTCACGATAAACGAGTCTTTTCAGCTGCGTGTTTTTACTAAATTTAAAGGGTTTTCCACCCTCGTAATTGTATATATTCAGACGATGAAGGCTATCTAAGCCAAATAATCTCCAATTCAAAACCCAAGGTATTTTACGAATGCTAGCGCCGGTAATCTCTATTTCTTTTAGAGTTTTACATTTCAATATATTTATTATTGGAAGTCGTTTCAATGCTTTTCCTGACAATGATAAATGTGTTATCGTGTCTTTTCTTGTACTTTGTTTTAGTTCAGATAATGTGCAAAAATCTGGATTTGGAGTCATACTTAAGTACCCGTATATGGGGACCTCCTTTAGCAACTGGTAAAGTGAATCATAGTTAAAAGCAGTATTCATATAACTGCTATCAACTATTTTAAAGATGGCCTTTCCATTTATTACCGAGATGGATCTTCCTTGAGACATCATCATAGAAATCTGCTGGTATTTTATGGAGTCTTCTTGCTTGTAAAACTTGATTCCTTTTTTTTGTGCAAAAAGATTACAAGAAGACAAAGCTATGATCACAATTACCAAGTATCTCATACAATTCCGTTGAATTTAAACATAACAACTAAAGGTATAGTTGATAGATTGTTTTTCCAAGTAATTTGTTATGTTTTGTATGAGTGGCCTTGACAGAGGAACGCTGCTTAGCTATGGAAATAAACCACTAAAAAAGTCTTTTTTTACTATCAAAATCCATTTAAAAGAGCTATTTTTGATACTTTGTTGAAAGAATTATGAGTAAAGAAAAAGATATTAATAGTCAGGAGTATTCTGCAGGTAATATTACCGTTCTAGAAGGTTTAGAAGCGGTAAGAAAAAGACCTGCCATGTATATTGGTGAGGTAGGCATTAAAGGGCTGCACCACATGATATGGGAGGTAGTTGATAACTCCATTGATGAGTCAATGGCCGGCTACTGCGACGAAATCAAAGTAGAGATTAATGAGGATAATTCTATTACTGTTACAGATAATGGTAGAGGTATCCCTGTTGATTTACATGAGAAGGAAGGTAAATCTGCTTTAGAGGTAGTAATGACTGTTCTACATGCGGGTGGTAAATTTGATAAAGATACTTACAAAGTGTCTGGTGGTTTACACGGTGTGGGTGTTTCTTGTGTGAACG
Organism: Marivirga sp.; assembly: GCA_046709585.1. Taxonomy (GTDB): domain Bacteria; phylum Bacteroidota; class Bacteroidia; order Cytophagales; family Cyclobacteriaceae; genus Marivirga. The sequence goes on from JBKEFO010000130.1 coordinate 6,123, forward strand.
CTTTGTCGATTAAACTAGTAGCCACTGTTTACAGTAGAGATGGTAAAATATACCAGCAAGAATACAGCGAAGGTATACCGAAAACTTCTGTGGACGTAGTTGGTGAAACAGATGTAACAGGCACTAAGATTCACTTTATGCCTGACAACACTATTTTCACAGAGTCTGTTTATAAGTACGACACTGTTGCCACAAGATTAAGAGAGCTATCTTTCTTGAATGCAGGGATAAAAATAACACTTACCGATCACAGAGAACTAGATGAAAACGGTGTTAAAAAAGAAGAGGTCTTTTTCTCTGAGGGCGGATTATTAGAGTTCGTTGAATATTTAGATGCCGCCAGAGAAAAGCTTATCCCTTCTCCAGTATACATGGAAGGGGAAAAGAACGGAGTACCTGTTCAAGTAGCTTTAAACTACAACACTTCTTATACGGAAAATGTAGTTTCTTATGTAAATAACATCAATACGGTTGAAGGTGGTTCTCACGTTTCTGGTTTTAGAAGAGCTTTAACGAGAACACTTAAAAGCTATGCCGATAAATCCGGTTTGCTCGACAAAGCAAAAATAGAAATTGCTGGGGATGACTTCAGGGAAGGATTGACTGCAATTATTTCTGTGAAAGTAGCTGAGCCTCAATTTGAAGGGCAAACGAAAAGTAAATTAGGAAACTCAGAGGTAATCGGAGCAGTAGAAACTTGCGTTTCTGAAACTTTGACCCACTTCTTAGAAGAGAACCCTAAGGAGGCTAAAATGATTGTTCAGAAAGTACTTCTAGCAGCACAAGCACGTCATGCAGCACGTAAGGCACGTGAGATGGTGCAGCGTAAGAATGTAATGAGTGGTTCTGGATTACCTGGTAAACTAGCCGATTGTTCTGAAAAAGACCCTGCTATTTGTGAAATTTATCTCGTAGAGGGTGATTCTGCTGGTGGATCTGCTAAGCAAGGGCGTGACAGAAAATTCCAAGCTATTTTACCCTTAAAAGGTAAGATTCTTAACGTAGAGAAAGCACAAGAGCATAAGATTTACGATAACGATGAAATTAAGAATATCTTAACAGCGCTGGGGGTATCTATTGGTACTGAAGAGGATGATAAAGCCTTAAACATAGTGAAATTGAGGTATCATAAGATTGTAATTATGACGGATGCGGATATTGATGGTTCTCACATTAGAACACTGATATTGACTTTATTCTTCCGTTATATGAGAGAGTTAATTGATTTGGGATATGTCTATATTGCTCAGCCACCGTTATACTTGATTAAAAAAGGTAAGAAAGAAAAGTATGTATATACTGAGGATGCCAGACCTGGAGTAATAGCTGAGCTAGCTCCTGAAGGAAAAGAAGATTCTGTTCATATACAGCGATATAAAGGACTTGGTGAAATGAATCCAGAGCAATTATGGATTACGACGATGAATCCAGAATCCAGAAGTATGAAGAAAGTTTCCGTTGAGTCAGCGGCAGAAGCGGATCACCTATTCAGTATGCTAATGGGTGACGAAGTACCACCGCGCAGAGACTTCATTGAGAAGAACGCCAAATACGCCAAAGTAGACATTTAATATTTCCGATTTTTTTATAAATTATTAAGGGTTTGCTTTGTAAAAGCAAACCCTTTTTTATTTTAGTAGTACAATATATTATGGCAATAGATAGGATCAGTAATTTAGTACAAACGAGTAATTTCATCAGCAGGGATTTGAGCTGGTTGCAGTTTAATTACAGAGTACTTGATCAGGCGCAGCATACAGATAGGGTAGTGTTTGATAGGCTGAAGTTTTTAGCAATTACTTCTTCTAACTTGGATGAATTTTTTATGATAAGAATAGGGTCTTTGTATAATTACATTGACTATGCGCGTGAGCGTATTGATTATTCAGGCCTAAGGGAAATTCCTTTTAGGAAGAAGTTACTTCTAGAATGTCTAAATTTTGTAAAAAAGCAACATCAGTTATTTACGGAGGAGCTTGTGCCATTATTTGAGCAAAATGATTTAGAACTGATTAAATATGAGCAGTTAAGTGATGGAGAGGTGAAAAAGGTCAATTCTTTCTTCGATAAAATCATTTATCCTATGCTTACTCCCATGGTGTATGATAGCTACCACACCTTTCCTATTCTGATGAATAAGCTCCTGATATTTTCAGTAGTTACCAAAAATGTGGGAGACAAAAAGGAGAATAGGAAGCTGTCTTTTATACAGATACCATCCAATATTCAGCGTTTGTATGAAATCGAAAGAGATGATAAGATATTATTCCTGCCAATAGAAGAGGTTGTACGAGCCAATGTCTATAAACTATTCAGAAACATAGATATCATCTCTATCACTTTATTTCGGATCACTCGTAATGGTGATTTTACTTTAGAGGAAAGCGACGATATTGATGCTAACTTCCTAGAGGAGATGCGTAAGAAGCTTAAAACACGTAAAACTGGTCGAGTGGTACGTATAGAGGTGGAAAAAGGCTACGATAAATGGATGATGAAAATTCTATCAGACCGATGGGAGATTGATAAAGACAATATTTTTAAAGTA
>JBKEFO010000131.1:0-8618 GCA_046709585.1 Marivirga sp.
CTATCAGTGTATTTTAGATATAGGCACCTTAACCAATAGGAGAGAAGAGTCTATTCAGTTAATAAATGACATTAAAGAAGCTTTTAACAGCCTCAATAAATCTAAGGAAGGTCAAAAAGTAGCTTACTGTATATGGAAAGATCCATGGATGTTTGCAGGTAACGATACTTTTATTGATCATATGTTGGTGCAAGCAGGATTACTTAACGCTGTTCAACAACCAAGATACCCCTCGATAGCTATTGCAGAAATAGCTGAACTTAAGCCTGATTTCCTTTTTCTTTCCTCTGAGCCATTCCCCTTCGGTATAGATCATATAAAGCAGTTAACGGATCTGTTGCCAAACACAAAAATCACTTTAGTTGATGGAGAGCTATTCAGTTGGTATGGAAGTAGTGTATTGAAATTTCCCGCTTACATTAACTCATTGCTCGAGGAGCTGAAGACCAGCAAGTGAACAATCGGTCCAAAAAGTAGGGTAAGATTTATTCACTACCTCAATGTCCATAATTGTTAAAGAACCTATTAAGGATAGCGGCATAAAGCTCATAGCCATTCTATGGTCATCATAAGTGTTTATAGTGGCGATTTTCGGAAAGCGGAAGCCGTCAGAAGCTAACTCCCAAGCACCTGCTGAAGATTCCTTTAGGCGACAGTTAAATTGTGTCAATTCTTGATCTAGAGCAGCAATTCGGTCTGTTTCTTTTATCCTTAAGCTTTCAAGCCCTGTCATCTCAAGGTTTATACGTAAGGCAGCACAGCAAACAACTATGGTTTGTGCAAGATCTGGAAATTCCCGGAAATCGATGGATAGCTTCCTTGGATCTTTGTCAGCTATTTTTTCGAGTAAAATACCTTTTTCATCATATACTGTTCGCACGCCTAATTTTTTCATGATACCAACAATGGCCTGGTCACCTTGAAAGCTTTCTTTTCGTAGCCCTTTAAGGTAGAGTTGTTTTCCTACTCGACTGAGTGCAATGAACGAAAACCAATAACTAGCTCCAGACCAATCGGACTCTACATCAAAAGTAAACGGCTTATAGCTTTGGTGTGTAATGGAGTATGTATGCCCACTTTTCTTGATCATTATGCCAGCTTGTTGCATAAGGCTAACAGTCATATCAATATAGGGCTGGCTGTAAATAGGTTCTACTATATTAATTATTAAACCTTTGGGTAAATACGGAGCGACCATTAATAGAGCAGAAATATATTGACTGCTTATGTTGCCTTTAATACTGATCTGATTGTTTGTTTGGGTTGCCAGTGAATTAATTTTTAAAGGAGGATAGCCTTGCTCTCTTTCATAACTAATGTTTCCGCCAATACTGCATAATGCATCTACTAATGTTCCGATAGGCCTTTTCTGCATCCGATCTGTTCCAGTTAGTAGTACTGGGGCCTGCGTAGTGGTGGCTAAATATGCAGTTAAAAAGCGCATTGCTGTGCCAGCATCTAACACATTATAGCTGCTGAGGGTCTTAGTTTGTGCTAATAATTTCTTCAAAGTAACTGTGTCACGCGCCGTCGATAAATTATTGATGACGAAATCTTTATGGCCACTTAAAGCTTGAATAATCAGTAACCTATTTGCTTCACTCTTAGAACTTGGAAGATTAATCTTTAAAAAAACTACATTGGTGGGGTTTTCTTGATTTTGTACAGAATAATTCAATTTTATCTTAGTTTAGTTTTAACATTTTATAGGCTTTTACGTTATCATGATTACATAATTAAACAGTAGAACCCATGAGTACCGCAAGCAAATCATTTTTTTCTTTTCTGGCTGGAGCGGCAGCTGCAACAGCAGCGGCAATGTATTTTAAGTCAGAAAATGGTCGTAAAGTAACTAACACAGTTTCAAATTCTTTTAGAAAGAATATTCGAGGCGTCCACGATGCAAACCTGCCAGACTGGTTAGATGATTTAGAAATGTCAGCTAAAAAGACGACAGTCAAATTTAAGGAAAGAATAGGTTTATAAATGAGCATCTATCGCTTCGTTTATTAAATTCTCGTTAACAGTGATGTTATACGTAGCACTACCTATAGCTGTTAATAAACTCATCTGAATAAAGCCGTTGTTATTCTTCTTATCTTGTTTACAAAGCCTTAAGACCTTGTTTCTTAAGGCTTTTTCTATTTGTAGCTTGCCATAGTATTTTTCGACGACCTGCTGTATTTGTTGGAAGGAGGCCTCTTCCAAAAGGTTCAATTTAACGGCAATAAATGCTTCCGATAGCATACCAAATGCAATAGCCTCACCATGTAATAAGGCATTTTCAGTTCCTAATAGTGTAGACTCTATAGCATGACCTATGGTATGGCCAAAATTCAATATTTTTCTATGTCCTTTTTCTGTGGGATCATTTTCTACTACGGCTTGTTTGATTGCCACAGATTTCTTGATGGTATCCAAATCAATTTTCTCATAATCTAAATGGGTTAAAGCTTCCCAATGATCTTTGTCTGCAATTAGACCATGTTTGAGCATTTCGGAAAAGCCAGACCTTTTCTCACGGTTACTTAAGGTACGGTGAAATGAGTTATCTATTAAGACGAACTCGGGTTCGCTGAAAACACCAATTTGGTTTTTGTATTGCTGAAAATCTATTCCTGTCTTACCGCCGGCACTTGCATCTACTTGTGCAAGTAGGGTAGTCGGGATATTTATAAATTGGACTCCTCTTTTATACGTGCTGGCACAAAAACCTCCGATATCAGTAATAACACCTCCACCCAAATTAATTATTAGGCCTTGTCTGTCTGCGTGGTCGTTGCTTAATGCTTCCCAGATTCTGATGCAACTGTCAATGGACTTATTCACTTCACCAGCTTTTATTTCTATCAACTTGTGCGAAGGTAAAAATGGTGCTATCAACGGATAGCAATGTAGTTTGGTGTTTTGATCTACCAATACATATGCGCTGCTGTACTGCAGTGTTTTTAATAAAGTATTGATACTTTGATATGATTCGAAATACAGTTTACTCATAAAATGTTGGCTTCTGCAGATTTGGATGCTATTTGTCTTTCCTGCCTTTTTATCGATTCGTCATGAATAGCTACCAAAAGGCTTTTCATAAATTTCTCACTCATATCTTTTTTAGTTCCCAGTGAAATTCTGTTTTCCAATACATCCTGCCATCTTGTCCCTTGGTATACCGACAACTTATGCACTTTCTTATAGGCGCCTATTTGATCTATGAGGTGAAACCTATCAGATAATAAATCTATTAATTTTTGATCGATATGATCCACAGATTCACGCATTTCTTTTAAGTTGGCAGGTATTTCATTTTCGAAGTCAATACGCTCTTTAAAAGAAATTGCGTCAAGTACTTTGAACAACTCTGCTGGCGTTAGCTGTTGGTGAGCATCACTCCATGCTTCTTTAGGGTTAGGGTGTGTCTCTATCATCAAGCCATCCATTCCGAAATTAAGTGCTCTTTGGCTTATTTCTTGAATCATTTCTGATTTGCCGCCAATATGACTAGGGTCGTTGATCATTTCGATTTCTGGCAGTTCTAGCTTTAGTTGCATTGCTAAATTCCAGTTAGGCTTATTCCTGTATATTTTGTCGTAAGGATCAGCAAAGCCACGGTGTATTGCAGCTAATTTCTTGATACCTACTCCGTGTAGCCTTTCAATAGCGCCTACCCACAATGCTAAGTCGGGGTTAATAGGGTTTTTTACCATCACTGGAATGTCTACACCTGCTAATGAATCTGCTATTTCCTGAACAGAAAATGGATTAACAGTGGTTCGAGCACCGATCCAGAGTACATCTATATCATGTTTTAAGGCTGCTTCTACGTGGGAAGTGTTGGCCACTTCAATACATACAGGAATCTTTAATTTGTCTTTCACCGTTTTTAGCCATGGTAAAGCCTCTTCTCCTAGCCCTTCGAAATTCCCAGGCCTCGTACGTGGTTTCCAAACTCCGGCTCTAAACATATTAATTTGACTTTGGCCAGCAAAGCTCTTACATAAGCTATCAATTTGTGCTTCTGTCTCTACACTGCAGGGGCCTGCTATTACTACATGTTTGCCTAAGCCCATTCCCCAATCTTTCATTTTCAATGTTTCCATTTTTCTTTTTTTAACGGCATAAAAAAAGCCCGACTCTTTGGAACCGGGCTTGTTATATTTTGAATAATAATTTTCTATATCATAATACAAGAACCAGCTCGATTAAGCGGATAATAAAAGAAATAAAAGCGTTCGTGTATTGTAAACATATTTCAAATGTAGCTGCTGGAGAATAAAAAGCAAATCAAATGTCATTTTTTTGAGCTATTCCACTAAATATAATAGAAATTGCTTCTAGTTATTATAAATTTCGGTTTGTATTCTGATTGATTCGTCATGAATTGATTGGTATAATTCTTTGACATATGATGGAGCTAGCTTCAGGTCTTTGCCCCATTCAGGTCGGTTCTTTAGAATTGTCTGCCATCTTTCCAATTGAAAAATAGCGACGTTTTTATCCTTTTTGTACTCACCTACTTGTCGTACTAAGTCGAACCGACGCGCAATTACTTCCAGCAACTCTTTATCAGTTTCGTCTATTGCATCACGTATTTTTTCTAATTTATTTTGAAAAGCCGCAGTTGGCAGCTTTGCTTCGCGGATGGAAATACGGGCTAGCATTTCAGCCAAGTTATGTGGTGTAAGTTGTTGGGCAGCATCGCTCCATGCTTGGCTTGGGTTATTATGCGATTCTATCATTAAGCCATCGAACTGTAAATTCATAGCCTTTTGCGCTATTTCAAATAGTAGATCGCGCTTTCCAGCTATATGACTAGGATCATTAATCAATAATAAGTCAGGGAAACGGGATTTTAAATCAATTGGAATTTGCCAAAGAGGTATGTTTCTATAAACGCTTTCTTGATAGGTAGAGAACCCCCTGTGGATTGCTGCTAATTGCTCAATACCAGCTTGCTGTATTCGCTCCAAGGCTCCAATCCATAGGTTAAGATCTGGGTTTACTGGATTTTTAACAAAAACAGGCACATTTTTTACGCCTTTCAAAGAATTGGCTATTTCTTGGACATTAAAAGGGTTGACGGTGGTCCGGGCACCGATCCATAAATAGTCGATGTCATTTTCCAGCGCCAATTCTACATGACGTGGCGTAGCAACCTCTACAGCAAATTTTACGGCGTACCTTTCCTTGGCTTTTTTTATCCACGGAAAAGCAGCACCACCTACGCCTTCAAAACTATTCGGTCTTGTGCGTGGCTTCCAAACGCCAGCGCGAATAGTGTCAATTCCTTGTGCACTGATTTGACCTACTGTCTCTAGCATTTGCTCTTCAGTTTCAGCACTACAAGGACCTGCTATAATCCAGGGCTTTTTACCTGTATACCAGTTCTTAATATTCATATCACTCATTCAATATGCAAGGTAAGGTCTATTTATTTGATAAAGACTAATTTATATGGTGTTCGAATAACAATTTAATAGAAGGCATGTTTCAACAGCTAATTAGCGGAGCGCTAACTGACTATTTCAGTCTTAAAAGATTCATAACAGATATTGTAAAAATTGATTGCATCAGGTCATTAAATCCTCCTCTTCATTTTATATATTTGCACCTTGAAACGCGTCTATGGAAATTACAACAAACCCAATATTCGAAGATATCTCAATTGCTTTTAGATCTAAAAGTAAAAGACAATTGAGGAAAGCTTATTTTCTATTTTCTGTTATGAATAGGGGATGGCTGGTGAACTTAGGTAAATTTTTTACAAATCTAGGTTTCGCACTTCATTTACCAATAAATGGTCTTATCAAATGGACCATTTACGATCAATTCTGCGGAGGGGAAACTATAGCGGATAGTCAAGGTACTATTGATGAGCTGAGTAAGTTTAATATTGGTACAATATTAGACTATTCAGTAGAAGGCGCCACGACAGACAAAGGTTTTGATACAACTACGGAGGAAATTCTAAGAACTATTGATCGAGCAGCAAGTGATGTGGCTTTGCCTTTCTGTGTTTTTAAAGCGACAGGTATTGCGGTGAATAAAGTTTTTGAGAAAAAGCAAAGGGGAGAACAACTGACAGAGAAAGAGGCCAAAAGCTACCAAGACAGTGTAGATCGTATTGATAAAATCTGTAAAAGTGCGCATGAAAAAAATGTAAGAGTATTTGTAGATGCTGAAGAAAGCTGGTTACAAGGTGCAGTAGATGATATTGCCTACAATATGATGCGCAAATATAATAAGGATACTGCCATTGTATATATTACTTATCAGATGTACCGTGCTGACATGATGCAAAAGCTTAGAGAAGGATATGAACTTGCTACGGCAGGAAATTTTTACCTCGGCGCTAAGTTGGTAAGAGGAGCATATATGGAAAAAGAAGCCGAGCGTGCTGAAGAAATGGGCTATCCTAATCCAATTCAGATTTCCAAAGAAGCGACAGATTTAGATTATAATACCGCATTAAAATTTTGTTTGGAGAAAAAACAACGCGTTTTTCTTTGCTCAGGTACTCATAACCAATACAGTAACTTTTTCTTGACAGTATTAATGGAAGAATTTGGGATGGAACCTGGCGATGAACGAGTATGGTCAGCACAGCTGTACGGTATGAGTGATAATATCTCTTTTAACCTTGCCGCTAATGGGTATAATGTAGCGAAATATGTTCCTTATGGCCCTGTGAAAGCAGTGATGCCTTATTTATTTAGAAGAGCCGAAGAAAATACAGCAATGGCAGGGCAGAGTAGTCGTGAGTTTACCATGATCAAAGAGGAGATAATGAGAAGAAAAAAAGCTAAAAAGGCTTAAGTCATTTATTTGACTAATTTTGACAACCAATTAAAGATTTTAACATTCGGCAGCATTGCCACGCGATAAATAGAACACAAATGCAATTAAGCGAACAGGAATTAGAAAGAAGAAAAAGTAGAGAAGAATTAATAAATGACGGGATAAACCCATATCCTTCAGAAACCTATGAGGTGAATGTATCTGCGGCAGATATTCATAAAAATTACGAAAGCCGTAAAACGGATTATAAAAACATTAGCATAGCTGGAAGGTTGATGAGCCGGAGAATCATGGGGAAGGCTTCATTCGCAGAAATTCAAGACAGTACTGGAAGAATTCAATTGTATGTTAGCAGAGATGATATTACTGACGGTGAGGATACATCTTACTACAATAAATTTTTCAAAAAGCAACTTGACATTGGGGATATTATTGGTGTAACAGGTTATGTATTTACCACACAGGTAGGAGAGATTTCTATCCATGTGACGAAGTTAACTATGTTGACCAAGTCTCTAAAACCATTGCCCATTACCAAAGAGGTAACGGATGAGCATGGAAATATTAAGCGATATGATGCATTCAGTGATCCTGAGCAGCGTTATCGCCAGCGTTATGTAGACATGGTTGTAAATCCAGAGGTACGGGAGACATTTAGGAAACGTTCGAAGCTTGTGCGTTCGATGCGTAATTTCTTGGATGACAAAGGATATTTAGAAGTAGAAACACCCATCCTACAGCCACTGTATGGTGGTGCGGCGGCACGTCCCTTTAAGACACATCATAACACATTAGATATGACGCTCTATTTGCGTATAGCGAATGAGCTATACCTGAAAAGGCTTATAGTCGGTGGGTACGATGGCGTATTTGAATTTGCTAAAGATTTTAGAAATGAAGGCATGAGCCGCTTCCATAATCCGGAATTTACTCAAGTAGAATTGTATGTTGCCTACAAAGACTACTATTGGATGATGAATTTGGTGGAAGAAATGGTAGAGAAAGTGGCCATGGATATTCATGGAACTACTGAAGTGCAGGTAGGAAAGAATGTTATCAACTTCCAGAGACCTTGGAAGCGCTATACCATGTACGAAGCAATTGAGCATTTTACAGGAGTAGATATTTCAGAAATGGATGAGGATCAATTACGTGAGACAGCTAAAAAGCTGCACGTAGAAACCGATGACTCCATGGGTAAGGGTAAGCTCATAGATGAGATTTTTGGTGAGAAATGTGAAGGACAATTGATTCAGCCAACATTTATTACGGATTACCCTATCGAAATGTCACCTTTAGCAAAAAAACACCCAACGAAAGAAGGCTTGGTGGAGCGTTTTGAAGCGATATGCAACGGAAAAGAAATTTGCAATGCCTTTTCTGAGTTAAATGATCCAATTGATCAGCGGCAACGATTTGAAGACCAATTAGAATTAGGTAAGAGAGGAGATGACGAAGCCATGGTGTTGGATGAGGACTTCCTAAGAGCCTTAGAGTATGGAATGCCACCTACGGCGGGCTTAGGTATCGGTATTGATAGATTAAGTATGATCATGACCAATAGCAATTCCATACAAGATGTGTTGTTCTTCCCTCAGATGAAAGCAGAGAAGAAGGCAAAGGTAACTACCGATGCTGGTTTTGAGAAAGCAGGTGTTCCTATAGAGTGGATCCCTGTAATAAGGGAAGCAGGCGTGCAAACTATTGAGCAGCTTAAAGAGATGAAACATACTAAACTGCACCATCAAATTAGTGGCTTAAAGAAAAAAATGAAGCTAGATATTCCGAGTGTCAGTGCAGAAGACGTGGAGAAGTGGGTGAGTTAA
>JBKEFO010000132.1:0-8583 GCA_046709585.1 Marivirga sp.
TTAAATTAAGAGGATTTAATAATTAGTCAACTTTAGCCTGTGGGATCTCGATTTTAAAACTGGATCCCACTCCTAATTTACTTTCACATCTGATATAGTACCTCTGTTCAAATCAATAAATTCTTTTACCAGTGTAAGTCTAGCGACGTCAATAGGAAAACAGTTATCCAGATATTAATCCCTTCAAGCTGCGCTTTGGACCACCCCAATAAGCTGTCCATAAAATCCGAATTTTTTGCTACTTCTTTATTTAGTGCTACTGCTACCGTGATGAATTCCTCATCACTTATATTTTTGTCCTTATACAAAAATCTCACCCCGTTGAAGTGCATGGGACGACTACTAATATCATGAAAAGAAGTTTTGAAAAGCCGACTTTCAACTTATTTTGCACTTTAGAAATATGAGGAGTTTACGCATAAATAGTGTTTGTGAAAAGCCAATAAAGAACACAATACATCTCAATAGTGCAATAAAGGCTTATATCATTTTCTTCATTGTAAATTTGGCAATGATAATAGATAGGGAAGAGCAGAAAGAACACTAAAAATAATAGATATTTGATTGTCGCGAGATCGATAAATGTCAAAAAACAAGAAAGATATACTGATTATAAAACTATTTTGATCGGACAAATTTAAGTGACCGAATAGCTAAGTTTACCCTTCGTTTTTGATGTGTTATATTGGTTTTATGATCTGTAAAAGAAAGAAAAATTGTTATATTTTGTTTGACGATCAATTATTTACAAGCGTATATGTTATACTATAGGAGGATTCTATCAAGGCTACACTTTATGTTAATCTAACAGTTGAAATAACATAAGAATATTAATGCTTTAGCTTTCAACTTCATCTACTAATTCTTTGTACCAATCCTCACCATATTTTCTTATTAAGGCATCCTTTACAAATTTATAAATAGGAACGCCTAGTTTTTCTCCGAGGTCACAAGCTGGGTCACAAATCTCCCATCTGTCGTAGTTCAAGGCTTCATAATGATCATACTTTGTAATTCTTACTGGATACAGATGACAGGAAATAGGTTTTTTGAAGTCAATTACACCGTCATTATGCGCTTGTTCAATGCCACATTTCAAAGTTTTGTTTTCATCATAAACAGCATAAGCACATTCTTTTTCATCTACAGTAGTGGTACTGTAATCGCCTTCCCAGTCTTTAATGTAAACACCTTGTGCTTCAATAGCTTTAATACCTGCGGTAGATAAGTAGGGCTTTACTTTTTCATAGATTTCTTCCATGATCGGTAACTCCTCGTCTGCAAGAGGGGCACCTAAATCTCCTTCTACACAACAGGCACCCTTGCATTTTTCTATATTACAGACAAAGTTCTTTTCTTTGATATCATCTGATATCACAGTGTTTCCAATTAAAATCATAGTGTAAAAATAAGAAGTTGATAAATGAAGAACTAGCTTCCGGCTTATTATCTAAGCCTTTGTAGGGAATTTTAATATGAATAGTGATCCTTTACCTAATGAACTTTCACAGCTGACGGTACCATTGTTTAATTCCGTAAATTCCTTTACCAATAATAAACCTATTCCAGCACCTTCGGCCTGCACATTACCAATAAGAGTCGCTTTATTTAATGTAAAAATACTGTTCAGTTTTTCTTTTGATATACCGCTGCCATTGTCTTTGATAAAAATTTGTAGGGAAATATCATCACGAAAAGCCTCAATTTGTATTGTTCCATCATAAGGAGTGAATTTAATAGCATTTGAAATGAGGTTTCTTAATATAATAAGGATCATCTCCCTGTCAGCATTCAAACAGATACCCTTTTTAATAGTAATATCTATGGTAATGGCTTTTTTCACTAGGTCTAGTTTAAGGCCATTAACGATGTTTTCAACAACCTCTTTTATATTTATTTCGGATTTATTTATTATCAGACCGTCCATCTGACTTTTTGACCAAGCCAAAAGGTTATCCATTAAATAGGAGGTATGCAATAGTTTCTCCTCCAGATTCACACTTAGGCTTCTGAACTCTTCTTTTGTTACAGCTTCCTTGTTCAAAAGTGAGACTATGCCTTTTAGAGATAAAATGGGACTTCGTAAGTCGTGAGATACAATAGAAAATAGTTTGTTTCTAACATTTCCTATTGACTCAACTTTATTCTTTTCTTCATCTAGAATTGACCTACTAATAAAGAGGTTTATTTTTTGCCTTTCTAAAACATAGGATGAAAGGATGCTAAATAAATAGACGACCACCAGTTGTGAGATTTGTCTTATAGCAATATCAGAGTAGTTAAATACAGGGATGTAAATAAAATACGAAAAAATGGCTACAGAGATGATGATAAATGCATTCTTGAACCTTAGCCCAGTTATAGTAGCAATTACATAAACCATTACAGTTAATATGTTCGACAGGAAGATATCGAATGATGGATTTGAATTAAAATGATACTGCACATAAAAACCAATAATGACTACGAAGCAGACTGTTATTCCATAGTATTGGGTGTAGTCGTACCGATCAATCGTAATTAATAAAGATAAATAAGCGAAAAGCCCCAATACTAAGGCCATGCCGCCCCTAAATGCTATTGAAATCCAGGGATCATCATATCTATTGAGGTCGACAAATATGAATGCAAGGCTCATAGCTATGCTAAGACCTATTACAAACCTTAGTGCATAAAGGTCTTCCTTATAAAAACTTTGACTAAATGCATTTTTAATAACCTTATTTTCAAAGTTTAAAGTAAATAAATTGACTTTATATTTTTTATGCTCACCCCCCATTATTAATTAAACTAGTTAATTTTAAGCTTTAAAAAAAAATAGCGTAGAATAATAACTCAAATTTTCAATTAAAAGTCATTGGAAAAGAGTAATTGCTTTTAAATTTGTGGAATGGATTATTTAGATCATTTAAATCCACCACAAAGAGAAGGTGTTGAAAATTTAGAAGGGCCAACCATGATTATTGCCGGTGCTGGTTCAGGAAAAACAAGGGTGCTTACTTATAGAATTGCCCACCTTATAAAAAGTAAAGATGTTGATCCTTTTAGTATTTTAGCATTAACTTTTACTAATAAGGCCGCTAAGGAAATGCGTGGGCGGATAGAAAAGGTAGTGGGTACTAATGCACGGAATCTTTGGATGGGTACCTTTCACTCAGTATTTGCAAGGATTTTACGTTCAGAGGCTGGTAAGCTGGGCTATCCTAGCAACTTTACTATCTATGATACGGATGACTCTAAATCTTTGATAAGGAGCATTGTACGGGAGATGGGCTTAGATGATAAAATTTATAAACAAAATGTGGTTTATAGTAGGATTTCGGGAGCGAAGAATAATCTTATCTCATGGCAGAATTATTTGAATAATCCAGTCTATATTTCTGACGATGAGCAAGCCCAAAAGCCAAAAATGGGTGCCATTTATAGAGAATATGTACAGCGGTGCTTCAGAGCAGGAGCGATGGATTTCGACGATTTATTATTCAATACAAATATTCTGTTTAGAGACCACTTAGATGTACTGAATAAATATCAGCAGCGCTTCAATTATGTGATGATTGATGAGTTTCAAGACACAAATATCTCCCAGTATTTGATCACTAAAAGACTAGCGGCGGTGCATCAGAATATATGCGTTGTGGGTGATGATGCGCAAAGTATATATGCCTTTCGTGGAGCAAACATTCAAAATATCCTTAATTTCGAAAAGGATTATCCTGAATTGAGGGTGATAAAATTAGAGCAAAATTATAGAAGTACTCAGAATATTGTTAATGCGGCTAATTCTGTAATTCTTAAGAATGCAGCACAACTTAAGAAAAATATATGGACACAAAATGATGATGGGGAGAAAGTGCATCTTATCAAATCTACCTCTGATAATGAAGAAGGTCGGCTAGTAGCATCATCTATATTTGAGGATCGTGGTAATAAGAAATTGGCCAATAGTGACTTTGCAATACTCTACAGGACAAATAGTCAATCTCGAAGTATGGAGGAAGCCTTGCGAAAGATGAGTATACCTTATAGGATATTTGGCGGATTGTCTTTTTATCAAAGGAAAGAAATAAAGGATCTTTTGGGCTACTTGCGCTTTACTATTAACCAAAACGATGAACAGTCATTCAGAAGAATAATTAATCTTCCAAAAAGGGGGATTGGCGCTAGTTCCGTAGATAAAATGATGGTTGCATCATTTGAGAATGATAGACCTTTATGGGATGTCTTAGTAAATATCCGGAATTTTTTACCTGGAAGAGCAGCCAATGCGGTTGATACTTTTGTGACCACGGTAAAGACGTTCAAAATCAAATTAGATCAAGCTGATGCTTTTGAAGCGGCTTCATTTATTGCAAAGCAATCGGGATTGTTAAAAGACTTATACGATGATAAGACAATTGAAGGCCTCAACAGGTACGAGAATGTTCAAGAGCTTTTAAATGCAATAAAAGAATTTGTTGATGATGATCAAAATACTGATAAATCCCTAGAAGCCTTTATAGCTGATGTGGCGCTGTTAACTGACGCAGACAATACAGATCCTAATGACACAGACTATGTGAACATGATGACGATTCATTCTGCCAAAGGGCTGGAATTTAAGCATGTATATATTGTAGGGATGGAGGAGGATTTATTCCCTTCTCAGATGATGCTAAATAGTAGAGCTGATTTAGAAGAAGAACGTCGCTTATTTTATGTAGCCTTGACCAGAGCGATGGATAAAGTGACTTTAACATATGCGCTAAGCAGGTATAGATTTGGGCGTTTGAAAAGCTGTGAGCCTAGTAGGTTTATAGAAGAAATTGATGCAGCCTATGTAAAAGTTGACAAGAAATTCAATAGGGGAGAAGCAATGGGAAATCTTAATGATGGCTCATCAAATAGTCATTACGCCAAAAATTTGGTGGCGCAGCGAAAGACTATGACCAAAATACCTCCTGGAAGAAAGCTTCATACTCCATCTGAAGGTTTTGAAGCAAGTGACACAAGAAAGCTTGATGTGTCCATGAAAGTGGAACATCCAAAATTTGGTTATGGTATGGTGGTGAAAATGGATGTAGATGGTGCTAATAGAAAAGCAAGTATTGAATTTGATCTTTTCGGTGAAAAGACCTTGCTGCTAACTTTTGCGAAGCTTAGAATTGTTAATTAGCGAACGAAATTACTTGAATTGATACTAAAATCTTCAGAATAAAGTCTAGGGAGATTTAAAGAAATGTAGGAGCCGTAAATATTTCACTTGCTAAAATACGTTCCATATTTATTGGCAGCAACTATGATCAACCTCATTATTTCATATTCTATAAAGCAGAAATTTAAATTTGCCAAGTGAGTTCATCACTTCTTTTAAATGATTGGTCGCTGAATGGCTGGACTTTAGCGTATTTATGTAGTATTATGGCGCTCATACTGCTTATAATGTTAAATTTGTTCTATGAAAAATATATTTCGATCAAATCCCAAACTGGTAAAAAATGTTTTATTTGTTTTGTTAATCATTGCCATAATGGCCGTTGGTATTAGTGTGAAATCGAATAATTTAAGTAGCGATATGAGCTACTCTTCTGTTGCACGCTAGGTTTATTTTAGAAGGATTGGTTAATCTAAAGTAACTGTCTTTAAGGTAGCGATCTATCGGAGCTCTTTGAGTGTAATATTTCCTTCTATATTGATATTTTTCTATGTTCCAAATAAAGAGAACACCTGAGCCATAATAAATACATCTCATTATCTCCAGTTCATTTCGCATCAAATGTTCCTTTAATCCAAAAGGATTATGCTGGTTTTTTCTTTCTATAACTTGATAGATATGTGAATGGCATAGGTTTTCGCTAATATTTCACGATTTTTTTTTAAATTGTTACTCATTGCTAGTCTATAGATGAAGGTAAAATATTATTACTTGTTGCTATAGTATTTGCTGATTTCGAAAAGGTGCTTTTAAAAAGAGATGGAACTAAGAGCGACAAGTGTTTAATTAAGCTTAAAATTTATGAAAGATATTAAGAAGACTTATACAAATGGTGAAGTTACCGTTGTTTGGCAACCCAAGGTATGCATTCACTCAGAAAAATGTTTTAGAGGTCTTCCTGATGTCTTCGATCCGACAAGGAAGCCTTGGATTGAGGTGGAGGCGGCATCCACTAAGGTAATCACAGAGCAGATAGATAAATGTCCTAGTGGTGCGTTAAGTTACTATATGAATAATGGATCAACTGAAGAGGTGCAGCCTATTGAGACAGACAGTGTTGTTGAGACGATTCAAAATGGTCCGCTAATGGTTTATGGCAATATTATCGTAAAGGAACATCAAGGAATTGAAACAAAGAAATCAAAGGTGACAGCATTTTGTAGATGTGGGGCATCAGCCAATAAGCCTTTTTGCGATGGAACACATAAGAAAGTTGGCTTTGAAGGATAAATGTCTAGAGGACGTACTTTTTGAATATTTTGAGGGCTTATTTGGTAGCTTGAAATCTATTTCGTCCTTCATTACTTACCCCACATAACGAATGGTGCCCAGTAATATGGATTGTTATAGACTCCATTGATCATTGTTGATTTAGCCTTTTGCAAACTTAGCGCAATATTGACGTTCTCCTGTGCAATAGTATTTGAGTAGAAATTCTCCATAAAAATAGCAGTAGAGGCATCATTTACGTTCCACAGTGAAACAACGATTTTTTGTGCACCCGCATAACTGAAAGCCCTACCTAGTCCCAATATACCTTCACCACGACTGTACTTGCCTATTCCAGTTTCACAAGCTGATAGACAAAGCAAATTTGTATTCAGTTTGAGGTTATAGATTTCCCCCACATATAACTTGCCATCTTGTGTGCTATCAGTAGCTGAGTTTAAATAAATAGCGGATAAGTCAGGTTTGTCCGGATTTACTAGACCGTGTGTAGCCAAGTGAATGAATTCATATGCACTGGACTTTGGCGACCGGAAATTCTCTTCTGAAGCATTATTAAAGGTGTATAAGGTATTATTATAGCCTTTATTTTCTAACATAGTACTAATATTTACCGCCTCAATCTCAGAAGAAGGTAAAGAATTCACTTTTGGGTCTTTGAAGGTTACGGGTGCGATAACAAGGGATTCTTGCCTAGAAGTGAATGGTTTTGCACGGCTATGCAATGTTGCTGAATAATTATAGCTTATGGCGTAGTTTTTAATCAGGTAATTGTAGGTTCGGAAATCATCACCCTCATTTACTTGCACTACAAAAGCTTCAAAAGGAATGATGCCTAATTCACCTTCTGGTATGATGATTATTTCTTTAATTTCTTTCCCGATTCTTTTTGGGATCAACTTTTTATACAGCTGATAGGCAATTTGTTCATAGGGTTCTTTCAGCTGATAAGTAAGAATATTTCTATACGCTTTGAGGAGTCTCTGAACCTCATCTAAATCATAGATAGTATTTACTTCGAATGAATCATTGCCTATAATATATTGATAAATTATGTTGGATTCTAGATCGTAACTGTAGCTTATTAGTAGTTCCGTTGGTTGTAAATACATTTGTGTTTCCTCAACGCTAGCAATAGATTTACTATGCTTTAAACCGTGGTAAGCAGGGTAATCCTTTTCTAACTGAGTGATAAATTCTTCGTAAGCCTTTTGGGCGTTAAATAGTTGGGCTTGCACGGTTTTTAATGCGTCCGTACTATTGGCTTTTGATAGGTTAGTGCTGTAGTAGGATAGGGTGTTTTTCAATCGATTTTCTTCAATCAGTTTATCATTAGGTACATTGCCAAATGCCTTAGCATCTGACTCAGCTACGGCATTGAGCAGACTGCTAGCTTTCGCCTTTTCGGAGAATTGAAATGCTCTTTGTGAATATCCTTTATCTAAAAGAATAATCACATCTAGGTATAGACATATTCTTTGGCCTGCCTCATATATTTTGGAGGCACTTTTATTAAGTGTCAACAGATCTGTTTTATTAGATGTATTTCTTCTTAACTGCAATACTAATTTGTCAGCAGCCTCTAATGCTTGCAAGGCCGCTAACAAATGTTCTTTTTTAAGTGAATAGGCGAAATAATATTTCTCGTAAATAATGGCTTTATCAGTTAAAATAGCCATCTGATAATTAGCTTTTATAGCATCTATTGCTGCTGGATTTTTTGCAGACAACTCTTCATTGAAGCCTATACTATTGGAAATTAAGGCTTTTTGATCTGCCGCTAATGCTTTAACATATAGTCCTTGTTGGAGGTAAACGCGTCCTAAGAGCATATAGGCATTTGCTAATTCACTATTTTTTTGGCCGTAAAATGTTTTGTAGATAGCTATAGCTTCAGCAATGTGGTCTTCAGCCAAAATAAAATCATCGAGTTGAGCATATATTTCGCCAAGGTTAAGGTTAATAAATGCTTCAGTTGGTAATTGCTCTTGTAGGCGCATTTTCCACTCTTGCAATATGACATTTAACCTTCTTAAGGCTCCTTTAAAATCTCCATTTTCTCTATCAATTAGTGCTAAGTTGATTGTAATAAAAGCCTCTTTTTGTGAATAGTCACTTTCTTTGCTTAATAAGCGTAATGCTTGTTTAAAATATTTGCTCGC
>JBKEFO010000133.1:0-8489 GCA_046709585.1 Marivirga sp.
GCTAATCCAATAAAGCTGCCAATACCTCCACCAGCAGTTTATTTTCCTCCTCAGTGCCTACGGTTATTCTCAAACAGTCGCCACATAAAGTCACATTTGAGCGGTCACGCACCACCACTCCTTTATCAGTAAGTTGGTGGTATTTTTTATGCGCGTCGCTGATCTCTACCAAGAGAAAATTAGCATCAGTAGGATGAATTTTCTTCACCCCTTTTACTGCAGCAAGTTGGCTCGCTAGCCATTCTCTTTGAGCCAAGATATCGCTTACTTGTTGCTTCACTTTATCTTCATCAAGCAAGGCTGCTAACACAATTTTTTGATTGGGCCCACTAATGTTATAAGGTGGTTTCACCTTGTCCAATACGGCAATGAGCTCGGCATGGGCAAAAGCCATCCCTAATCTTACTGAAGCCAAGCCCCAAGCTTTACTCATGGTCTGCATTACCACCAAATTATCATATTGGCTCAAGGCACTAGTCCACGATTCCTGAGCAGAGAAATCTATATAGGCTTCGTCTACCACCACAATTCCTTTAAAGTTTTGCAGCAGAAAAGTAATATCATCTACTTTTAAACTATTGCCAGTAGGGTTATTAGGACTGCAAATAAAAAGCATCTTCGTGCGCTCATTGGCTGCCTCTATAATGGCCTTGGTATTTAGCTGATAGCCTGTCGTTAGTGGCACCAATACGTTTTCCACATTATGAATTGCCGCTGACACCCCATACATACCGTATGTAGGTGGACAGGTAATCACCGCATCTTTCCCTGGCTCACAGAAAATCCTGTACAGTAGGTCTATGGCCTCATCGCTACCGTTACCAATAAAAATCTGCTCGGCAGGTACTTGTTTAATGTAAGACAGCTTTTGCTTAATAGCTAGCTGATGTGGATCTGGATAACGGTTCCAGCCTGCATTTGCTTGGTCAAAAGGATTTTCATTCGCATCCAAGAACACCTTGGCAGCGCCTGAAAACTCATCCCTCGCGGAGGAGTAGGCCTTTATTTTTAGAATATGTGGTCGTATGTATTGCTGCCAGCTAAGCATAGTATTATTGTTGAGAATAGGTGTTATGTTGAATAATTCCGCTTACTTTTTCAAACTGTTAAGTCTTACAGTTACAGCATTTTTATGTGCCTGCAACAGCTCTGCCTCAGCCATTACCTCCACAGTAGGGCCCAACAGCTGAATGCCTTCTGCCGTAATTTCTTGGTAGGTAATATTTTTGATAAAGCTGTCTAAGGACACCCCACTATAAGCCCTTGCTGCTCCATTGGTTGGCAAAGTATGGTTGGTGCCTGACGCATAATCTCCGGCCGATTCAGGGGTATAATACCCTAAGAATATCGAGCCTGCATTGTAAATTTGATCTGCTAGTTCACGTGGGTTTTCACATAGAAAAATCAAATGCTCTGGCGCATATTCATTTATTAAATCAACGACGTCTTGCTCATCCTTCATGATGATGACTAAGCTATTTTGTAAACAGCGGTCTGCAATTTCCCATCGTGGCAACTCGCGGAGTTGGTCATAAATCTCCTTTTGCAGGGGGTCTAAGAGTGTCGCATCACGTGTCACGAAAATCACTTGGCTATCAACCCCATGCTCCGCCTGACTCAACAGATCAGCCGCAATAAAAGCAGGGTCTGCTTTTGAATCGGCATAAACCAACACTTCCGATGGGCCCGCAGGCATATCTATAGCTACCGCTTCTAAGCTTACTAGTTGCTTCGCTGCGGTAACATACTGGTTCCCAGGGCCGAAAATCTTGTCTACCTTAGGCACACTTTCAGTACCATAGGCCATGGCGGCAATTGCTTGTGCTCCTCCAGCCTTCACTATCTTGGTGATGCCTGCTACCTGCGCAGCATATAAAATGGCTGGGTGTAAATTACCTTCCTTATTTGGCGGACTGCAGAGTACAATCTCTTTGCAACCTGCAATTTGTGCTGGAATCGCTAACATCAATACCGTACTGAATAAGGGTGCGCTGCCTCCGGGAATGTATAAACCTACTTTTGGTATGGCCACAGACTTCCGCTCACACAGTACCCCCTTCATTGTTTCCATCTTTATTGGTGGAATCTTTTGGCACTCATGAAAACGACGGATATTGTTGCTTGCCTGCTGAATAGCTTCCTTCAACTCTTTTGACAGTTTGCCTGCTGCTGCACTCACCTCTTCTTTAGTGACCAAAAGATTCGCTACAGTAACGCCATCGAATTGGGTTGTAAGCCTCTTTAACGCAGCATCGCCTCCTTCAGCTACCTGGTCCAAGATTGGCTCCACCACTTTACGAATCTCTTTTAAAGATTGGGTAGGACGTTTTAAGATCTCTTCCCAGTTTTCTCTCTCGGGATAATAAAATTCTTTCATCGGTATAGAGTTAGAGCGATTAACTCGCTTATAAAATCATTTTTTCTATTGGTACTACTAATATACCTTGGGCGCCTACCTTTTTCAAATTTTCTATCACTTCCCAGAATTGATCTTCCTTCACTACAGAGTGTAGCGAGCTCCAGCCTTCCATCGCCAAGGGCAATACAGTGGGGCTTTTCATGCCTGGCAACATAGCAGTAATTTCGGCTATACTTTCGTTAGGAGCATTTAACAAGATATATTTATTTTTCTTTCCTTCCTGTACCGCATTAATTCTAAATATCAGCTTCTCTAAGATAGCATCCTTTTCGGCACCCATCTCTTTATTGGCTATTAATACCGCCTGTGATTTCATGATCACCTCTGTTTCTTTTAAGCCATTGCTTAATAAAGTACTTCCAGAACTTACAATATCACATACCGCATCGGCCAAACCTATGCTAGGGGCAATCTCTACAGACCCGCTTATTTCATGTATTTCTGCCTTAACACCTTCTTTTTTCAGATAGTCGGCCAAAATTTTAGGGTAAGAAGTAGCAATGCTTTTTCCGTCTAGGTCTTTGATGCCTTTCCAATCCCAGTTTCTATCTACCCCTATTGACAAGCGGCATTTTGAGAAGCCTAATTGCTTCACAGTATTTACATTATTTTCCTTCTCTACAAGTACATTCTCTCCTACTATACCTAGATCTGCTACGCCGTCAGCCACATAACCAGGTATGTCATCGTCTCTTAAAAACAGGAACTCTATGGGGAAGTTATCGGCTACGGCTTTAAGTTTGCCCATGCCATTGTTGAACTTGATACCGCATTCTTTGATGAGCTTTAAAGAGTCGTCACTTAAGCGACCTGATTTCTGTATTGCTATTTTTAACTTAGTCATGAATTTTGTAAATGTATAGAATGCATATAAAAGCATTAATGCAGTCTAATTGTTCGTAATATTTTAAAACAACTATTGGATGTGGCTTCATAGCCTTAGGGCGATATGGTCTGTGTATTCCTCTTAATTAGAGGAATGATGCAATACATGAGCAGCGTGCATAGCCTGAGAGGCCATGTGTAAATTTGCGCTATATGTAGTTGGGTTGACCATTGTGATAGCAAAAGTAAAAAGTATATTGTCAAAAAAAAATATTCCGATTGTTTTATGCTCAAATCTTTTAGTAAATTGACTTTTGCGTAAAGCATAGATAGCTTCATTCCCACATAAGTAGAAAAATAGCAATATGAGAAAGATAGATGCCCTTTTAGAAGAATATGGTAGCAGCCATAAAAATGAAACTAACAAAAAAGTACATTGGATCTGTGTTCCTGCCATTTTTTGGTCCGTCGTAGCTTTGCTCTATAGCATCCCTAACGATCACTTGACCTATGTGTTTGGCAATGGCTATTTAGATAATTGGGCCGTGGTCGTGTTGGCTGTAGTGATGCTTTATTATTTATCCCTTTCAATTCCATTAGGTATAGGAATGTTCTTTGTAAGCGTGCTTGCTATTGCTATTGCACGCTCAGCAGACTCATCAGAATTTTTGCCGCTCTGGGCCATCGCACTCATTGTGTTTATAGTGGCATGGATAGGGCAGTTTTGGGGGCACAAAATAGAGGGTAAAAAGCCTTCATTCCTCAAAGACCTTCAATTCTTACTCATCGGCCCTGCCTGGCTAATGCACTTTATCTTTAAGAAGTTGGGGATACGGTATTAAATACTTTCGTAAAGCCAAAATCAAAATTCTACTAATCAAGTAAAATATCGTACACTATGAACAGCCAAGAGCTATCAGCCAAGCTAAGTAAATACGAATACAAGCATAAACAGTATACGCATTCGCTGTCTATAAATTTGGGCCTCTCACAAGAAGTATCCGTTACTTTTACCAAAGAAGACACCATCAAGATTAAAGACACGTTAACCGCTTGGAATCCATTAACAGGAATTATCAATTTGAGCGTAAAAGGTTCAATTATCTTCAATACCATAAGCCTTATACTGATTATATCCATCTTTGCCTTTTTCGAAATGTTGAATCCAAGCAATGTATACCTCATGATTATTTTAGGGCTTATCAGTTGGCTCAGCTTGTGGACAACTTATTACCATATTAAGTCCGAAAACTTTAAAAGGTTATTGATCGATTGGTTGGAAGAATAGCATGCAGATCAGCTAAAAATAAAAACACCATGAACTATCAAGAGAAAGTTGGAACCAAAGAACTCCCAATGGTGCTAAAAACGCCCCCTTTATCATCGGAATACACCGTGCATGTGGCTGAAAAGGATGGGAAGGAAATTTTGGTATGTACTGTAAAAACCACCGTTTTGCATTACGATATCAGGTGCATTGATCACTTACATAAAATGCTGCTAGAACGTAATAACTGGATAGCGCTAGGCAGTAAAGACGAAAAGGTAGATGCTGTTGTCGATACCGTTGAACATTGGGGCAGGTCTTCCGAAAACCCAATTGGCGGATGGTACGGCTTAAAAAAAGGCTTTAAGGGTAGGTTTGGCATGTATATTCCACCCTTAATGGAGGCTCTTGGACTAGCAGAAGTGACGCATGAGAAAAGAAGCAATAAAATGAGGGCTAAGTAGAAACATGACAATCACCAAGCATGCTAATGTCACAAGCGCTTATTGGTTCTCCTATACTAATTAAACAGATGGAAATAGGATTGATAGCTTTGCCGCTAGCCCAAACCATGAGCGCATGGGCCGGTCAAAAGCCATAAATGAGCTTATTGACTGAATAGCCTATGCAGCTAAAGTAGGCCTCGACATTTTTGGTATAGGAGGAGAACACCACCGAGAGGATTTTCTTGATGCGCCCCGTCTCTATGATATTAGCAGCTGCACATACAATGACAATCCGATTGATCTATTGCTGTAACCGTCTTGAGTGCAGCATACACACCCAGTGCGGGTATTTCAACACTATGCTACCCTGAACTAAATTTCTAATGGCCGCGCTAAGATCGTTGCTGGGCGTGGCACCTTTACCGATGCCTTCCCACTATTTGGCTTTAAGCTAGAAGACTATGACGCCCTCTTTTAAGAGAAACTTGCGCTGCAGGTCCATGATCAGGAGAAAGTCAGCTGGTCGGGCAAGTCTAGAGCGTCACTACACCAACAAGCTATTTACCCTTGGCCGGAGCAAGAAAAATTACCCATTTGGCTGGGCGTAGGTACCTGAAAATAAGTATACAAAGGATCGTAAATTAAATAATACTATTGAAAATAAACCGCTAGCGCTTGTAAAGTTAATTAGGTAAAGTACTGATGACGTAGTGCTCCTCTATTAGCCATAATAGCTTCATGGCTTCATGAGAAGGAAAGAAATTCCTCTTACAGCGCTACCATATGCTTTACTTTGGAATACTCCATTCTAAGTCTATTTGATAAAGTAGCTGCAGCCAGTGATCTGTAGTAGCGTCATAAAATGAATCTTCAGCATGAGATAACCGCTATCATTCGCCATTCAGCAGCTTATAACGTATACGCTGCATTTTCTAGTCGGAAAATTAGAACACATTGACTATATTCCCTACTTAATTCAATGGCCGACTACTTATTTCGTCTATATAAAACACTACACTATGCGTAATTACATAAGCATTCGATCACCGAAATCGATTTTCCTTCTGCTCTTTAGTTTGCTATGCTACTTCTTTGCTCCCGCACAAGGGTTTGAGGGCTACTATAGGTATCCTGATGTTCATGAAAATACGCTTGTCTTTGCTGCAGAGGGCGACATATGGACCGTTCCACTGTCAGGTGGCTTGGCACAGCGCTTAACTACCCATGCGGAAGAAGAACAATATCCTTCCTTCTCGCCTGATGGTAAAACCATTGCCTTTTCTGCCAGCTACGAAGGCCCGCTGGAAATTTATACGATGCCAATAGCAGGTGGGCTCCCGATAAGGTGGACCTATGAGAGCGATGCCTCAGTCACCAATACTTGGACGCCTGACGGCAAGCTTGTGTACAATACAAGAGCCTTCTCCAAAGTGCCAGACAACCAGTTGGTCACTATTGATATGAAGACGAAGGAAAAGACTAGGATCCCTCTTTCTCAAGCAAGTGAGGCTAGCTTTAATGCAGCAGGCAATACACTGTATTTCGTTCGTCCGGCTTACCACCGCAACGTGACTAAAAGATACAAAGGAGGTACCGCCAGGCAGATATGGAAATTTACCGAAGGTAGCGCTGAAGCCATTAAACTAACCACCGACTATGCTGGCGAGAGCCACCATCCGATGTGGCATGATGGGCGTATTTATTTTATTACAGATAGAGACGGCATCATGAATATCTGGTCTATGGACGAGACTGGTGGCGCACTAAAACAACATACAAAACATACTAAGTTTGATGTGCGCTATGCCAATATATCAAATGGAAACATCGTATATCAAATAGCTGCCGACCTATATCACTACGACATAACCGCTGATCTCAGCAAAAAAATTAATATTACGCTAGCATCTGACCTTGATCAGCTGAGGGAGAAATGGGAAGATAAGCCGTCGCAATATATCACCTCTGTACACGCGGCGCCTGAAGGCGACCGCATAGTGATAACTGCGCGGGGTCGTGTTTTTGTCGCTCCTGTAAAGGCCGGCAGAGTGGTCTCTTTTACTGAAAAGAAAAATGTAAGATTAAGGGATGCCATATTTTCTCATGACGGCAAAAATATTTTTAGCCTATCGGACGAATCAAGCGAATTTGAGTTCATAAGCACCCCTGCAGATGGCATGGGCACACAAAAGAATATCACAAAAGATGGTCAGATATTGCGATATGGTGGCGTACCCTCACCTGATGGCAATTGGCTAGCTTATAGCGACCTAGCCAACCATATGTATGTACTCAAGCTTTCCACTGGCATCAGTAAAATGATCTCTTCAAATGAGGAAGGCATAGGAGATTTCTCCTGGTCGCCAGATAGCAAGTGGTTAGCTTTTGTTCAGACAGCCGCTAATACCATGGCACAGATAAAAATATACAATATTGCCGCCAGCAGCTCTTTCGACCTTACTACTGACAGGGCCAACAGTGTAAATCCAAGATGGAGTCATGATGGCGAATTCATTTATTTCCTTTCAGACAGAAGTTTTACCTCATTGGTGGGTAGCCCTTGGGGCACAAGGCAACCAGAACCCTATTTTGATGCTAGCGAGAAACTTTACCATGTCGCATTAAAGAAAGGAACCCGTTCTCCCTTTAGAGAAGAGGATGAGCTCTCGAAGATGAGTGCAACCAAAGTACCCGCCTCTAAAAAAGGAGAAAATACCGGCGATGATGCTAAGGAGGTGGTGGTGACCATAGCGCAAGAAGGAATACAGCAAAGAATTGCTGAAGTGCCTATTGCGCCAGGCAATTACTATGGCCTTGAAGTGAGCAGCAAAGCTATTTATTTTATCTCCCAAGAAACAGGCGTTGGCGCTAAGCGTCACTTGGCAGTAGTGCAAATTGACAACAAAGAGGTGAAGGTCAAGACCATGGTCAGCGATGTAAATGGGTTTGAATTAACCGCTAATGGGGAAAAAATTCTCGTGCGCAAGAGTAGCGATTATTATATGATCGATGCGGGAACAGCAGAGGTAGGTAATCTTTCAGACAGCAAAATTGACCTCAGTGGATGGCGTTTTCCTATTACGCCCAAAGAAGATTGGAAGCAGATATTTACTGATGCTTGGCGCATGGAGCGCGATTACTTCTATGATGAGAATATGCATGGTGTAGATTGGGATGCGATGCATGAGCAGTACCTACCGCTTGTAGATAGGGTGACGACACGCAATGAACTGTCTGACCTAATAGGCAGGTTTGTTGGAGAACTATCGGCCCTGCATACCAGTGTTCGCGGTGGCGATCAACGAGCCGATGACACAAACATATCAGTAGCCAGCTTGGGAGCTACATTTAGTAGAGATGAAGCCCTTGGCGGCTATAAAATCGACTATATATACAAAGTAGATCCTGATTATCCTGATGAAAAATCTCCGCTCGACGATCCGTTCCTAGATGTGCGCATAGGTGATGTAGTGACCAAGGTAAATGGAGTAGCTGCCTTATCGGCAATAGATATAGGTGAGTTGATAAGAAA
>JBKEFO010000134.1:0-8480 GCA_046709585.1 Marivirga sp.
ACTACTTCATTAAAAGAGGAATTGGTATTAAGAAGTGAATCGATAAAAGCAGGCTTATCTTTTGATGTGCCCATGACATAATTACTCAAACCCAAGGACTTTAAAGAACCTACAAAATTACTCTTAGCGCTGACATCCAATAATAACCCCCTATTGCCTATACTATTTACTTGTTCAAATACAAGGCAAGGATCAATATTGGTATATATATTTTTGGTATTAGATTTATCTGAGCAGGATACATTAATGACTATTAAGACATATAAGATATTATTCACTAAAAGCCGTTTCATGATCCTTTTTTGCTAAAATCATAAAAATAAAAGTAAGCATCGTCATAGCTATTTCTATCTAACAAAATCAATGTACCCTCCTCGGTTATTTGATGAATGCGCATATAGTTTTTTAGTGGAAGTATTCCATAGGGATTTTTATCTGCATTAAACCATTTTAGATCAACATATACCCCTTCGGTCCCATCTGTTTGTAAAAATGTTTCATTAGTTATAAGAAAAAAAACATTTCTCTCTGGTTGCTTTTTAAATGCATTTAAGATTTTACCATGGTAATCTTTCTCTGCAATAAAGTCTCTTGGCAGCCGAATCTTCTCAATCAAATTAAATCCATTATCATATTTATATATATAATTATTTCTGTTAAACATAGCATAATAGAAATCTTCATCCTTGTCAAAAAAGGAGAACTTCCAAGCACTTTTATCTCCTTCTAAGTTTTTATAATTTTCAGGGTATTCTCCAAAGGAACTGACTAGTTCTCCTTTAAGGTTAAAGGCGCCAACTAAGGCTATTTTATTGTATTGATTACGCTCATATGTATCTCTATGTAGGGTGATATAAAATAAGTTATCGACAGGGTCGAACTCAAATAGAGAATTATATTTATCACTTGATATGTTATCCTGATAACCAATATTTATCGTTTTCAGGTATTGGTTTTTAGCATCTAGCTGTATAATTTTTTTCACCATTGGAAAGAAAAGAGCCATTATCTGAGTACGCAATATTCCCTAGCTGCCAATTGCTTTCGAGCTTTGGTATGTCATTAATTGATAAACTAAAAAATAGCTCTTTTCCATTTTTAAAGCCTAAGACCTGGCCTCCAAAAAAATCCACTATGAATACGCGCTCATCATCTACTTTTGCATAGTTGAAATCTGAAATAACATAAGCCCCTAAATCAGCAAGATTTGTGGAATCTTTCAAGGTAGGCATGAGTTCACTTTTTACATACTCCATCTTGCTGGAGCAGGACGTAAAAGATATAATTGCAAGAATTAAAATCGCTTGTTTCATGATGGCTACATAGTTTCCTAACACTTTTTGCCTAGCAATTCAAAGCTGGAAAGTTATTTTGGAATCTTTGTTTGGATATATAAGCTAGGGTTTTTGATTGAAATATATACTTTACAAGTATAGTTACGAGAAACTAGTAATACAAGCCCTTGGGGTTTATTTTCCATATTGGTATTGATTACTTAAATCAGGCGGGTGTGGCATGAAAAAAATGCGGCTTGCATACTGTTTTGATTAAGTAAGTATAGAATTAACTATTTACAGCCTATAGACCACTACATTAGGATCTTCATCGTCCGTTATTGCAATAATTCTATTTCGCTTTTCATCAATAGAAAAACTAATTATTGGATAATCCAGCATATAATTAGCAATTGGTTTTCCTTCAAAATCAAACACAAAAATTTGATTTTTTAGACCTGCCTTTTTTTCCACATCAACCTCCTTATAGGTATGTCCTGAAAACAAAGCGTAAACTTTGCTATCTGTTACATTTACGTCTAAATAGCTATACCTGATAGTTCTTAGATTCAATTGACACATTGGGTATCCCGCACTAAAATCCACTTCAAATTCTGGTAAATGATAAATAGGACCTCTAATGGATGTTACTGTATTACTTTTCTTGTCTAGGATTTCAACTATGTCAGCGTCTAAGCAAGCATAGGCAAAATGTGAGTAAGATTTATTACCAGCTAACTTTCCTTGAAAAAGAGAAGAAATAACATTGATTGGATAATTCGTAATATTTAACATATCAGACCATCTCTCATAGGTACTAAGTATTTCACCATCAAAAGAAAATTCAACGTATTTATCATCTCCATTATTTCTGGTAGATAAGAAGGAATTTTCCGAACTAAAGGCTATTTGAGATGCCAAATACATCTCTTGATTTACAGGTTTTATTTGCCTGTTTGCAAGGATCGAAATACTATCAATGCTGTATTCCGATTTTGTTTTTGAGTTGACATAATTACTCCAAAAAGAGTTCTTTTTTGAACTTTTAAAAAGTCTAGAACTTCCTTCTACTTCCAAAGGTCCAACTCCATATTTTCCTATTGATTTTACATACTGAAAATCATTACTCGTTAAAATATGAAACATAGTATCTGCTTTGCTTTCCGCGATTACAATGTAATCATCCAAAGCAACTACATATCTAGGATAGGTCAATTTCTTTAAATTAAGTTTATTCCCATTCAGATTACGATTAATCTGAAAATCTGAGAATTCAATCTCGTTTATTCTATAAGTATCAGTTTCATTTTCTGAAAGTTTACTTTTGGGTCCACAGGAGCTTTGTAATAAACTCAATATTACTATTAGATTGATTATGTTCTTTTTCATAAATAAAAAAATACAGTCATTAGAAACTAATGACTGTATAAATATAAATTATTCTTCGTGACCAGTACAAGTAGATGAACCTGAAATCCATGTTGCATTATTAAAATCCATACCATTTGGATGCTTGCATTCGCCGCTTGATCTTTGACAACAAATACCGTCATAACCAGCTAATGTTTTTTCTGTAGCTTCCGCAGAGTTCATATTAAACCAAACTCCCAGGCCGCATACTGCTGAGAATAAAAATAATTTTGATAACTTTTTCATATAATTTTTTATTTTAGATTTATTCAAAACTAAATCTATTAGTTAAAAGCTCTATCACCCCTAGGGGTGATTTAAGGGTGAAATGCAATAGCTTTCATAATGTATCTTCTGAATGCAACTTTACCACTTAAGCCAAGCTTAGAAATAATGTTTTTACGATGAGATTTCACTGTCTCCACACTGATAAACAATTCATCAGCTATCTCTTGACAGCTCCTGGCTTGCTTCACAGCTTGAAGTACTTCTTGCTCCCTAAATGTTAAATCCTGGTCTAATGCTTTGAAGTCTGCGAGCGTTTTCTCAAAATTGGTGTGTGTGTGTGTGTGATGGCATGAAGTTGGTTTTTGATTGAAATATATACCTCACAAGTATAACTAAGTGAAGCTTGTTATACAAGCGCTTGCTATTTATTTTCTGCTTTATACTTTGAATCATTCGCTCACTTCTATTCCTTTGTAGCATCATATAGAAGCTCCCCTTTTTAAGACGAACGAGCGCTATTTTTAGATTAAGCCAATGAAAAACATTTTAATTACTGGGGGTGCCGGCTATATAGGTTCTGCCTTGGCAGAGCAACTTTTACAAAATGAAGAGGCAGAGAAAGTTGTTATCTTCGACAACCTGAGCAGAAACAATTACCATTTCTTTTTAGGAAGTGCGTTTCCCAACAAACATAAAATAAGTTTTGTCGATGGTGAGCTATTGGATTCCCGAAAGCTAAAAAAAGCCTTAGCAGGAATAGACACGGTGGTACATTTGGCGGCCAAGGTAACTACCCCCTTTGCTGACGCCGACCCGCATTACTTTGAACAGGTAAACCACTGGGGAACTGCTGAATTGGTGTATGCTGTTGAGGAATCTCAGGTGAAGCAGTTTATTTATGCCAGCTCCGTATCTGTCTATGGCTCCTCCTCAGAAATGATCCATGAAGGGCATCCGCCCAATCCGAGAACGATTTATGGTATTTCTAAAATGCGCGGTGAAGAGCATGTTGCTCGACTGATGGACAAGATGAACACACAAATTCTTCGTTTAGGAAATGTATATGGTTATTCCCATGCAGTGCGTTTCGATGCGGTGATCAACCGATTTATGTTCGATGCCAACTTCAATAACAGAATTGCCATCAATGGCGACGGCAAGCAATACCGCCCATTTATCGCTATTCATAAATTGAAAGGGCTATTGGAGCAAATCATTTTTAATGGTTCCATTCCTTCAGGGCATTATAATATAGTTGACCAGAATTTTCAGGTTTTAGATATAGTAGATGTATTAAAGGAATTATATCCTGAGATGGAGTTCACCTTCATCAACCAGCATTTAAAGTTACGTGAGCTAGTAGTGAGCCCTGACAGCAAACTCAAACAATACATTGATTTTGGTGCTGTAGGGGAATTAAAAGAAGACCTAGTCCGTTTCAAAAAGCACTTAAGATTTTAACCCTACTATGAAGAAATTTTTCATACTCCTGATTACTGGCTTTATGGTAGCCATCTTGTTAAATGTGATTTTCACTGAGAACATCAACTCTATTGATGGAGGTTTTGAAGAATTGGCTTTTACCAGAAATGAGAACAACACAGGCCCTGTACACAGGCTCTATGCGTTTAGCGTACAAGATACGCTCTGGGAGAACATACAACAGCATGCCGATTTGCTAGCACATACCAAATACGGCACTACAGAAGTGTATTATTTTGTAAATAGTGACCAAGCAATTCCTATAGCGCTGAATTTAGAAAATAGTCAAAACTCAAATTTTGACAAAGCCGCTTGTATAGGCTATATCAAGAAAGGTGGAATGGGCAACCTTAGCTTAAAACGCTATCCTTTTAAAGACTAAGCTATGGATAATAATACTTGCCAAGCTTTGGCTACTTCATTTGCCACAAGCAGCTCATGTGCATAGACATGGTACACTTCTTGATCAGGCTGGTTTTTTAGCTTTTGCCACTGGGCATCTGCCTTTAACTCGGTGTCATCCGGTGCAGGTGCTTCCTCCACATTGCCTAATTTGCCAAGGTCATTCCCTGTTAGCACACTAGAATTCCTGATGACTTCAGGCAGGGCATCCACGCCTATTCCCATTTTAGCTAGGGGCTTTTCCACCTCAAACAAAGCATTCCTAGAGCGCGAATACCAGTTTGCTCCAAGGCGACCGATAGGATCTAATTTAAAAGGATCAATTTTACCCTGTTCATCTAAAATCGCTTCATTGATGTGCATATGAATCACTTCACAGATGATTAAATTACCTGCACCGCCATTAGGACCTGTTTCTATTATTTCTTTTACGATACATTCAAAAGCCACTGGTGCTTCTGCGACACGTGGTGGTCTCACCTTCTCCGAAGCCGCTTCCGTGAATCCTGCTTTCACAAACTCATTTACCCCCTTGGGGTATTCGGTTGAAGACAATGACATCTGCTCCACCATGGGGTAGTTGGCAATATTAATTACCACCTCAGCTACTTCTTTTACATTTTCGTAGCTATGCTTTACCGTATTGTCTCTTCCTCTGCGGGCAGGAGAAAATATTAAGGTAGGCGGATTAGAACCAAACACATTAAAAAAGCTAAAAGGACTCAAGTTTACATTGCCTGCCTTATCGATGGTACTTGCAAAGGCAATTGGCCTAGGGGCGATGGAGCCTAGTAATAAGCCGTGTAATTCTGGGATCTTTAATGTCTTGGGATCAATAGATTTATATGCCATATACAAAACTTGCCAAACTTTCGCTTTAAATCAAGCGTTTTCTTCTAACCATAGAGCTAATATCAATAAACTGTAAAGTAGGTAGTCTGCATTGCGCTCTTGGTATATCTTACGATGCAGAATACTTTGAACAGCTTCATAATTCAGATAATTGAAAAGTTTAGCCTTGCTATTGCCTAATACATCGTGTAGTACGTCCTTAAAATCGTGCTGCAACCATTGTCCAAGGGGTGCTTCGAAGGATATTTTCTTCCCTCTGACCACTTCTGCAGGTAATTTATCGGCATAAAGTGCTTTAAGCAGGTACTTTCTCTTGATACCATTGACCTTATAGATATCTGGCAATTTAGAAGTAAAGTCAAAAAGCTGATGGTCGAGAAATGGCGAGCGCGCCTCCACAGAATAGGCCATGCTGGCTCTATCCATCTTCACCAATATTCCTGACAGCAGATTAAATCTCCTATCAAGCTGCATCAGCTGGTCCAACTCACCTAGGCCTCCTAACTTTTTTCTTTGAAACAGGGCTTCTATGTTCTGGCCAACGGGCGCACCTTTCCAGATGCTCGGCAAGTCAGCATCTTGCAGCATGTCTACAGTGTAGCGCAGGTAGCGCGCACTCGTCGTACTTTCCATGACCCTGCCAACACGCCGAATAAAGCCACTTTTTGAACGCCTGTCGTAAGACTTATTTTGGGGCAGTCCTTTAAAATGCTTCATAAACGCAAGTTTTGAAGCATGCTTGGCTAAAAAATACCTTCTATAGCCACCAAATTGTTCGTCACCCCCATCGCCATTGAGCATCACCTTCACTTCCTGACTTGCCGCTTGTGCAATGGCTAAATTGGGGATTGCACTACTATCAGCAAAGGGTTGATCGAAGGTAGAGATAAGCTGTTGAAGGCTTTCGAGCGGGTTTAATTCAATTGGGATAGTCTCGTGTGAGAGCCCAAAATGTTGCGCTGTTCTTGCCGCTACCTCTGCCTCATTCTGACTGGTGGAGAATGGATAACTAACAGTATACGTTTTCACCTCCCGTGTAAGCTGGGCTAACTCATAGGCAATAACTGAGCTATCCCAGCCAGCAGACAGAAATAAGCCGACAGGCACATCGGCCCTAAGTCTTAGCTTCACAGATTCCTGAATTAGACGCTGGGTTTCTGCCATAATGCTGGGCTTATCCATACTACTTTTAGGCTGATAGCTGTAATCCCAATATTTCGTGAAGCTAAGGCTACCCCCACTTAGAATCAACTGATAACCAGGAGCTAAAGCATACACATTTTTATAGATCGTTTCTGGCTCAGGAATGTTACTTAAGCATAAATAGTGAAATATGGCCTCTTCATTAATTTCTGCCTTAACACCCTGCTGATGCATTAATACCTTTAATGTTTTTAATTCAGAAGCGAACAAAAAACAGTGCTCATCATGGTAATAATATAAAGGTTTTTGACCTACCCTATCTCTAGCAAGAAGCAGTTGATCTTTCTGAGCATCATAAAAGGCGAAAGCAAACATACCTCTTAGCTGATCAATAGCTATTTCTCCTTTCTCTTTTAATATCTCGAAGAGGATAGTGGTGTCTGACTTGGAATTAATTCCATAGCGCTTTGCCAACTCCGGATAATTATAAATAGCCCCGTTAAATACCAAGCTATATCCTTGCTCGTCATAAATAGGCTGGTCCCCCAATTCAAGATCAATCACTTTAAGCCTTTGTGCACCCATCATCAAATGATTGGCTTCATGTATCCCTGCTTGATCAGGCCCTCGATGACGCATCAGACCTAGCGCATTCTTAAAGGGCTCACGCTCTAGTTTTTCCGGCTTAATACTCCATATTCCTGCTATCCCACACATATATACCTAAAGTAAACATTTTTTAACCATCAGCAAAAGCTTCCTATGAGATAGGTGAAGTAAACAGAATTAATTGGCGAAGGATAGTTGCGGTCATCTAAAACAAGAACCACTTGTCTTTAGAAAAATCTTCTTTGTAGCGTGTTTCATCGAATCGATAATATTGCGCTGGCTTATGTGAAACATTTTGTTCTTTTTCATCCAGTGCTTCCATAAACCTATTGCGGAGCATGCGTTTACGGAAGTTCCTCTTATCGAGCTCATGGCCTACAATAGCTTCATATAAGGTTTGCAACTGCCTAAGAGTAAATTTCTCTGGCAAGAGGTTGAAGGCTACAACTGGTTCGCGCTTAATCTTCTCTCTCAGCATGGACCAGCCTGTATTGGCGACATCATTGTGATCAAAGGCTAATTTCTGTGGCTGTTCAATAGGGTGCCACAATACTTCTTCAGCAAATGACGAAGCAGAAATTTCAAAATCGTGGGTTTGAATAATGGCATTGTAGCCTACTGTGATAACTCTTGCTTCAGGATGCTCTCTAATTGACTTCAGCCATTCGATATCTTGAGGGTCTTTAATTCTATCGGGGGAGCCGAAGGTTCTGAATTGCTCCAAGTACACCCCCGACAAATTGGTTAACTGAGATAATATTCTGCTAGCAGAGGAATCCAAATCTTCTCCTTTTTTAACCAAGTCTCCTGGAAGCGCAAAAACCTTTTGATTAACTTGCTTACGTTTAATCAATAAAATGTTGATCTTTTTATAATCAAAACCAAATATTACACAGTCAACAGAGATGTGTGGGTTATAGTGATATTCCGACATGCTATTTTTGAATGTACGGAACAAAGATAATAAAATACTATTGGGTAAGTGTACACATTACACTATCTTTGATGCGCTGACAAAATTTTTATGAAAGAAATGAAGCGTATAGGTGTATTTACCTCGGGTGGAGATGCTCCGGGTAT
>JBKEFO010000135.1:0-8317 GCA_046709585.1 Marivirga sp.
TACGCTTAATACAATGATCTTATTTGGCTTGATCATGGGATTGGGTATGCTGGTAGATAATGGTATTGTGGTCGTAGAAAATGTCTATCGTTTGATGGAAGAAGAAGGACTCTCCAGGGTTCAAGCGGCAAAAAAGGGAATAGCTGAAATCGCATTGCCTATTATCATTTCTACTTTAACTACTGTAGCAGCATTTGTTCCCTTAGGTTTATGGCCAGGTCTATTTGGTCAGTTTATGATATATTTCCCAATCACCCTATCAGTAGTACTAGGTTCGTCATTAGTGGTAGCACTTTTAATGAACTCCATGCTAGTATCTCAATTTATGGAGACAGGCGATAAGGAATTAACAATGAAGCAACTGATAAGGTCTAGTCTTGTTTTGGTAGCCTTTGGTGCTTTTATTATGGTGGTAGGTGGCCCTTATCGAGGTTTAGGGTCCTTAATGATTACTGTTGCTCTCTTACTGTGGGTTTATAAATATATTGTGAAGAAGGTAGCTATTGCCTTTCAACGAAGTGTATTAGTGAGATTTGAGAATTTTTATGAGCGCCAGATTACTAGAGCATTAAGGAAAAATAATGTGTATTGGTATTTTAGTTTTACAGGTTTACTCTTAGTTGCTGCGTTTATTGGATTTGGTCTATCATTGGCTTCTCAAAGAACAAAAGTGGAATTTTTCCCTGATAACAAGCCTAATCAAATTATTGTCTATATAGAGTATCCACTAGGTACAGCGATAGAAAAGACCAATAAAATCACTAAAGACATTGAAAAACGTGTATACAATGTCGTAAATGATGATGTATACAAGGATGATGGTGACAACTTCATGGTAGAGTCAGCTGTTTCTCAAGTAGGGGAAGGTGCTGGAAATCCTCAAACTGACGGTGGTTCGGCCGCTGAGATGCCTCACAGAGGAAAGATTACAGCCTCCATGAGTGAATTTAAATACCGTAGAGGGTTAGATTCTGAAAAGCTTAGAGAAAAGGTTCAGAATTCTTTGAAAGGCCTCTATCCAGGCATTGCTATTTCTGTTGAGAAAGATGCAGCAGGACCTCCTGCGGGTTATCCTATTAATATAGAAATAGAAGGGGACGATTATGATGAATTGATCATAACAGCAGAGAGAATGCGTAATTTTATTAATGCTGAGAATGTAGCTGGTATTGAAGAGTTAAAAATCGATGTGAACAAGCGGAAGCCTTCAATGCAAGTTACTGTAGACCGTGAAAAAGCAGGTGAGTTAGGTGTTTCTGTTGGTCAGGTAGGTAGTCAGTTAAGGCGATCGCTCTTTGGAGAAAAAGCAGGCGTTTATAAAAATGACGGCGAAGATTACAACATAAATGTTCGTTTTGAGGAAGATGATAGGTATAATTATGATGCCTTATTTAATCAAAATATAATTTTTAGAGATCCTTCTTCAGGGAAAATTAAAGAAGTTCCTGTTGCTGCAGTAACAAAAAGAAAAAATACTTCAGGCTTCAGTGCAATCAAGCATAAAGATACCAAAAGGGTGGTAACAGTTTATTCAGGCTTAGAGCCTGGTTTCTCTGATGCAGGTGCTATTGTTGCTGTAATTCAAGAGGTAATGCGAGATTTTGAAGCACTACCTGCAGGTATTAAGATTGACTATACAGGCCAAATTGAGGAGCAAAATAAACAGATGACTTTCTTAATTGGGGCATTCTTTTCAGGACTTGGTTTAATCATGTTGATATTAATTTTCCAGTTTGGCGGAATATCCAAGCCAATTATCATTATGATCTCTATTCTATTTAGTCTAATTGGTGTATTTGGTGGTTTAATGATCACCGGCTGGTCTTTCGTGATCATGATGACCATGATGGGTATTATAGCCTTAGCAGGTATTGTGGTTAATAATGGTGTGGTATTATTGGATTATACGCAATTGCTAATAGACCGAGAAGTTGAAAATCGTGAACTCACTAGAGACGAAATGCTTTCTAATGCGGAAGTAAGGCAATTAGTTATTAAAAGTGGGAAAGCTAGGTTAAGACCAGTAATTTTAACTGCAGTGACCACTGTTCTAGGCCTTATTCCATTAGCTATTGGTTTAAATATCGACTGGTTTAGTCTATTTTCTAATTTTGATCCGAAGATTTATATCGGTGGAGATAATGTGATATTCTGGGGACCTTTAGCATGGACGGTAATCTTCGGTTTGATAGTGGCTACCTTCTTGACTTTGATTATAGTACCGGTACTATTTACTATCGTATATAGAATCAAATATTGGCTGTTTACTAAAAGAATGGAAAAAGAAGTAGCGAAAGCAGTATTGAAGAAAGCTTAAGAAACTGTATTTATATACTTTATAGCAAAGAGCCTGATTTCAGGCTTTTTGCTTTTTGCGATAAAGAATTATTACGATAAAGAGTTTTTATAATAAATAGACATGTCTAAAACATTGATTATCCCTTTGGCGACAGCCTTATTTCTCTTACTTGATTTGTATGTTTTTCAAGCATTGAAGGTATCATTACAAAACGTGACGGGTATATGGCGGAATATAGCAGTTTATAGCTATTGGGGTTTCACTTTTATAACGCTTGCCAGCTTTTGGCTCTATCATTTTGGAAATCCAGATAGCTATGGAAGAGTTTTCAGAAGCTTTCTGCTAGTGATTGTTTTCATGAATTATTTCTCCAAGGCATTGGCAGCGATGGTATTGCTGCTGGGTGATCTTTTTAGATTGGGTCAATATGCTGTTGAGGGTATCAAAAACAGTCTTAATACAGACAAGGAGATACTTACTAAGGGCAAACCTATTACACGCGCCGCCTTTGTGGCGAAATCGGCCTTAATAGCTGGTGCTGTGCCTTTTGCTGCCATGAGTTTCGGTATCATATCTG
Source organism: Marivirga sp. (assembly GCA_046709585.1). Classification (GTDB taxonomy): domain Bacteria; phylum Bacteroidota; class Bacteroidia; order Cytophagales; family Cyclobacteriaceae; genus Marivirga. The sequence continues at coordinate 2,877 of JBKEFO010000135.1, forward strand.
GTGCCCACGATTACAGAATAAGGCGAAAGACCATTGGCATTAAGGGACTCCCTAAAGCTTGGGATGGCGTTACAGTGGCGCAGTTATCTGATATCCATTCAGGAAGCTTTTGGAATAGGGTGGCTGTAGAAGGTGGTGTCGATATGTTGATGAAGGAAAAGCCAGACCTTATATTCTTTACGGGTGATTTGGTTAACAATGAAGCGCCAGAGGTAGCTGATTATTTACCCATTTTTTCCAAAGTCAAGGCACCCTTAGGTGTGTATTCTATTTTAGGTAACCACGATTATGGTGACTATAAGCAATGGAAAAGTCAGGCCGCCAAAGAGAATAATTTAAAGGATTTAAAAGCTTCACATGCTTTAATGGGTTGGAATTTGTTAACGAATGAAAATAAAACATTGTGGGTTGATAAGGAGCCTCTATCGATTATTGGTGTAGAAAATTGGGGTGCAGGAAGGTTCGCTAAATACGGTGATTTGGAAAAGGCTTATGCTGGCACGGCAGATTTGCCAGCGAAAATTTTACTGTCGCATGATCCTAGCCATTGGGATGCTCAAGTTAGAAAAAACTATGGTGATATTGACTTGATGTTAGCAGGGCATACACATGGCTTTCAATTTGGTGTAGAGATAGGCGGTTTTCAATGGAGTCCAGCACAATTTATGTATAAGCAATGGGCAGGCTTATACCAAGAGGGTAACCAACATCTGTATGTAAACAGGGGGTATGGCTATTTAGGCTACCCAGGTAGGATTGGCATTCCTCCAGAGATTACCATTTTGAGTTTGAAAAGCATTTCTTAGTAGTCTTTTTTTAGCATGAAGGATTTTCTAGTTTTAAAGGTTATGATAAAATAAATTTTATCATGAGAGCCATATTTTTACGATCTAAGACAGAAGCAAGGGTAGATTCACTTAAAAATGAAGTGGCGGAGTCGCTAGCTCAAGTCGCCGACAAGGTACTCGCTTGGTGGGAGACGTTTATAGAGATGATACCTAATATGTTCGTTGCGGTTCTATTATTCATCCTTTTTTATTGTTTGCCAAAGTTATACAAAAGGCATTTATTAAGCTTTTTAAAAAATATTTAGACAATGAAGCGCTACAGAATCTATCAGCGACAATAATATACTATGCGGTTTTTGGCTTAGGCATCTTTATTATTTTAGGTATTTTGAATCTAGATAAAGCTGTCACCTCCTTATTAGTAGGGGTGGGGGTAATCGGTTTAGCCTTGGGTTTTGCTTTCCAAGACATAGCAGCCAATTTTGTCTTTGGAATTATTTTAGCTTTTAGGAAGCCCTTTACTATTGGTGAGGTCGTAAACACTCTATGATTACATGGGCGTGGTAACTAGAACTAATTTAAGGGTGACGGTGGTGCAAACATGGCAAGGGCAAGAAGTATATATACCTAATAAAGAGGTGCATTTCTAATGCCATTATAAATTATAGTAGACTTGGCGAAAGAAGAATAGATTTGGTAGTAGGGGTGTCTTATGCTGAAGAGATCTGCAGCAGGTAGAGGAATTTATCTTACACACGCTTAAAAAGACCGAAGGTGTTATTAGAGCTGAAGACATGATATTCACCTATACCGAATTTGGAGGTAGTAGCATCAATTTTGAAATCAAGTTCTGGATTAAATTCCCTGAAGACTCCTCTTATCTTGAAATGAGAAACAGGGCTATAAAAGAAATAAAGAAAGCTTTCGATGCTGCATGTCTAGCAATACCATACCCTATCAGAACATTGTATTTCGGCATTAAAGGGGGTAAAACCTTAAGTCAAATGGCTATTAATCAGTCCCAAGGACAGCAGGGAAGCGCCGAGAATTAGAAATTGATCAGCCTAAAAATACACGAAGCATTTGCTTTGCTCGTTTTTTTGATAATCAGTAACTTAGAATAAACTCTTGAAGATTGTCCGACCGTTCTAGTGTTAATTTCTTGCGCAATCTGTACCTAGAGATTTCAACGCCTCTCACAGAAATATTTAGAAGATGTGCTATCTCTTTGGTGCTTAAGTTCATCCGCAAATAGGCACTTAGTTTTATTTCTTGTGGACTGATCTCAGGATATTCTATCTTAAATCGATGTGTGAAGTCACCATGCACTTTGTCGAAATGCATAGAGAAGTTTTCCCAATCTTTATCTGAGGCTATATTCTTTTCTATATTGTGTATAATTTTGTTGATCTCGTGCTTAACTTCCTGATTTTTGCTTCTCTTAGTAACTACATTAAGGTTTCCTTTTACACTATTAATAAACTCGTTTTTATTAATTATTTGCATTGTTGAGGTAGCCAATTCCTTATTCTGAATATCAATTTGCGCTTTCAATTGATCATTTTTTAATTTGTCAATGAGTTCTTCAGAGGTCTTTAACTCGGTATCAATTCTGTTAATCTCTTGTTCTTTTTGTTCGTTAATTATTTTAGTCTGCTTTTTGTATCTTTTTTCAAATAAGAGGAAAACAACGGAGATTACACCCATACTGAAAAAAAAGTACACGATGTAAGCGAAACTATTTCTGTACCATGGAGGTGATATTTTAAATTTATATATGCTAGTATCCGTTATGTCACCATAGACATTTTTTGCGCGCACATGAAAAATATAGGATGCATCCGATAGGTTGGTATACTCTTTCTCAGTTTTGTTAGTCCAATCGCTAAATCCCTTCTCCTCTGAATTTTCCAGCCAGTATTGATAGCGTGTTTTTTCATTAGCTTCCATAAATGGTGCTGTAAAAGAAAACCTAATAGCATTTAAATCAAATGGTAATTCATGTATGCTCTCGGTAGGCTGCGCATAGCTTATTTTATTATCAATTAAATATTTACCGAAAGAAATGGTTGAATCTACATTTTGCGTTAGCGTAACCTTTTTTATCAGCGTTTTTGTTGTCGATTTCTGCCGTAGTTTATCGGTATTATTGAAATGTATAAAGCCTTCTTTTGCAGCAAATAAGATTTGATTTGCTTCTAAAGCGATAATTTTTTGCAAGTCGTCATTGAGGAGTAAATCAATTCTATTAAATACGCTGGTATGTTTTGAATATAAATTATTCCCATTTCTTTCTAATAAACCAATTTCATCCTTTGTCACATAATATATATTACCTACTGCGTCTTCTGCAAGACTTATAATTTGAGAGTCCTTTCCAAGATATTCATCAAAGTCAGTGAAACGGACGAAACGATCTAATGCTTGTTTATAAACATATATTCCTCGCTCAGTAGTAAATATTAATTGATTATTTATGCGCCATACATTTATTAAAAATTTAGAAGGCAGGCCTGATTCTTGATCGTAAAATTTTACTGATACGGAATCCAACGCATCATTTAACCGGAATTTAAAGACACCTTTATACCCGTGAGTCATCCAGATATCACCATTGTCAGCTTGCTCTATGACACGCGAGGACTCAGTAAAGCCTTTAATTTTCCTAATAAAATTAATTTGACCGTCTTCTTTTTTTAATAGAGATAGCCCTGTGTAATTCCCTTGAAGTATATATCCTGGATGATTCTGCAAGGGAATAAAGGTCCATGAGCCGGGTTCGTCAGAAATTAATTGGGCTTCCTCATTTTCAATGCTGAAGCTTCCACCATGTTGCCCTGTTAAGATTTTGTTATATACTTTATCTATTGCGTACACTTGCCCCAAGGAATTGATTATTCGTTGCGGAGCAGTTTTATTGGCATTAATAGCACTTGAGAAAACACCGTTATTTGTACCAAGAATAAGTTCATTGTCGCTAAGAATGGCATCGTATCCTGTACCAGGTAAGCCAAATTGTTCATTTATTAAAGAAAATGGATTGTTGAGTTCTATAAAGCTAATCCCATTGTTGTGACCTACCCATAGGTTGTTTTGACTGTCCTCAAATAATGAGAGGACAGTCCTGTTCTCTAATCCATGGCCTTTAGTAAGCGCTAATTTTTCATTACCATGTCTATCAGTTATGATCAGTCCATCGTTTAGGGTGCCTATGGCAATTTCACCACTAGAAAGTCTGATTGCAATATTAACTGAGGCCTTTTGAAATTTTGCTTGATTAGCTTCATTCCATACACTGACCTGCCCGTTGGAGAGTTGAAAAATACCATTTTTTTGTGTGGTGATTAGTAACTGCGTTTTATTTAGTGAAAGGATAGCGCTTACCTTTTTATCTGAAAAAAACGCACCGCCGGGCAAAAGAGAGAATGTATCTTCTCTTAGTTGTAATAAACCTGTACCGTCTTGGTTAGTAATAATTGAGTTGTTGATAAAGAAATAGCTGTCAACACGTTTTGGAGCAATTTTGACATCTACTAATTGGAATTGATTATTATAGTAAAATAGATAATCAAAGGTACAAAAGACTAAGTTGCCATCTTTTTTATAGATTCGCCAAGTCTCGTCATAATTTTGGTAATTTTTTGGTAGACTGTCTGATAAAGAAGTGTATTGATATTGACCAACTGAATTTAAGCCATAGTAGCCGAAATCTCCTTGGCCGGCAGTGTAAACCTTGCCATTTTCTCCAATTAAAATATATCGACACTTTTTTCCTCTTCTGGAATTGTAAATTGTCCATTCAGTTCCATCAAAAGTTAGCAAGCCGAAGTTATTAGCGACATATATTAATCCGTCAAGACCTTGGGTGATTTCCATATTCTGGATTCCACCTTTATATTCTTTACTCGAATAGTATTCACTAAAGGGGAGGCCAATCTTTCCTATCTGGCCATAGGTAGCTGTTGAGATGACCCAACTAAAAAGAGCAATAATTGTAAAACGTAACTGCATAGTTAAATATAGCTAAATTTTTTTGGTGATGTAATTCTTTTTGTAAAATGTTGCTTAAAAATATTTTCATTTTCAGCTTTATTAGTGCTTTTAATAGTTTTAGACACGGTATTTTGTGTTTGTGATGTATTTTTGATGAATTAATTATATAGGGTTGATGTATTATTGATGTAGTCGGTTAATTTTATTATTAACTTATTTATTGCTTAATTGACGAATGGTAATGAAAACGTTTGCATTATATCAGTCTAAAATTTCAAGTAAGGTCCTATGAAAAAATTTTTACTCTATTTATTAATTTTCGCCGCTGCCTCTTCATTGTATGGGCAAGACAGAACCATTACTGGTACTGTTTCCGATGCGTCGACAGCTGAGACGCTGCCAGGCACCAGTATCATGATTAAAGGTACTTCTAATGGTACAACCACTAATCTCGATGGTTTTTATAAACTTCCTGTAAAACAAGGAGATATATTAGTATTCTCTTTCATAGGCTATGATAGTAAGGAAGTAACTGTCGGTACGGAATCAGTTATTGATGTCAAGATGGGTATCGATGTTGAATCTTTAAGTGAAGTAGTTGTTATTGGCTATGGTAGCCAAAAGAAAAGTGTAGCCACGGGCGCCATTTCAACCACTGAT
>JBKEFO010000136.1:0-8307 GCA_046709585.1 Marivirga sp.
TATTATTTGCCTGCTCCTAAGGCAGTAGTTACTATTCTACCCCTATCGCGGAAAACCCACTGGATCATCAGAGGCATGGACTTTCCTAGAGTACAGATCATGTTTTTTCTTTCGTCCTGCTGATCATAATTATTTTTTTTATGGACATAGAAACGCCTATAAAATGGCTGCTTATCTTTGCTAATGGCCGTAGTTTCGCTTGGCAATTGTGGTGGATATTACCCTATACACCTCTATGGCCTAAAGAGGTGAAATCTGTTAATGAAGAAGATCCTGAACGGCAGCTTAGTATTATCACCTCTAATGTACTTACCCCAAACCGAAACGCTGAAGCTTTAATAAAATTGGTGAATCAGCATCAGTCTGATATTCTGGTAACCTTAGAATCGGATCAGTGGTGGCAAGATCAGCTGAAACTTTTGGAATCAGATATACCCTATTCTGTTAAATGCCCACTTGACAACCTTTATGGCATGCATCTTTATTCCAGATTACCATTACATCACGAAGAAATTTCATTATTAGTTGAGAAAGATGTCCCATCCATACATGTGTCAATAGAACTACGGACAGGTGATAAGGTACGTGCACATTTCCGTACACCCCGCTCCTCCGAGTCCCACTGAAAATACAGAATTTGCTGAACGTGATGCTGAGCTGATAGTTGTGGCTAGAAGTGCATATAAGAGCAAACAAGCTGTGATAGTTACCGGCGACCTTAATGACGTAGCATGGGTCTTCAACTACCCATCTTTTCGGCAAAATAAGCGGTTTGTTGGATCCACGGATAGGCGGAGGAATGTTCAATACCTTTCATGCAAAATATGCATTCTTACGCTGGCCGCTTGACCACCTTTTTCACAGCGAACATTTCACCTATCGTTCCATTCATCGTCTACCAAGCATAGACTCAGATCACTTTCCACTCCTCACTTCGCTAGCTTTCACACCGTCGAAAGGCGCCAGTCAAGAAGGTCTTGAAGCAGAGGAAAAAGTATATGAAAGGTCAAAAAAAATCGCTGATAGAGAAACCTTCAGTGAGGACGATGTGCCTAAACCAAACGGATAAAATAGCTACTACCCTACTAAAGTATGTATTATCCAACGGAAGCAGTCATCTGCTAATAATGCATTCTTGGGCCATCACTAAAGATCCTATTTAAACGCGATAAACCAAAAAGAAATGTAACCTCATTATTGTTTCAATACTGAAAATAAAAGTCAATAGTTGCTGAAATAACAGAAGGCTACAAAGAAATATAAATTGAATAGTACTAAATTAAATGCATATAGCTTACATAGCAATTGCAGTATAGTATTAATCCTTATCACCAATTATGAAAAAGACTTTCTTACTAAGCTCCCTGGCATCATTGCTCTTTCAAGTACATTTTGTTCTTGGCCAAGGGCTGAACTCAAAACAAATTGATTCGGTAGTTTATAAAGCCTTAGATATCTCCCCTTCTGTAGGAATTGCCGTTGCTGTTGTAAAAGACGGTAAAGTGATTCATTCCAAAGGATATGGCATAAAATCTGTAGCAGATAACAAAAAAGTCGATGAACATACGTTGTTTGCCATCGCTTCCAACTCGAAAGCTTTTACGACTGCCGCTCTTGCTATTCTTGTTGACGAAGGGAAGCTGACATGGGATGACAAAGTAATCGATCATATATCAGAATTTAAAATGTACAATGATTATGTCACTGCTAATTTTACTATTGTTGATCTGCTGACTCACAGAAGTGGACTGGGGCTTGGCGCAGGAGATTTAATGATCTTTCCTGATGGCGCTGACTTCACTATTACGGATGTGCTTAATAGTTTCCAATATCAGGAACCTGTATCTGCCTTTCGAACAAAATATGATTATGATAATTTACTATATATCGTCGCTGGAGAGATAGTGGCAAGAGTTAGTGGTGTGAGCTGGCCAGATTTTATACAATCGCGAATTCTTATACCCTTAGGAATGAATAATTCAGTACCTATAAATTCAAGACTACAGGCAAAGGCCAATATGGCAATTCCTCATGATTCTGAAGGACCACAAATAAAACAATTGCAGACCTACACTAGTGAACTTGTGGCAGCAGCAGGCGGTATTTATGCAAGTGTTGACGACTTAAGTAAATGGATGATCATGCATTTAAACGGAGGTAAATATGGCGAAGATTTGACACTCGAATTATTTTCAGCACGACAGCAAAATCAAATGTGGAAGCCACATACTAACCAGGGATTTACAACGAATCCAAACCCAAGAACAAAACAACATCTTGCCGCTTATGGTCTTGGTTGGAACATAAAAGATGAGCAAGGAAAAATCGTTCTCTCCCATACCGGTGGGTTACCAGGTATGCTTTCAAAGACTATTTTAATTCCTGAGCTTAATCTAGGAATTGTGGTGCTCACAAATTCATCACCAGGAGGATATGCCTATAGTTCCATTCCTGAAATGATACTTGATTCCTATTTAGAGATTGAAGAAATGGACTGGATTACGCAAATGGCAGCACGGGCAGAAGCAACAGCAAACGAATCTGACTCCGTAACAACTGCAGTTTGGAAAATTGTTCGTGAAAACAAAACGCCCAACATTAACCTAAGCCATTACACCGGAACATATAAAGATGACTGGTTTGGTGAGGTAGAGATAGCCATGAAGGATGGCAATCTTTGGTTTACCTCTAAGCGATCGCCAAAATTGAATGGCCATATGTATTTTTATGAAGCTACCACCTTCGCCATCAAGTGGGAGTATACTCATATGAATGCAGAGGCATTTGCTATATTCAGTTTGAATGAAGAAGGCAAAGCTATCGGTATCAAAATGAAGGGTATCTCTCCTAATATTGATTTTAGTTTTGACTTTCAAGATCTAGACTTAAAGCGAGAAGACAAATAAACTCATGCTCCCAATGGCTATAAGGCACTACGATAGTACCCTAAGTGCTTTAAAAAGATATAGATTGCCCTTTGAAAACCTGTAGATAGCAAAGTGTAAACTGCTATTTGCACCTTATTTTCGGTATGTTTTTCGCGAAGGAAAAATGAAAATCGAAAAAGAAAATTTAGCACCCTTAAATTTAAGGATACTGAAAATTGTTACCCTCTTTTATTGATATAAGTCATATTTCCTCTTTTTTATCTTCCGTAGCTTTCTACAAAAAAAATATGAGCCAATTAGTTGAGATTAATCAAGGAGAAATTAAAGTGAAGTTTACATCTGCGACAAAAGGTATAATAACTTTTAAAGAGATTGGGATATCAGATGATCAATTAGCATTAGATGGTGGATTCTTACGTTTAGTGTTTGATATGGAAGGAATCGGTGAGCACGATTACTTTGCTGTTCCCACAATTGAGATCGCCTATGAGGAAAGTTGCCCCGAGACGGAGTGGCAGTGTGATTTTAACAACGAAAGGATATTAGAGAAGACAGACCATCATGGCCATTCTACGATATTACTGTTGGATAGGAAAAAACTAAGCGCACTGGAGCATCGCCATCTCAATAAATTGGTCGTTCATGCCAAATTTCCCCGAAAAGTCCATCTTCTTGCCAATAGTTCCTCTATTAACTTCTTCAAGTAAGCAGAATCATTAGGGGGCAAATACAATCCACAATTGTGAGATATCGGGATTTGCCAGCCTTTGAAATGACAATGGATATCAAGCCAATCAATTGGAATTGAATAAGATCACCCTACGACCCTACTACATAGCTTGGATAATTAGTACCTAAGACGATGGTTAACAAGCCGTAAAACGAACCTTGTTTTAAAATACATTAGTAATTAAAAAATCTATATTATGAATAAATTAAAACCATTATTATTCTTATTCTTAGGATTGCTGATCTCATCCAATGCAATTGCACAAACACCTTTTACTATTACGATTGAACCAATGGCCATTACTGAATTGGGAGGACTTCAATCATATGCATATGGCCAACATGATGGGAAATGGTTAATAGTAGGTGGTAGGCTTGATGGACTACATAGAAGGCAGCCGTGGGCTGCCTTTGATGAGGCGGGCAATAATAACCAAATTATTGTAGTAGACCCCATGACCCAAGAGAAATGGTCTACTTCATTAACTTCCCTGCCTACTACAATTCAAGAGCAATTAAGTGCTACCAATATGAATTTCCATCAAACGGGTGATTATTTGTATTGTATTGGTGGTTACGGATTTAGTCGTACCCTAAATAACCATACAACATACAGTAATTTAACAGCTATTAACGTTTCAGAAGTCATAAAAGCCATAATTGCTGGTACAAGTATTACTCCCTTTTTTAGACAAATAAATGAGTCGAAATTTCAGGTTACTGGTGGCCATTTGAATAAAATCCACGATAAGTATTACTTACTCGGAGGGCAAAAATTTATTGGCCGCTATAATCCAATGGGGCCAGGTCATGGCCCTGGTTTTCTACAAGAATATACGAATTCAATACGCGTATTTTCTATAATAGATGATGGAACCATTATTACCATAAGTCATTTACCCTCTTATACTGATCGTGATAATCTACATCGGCGAGATTATAATGCAGTAGCACAGATAATGCCCAATGGTCAAGAGGGAATCACCATGTTTTCTGGTGTTTTTCAAGAGACTGTAGATTTACCTTTTTTAAATTCTGTAAATATTGATTCAAATGGTTATACTGTAAACAATACATTTCAACAATATTATAACCATTACCATTGTGCAGTGATCCCGCTCTATTCCACTATAGAGAATAAAATGCATACGGTCTTTTTTGGAGGAATTGCTCAGTTTTATGACCACGACGGAACACTAGTACAAGATAACAATGTGCCTTTTGTGAAAACAATTGCCAGAGTCACAAGAAATTCCGAAGGACAGATGGCAGAATATAAGTTACCTATTGAGATGCCCTCTTTAATGGGTGCAGGAGCAGAATTTATTCCTAATCCGAACATTCCACAATTCGATAATGAAGTATTCAAGCTCGATGACATCACAGAAGAGCCTACTTTAATAGGGTATATTTATGGCGGTATAAGTAGCGCAGCAGAAAATATTTTCTTTACTAATGACGGAACTCAAAGTTCAGCAAGCAGTCAAGTATTTACAGTGTTTTTAACTAAAAATGTAATTCTATCTGTCGATAAACTGAATCAGCAGCCTAAAGGGGCCTTGAATATGTTGGTATATCCGAATCCGAATACGGGTGATTTTACGATAAAATATAACTTAATAAAAAGTGGAGATGTCAAAATATCAGTTTTTGATATAAACGGAAAATTACTTGATGAAGAATTAATACAGAACCAAAATGTTGGAGAAAAATCCATTTCAAAAAAAATTACTGGTATAGCTAAAGGGGTAGTTTATTTCATTCAACTGGAGACTGAGTATGAAAAATTCACTCAAAAACTAATTACAGAAAATTAAGTACATTGCGGATAACAATGCATCTGAAATCATAGCCTCCTAATGGCGTGCTAGTTTTCATCCTTCCATTAATTAGCTAAATCAGCGATGAAAAAAAAACACCTGCAAATTAAGCGTTGGCTGAAGGGCCTCATCAAAGCCATTGCCCCAGGAAATAATGCAGTAAGAGGTGCTTCATTAGGACTGCTTACTGTCACCGCCATTCTTTGGGTAGTTTACTCAGTTCGTAGTTATAGGGATCTCAATGATCAGTGGGCACTGTTACTTAGCATAGCTATAATTCTGTCAAGCCTATTGTTTGGCCTCATAAATAGGTGGGTGTTAAAGCTTATAAGTAAGATATCAGCCTTCTATAAGTTGGCCCTTTTGACTTCCATACCCTTGCTTGTTATCATGAGCCTTGATTCGATTACCCCATCAGTAATCCTTATACTAGCATCACTTTGTGGTGCTGCCTTACTAGTTTTGAAAAACACTGGATTCAAAAATTTATCAAGAGCGAAAAAAACTGTAACCGTTTTAGGCATACTTATTGGTTTTGGTGGGTTCATTGCCGGTGGAGTGCTGTACGGTACAGTTGGTTTCGCTGTTCACCCTGTCACAAATGCAGCATTAGCATCCAAATTAAACATTCATCAAATAAAAGGAGTATCTCCTTCCGAAAAAGGCCCTTATACTGTAAAAATGACGACCTATGGCAGTGGTAATGATTTACACCGCCCAGAATACGGGGAAGAAGTAGCCATTAAAACTGATAGTGTTAATGGTCTCGCCTTTATCGATAATTGGAAAGGCATTGGGGGATGGTTTCGTGAAAAATACTGGGGGTTTGATGCGAGAGCACTCCCAATAAATGCCCGTGTTTGGTATCCTGAAGGTGAAGGTCCTTTTCCCTTGGCGCTAATTGTACATGGGAACCATTCTATGCAAGATTATTCCGACCCAGGCTATGCATATCTCGGAGAACTACTTGCCTCAAAAGGCATCATTCTCGCATCGGTAGATGAAAATTTTATCAATGGATCTTGGTCAGATATTTTCGGGGGTTTAGATGAAGAGAATGATGCACGGGCTTGGCTATTACTTGAACACTTAAAAGTATGGCATGAATGGAACGAGACCGAGGACAATGTATTTTACAAAAAGATTGACACCTCCAACATCGCCCTTATTGGGCATTCACGCGGCGGGGAGTCAGTAGCCCATGCCGCTATGTTCAATAAGCTCCCATTTTATCCGGATGATGCTTCTGTAAAATTTGACTACAATTATAACATAAAATCGATCATGGCTATCGCTCCTGTTGACGGGCAATATGAGCCAGGAAATAGTAAAACGGTAGTTGAAGACGTGAGTTATTTTGTTATGCACGGAGCACAAGACGCAGATGTCACCTCCTTTCTAGGTTCTCAACAATATGAAAGAGTGAATTTTAAAGATAGCCTTTATCATTTCAAATCAGGCATTTATGTCTATGGCGCAAATCACGGGCAATTTAATACTAGCTGGGGCGATAATGACATGGGCAATCCTTTTGTAGGCTTTCTTAACCGTAAACAACTACTTTCTGCTGAAGACCAACGGGAAATTGCTCAAGTATACATTAGCTCATTCCTCGCTATAACATTAAAAGATAAACAGGAATATTTACCCTTATTTGTCGATGCCAGAGCAGGTAAAGACTGGCTTCCTGAGACTATATACCTTAACCAATTTGAAGATTCAAATTTAAAGATAATTGCAGATTTTGATGAAGACTTTGATGTTTCTACTTCGACTCAGGACGGTGGCAGTATTATTACCAAGAACCTATCTGTTTGGCGTGAGCAAGAGGTACAACTAAAATGGCAAAAAAAGGGTAGTAGAGCGCTTATCATCGGCTGGAATTATGAGCAGCAGCCTGGGGAGCATTCTATTGCATCATTACCTGACTCAACAATTGCCAACTATACCATCAGCCTTCCTTCTACTATGAGCGATTCTACTTCGGTATTGGTATTTTCTTTAGCCGAAGCTCAGGAATCTGCCCAGCCTAAATCAGAAGGGAAATGGGTAAATAACGACAACAAAAAGAATAAGGAAGAGGAGGCTCTTGGCGAAGAGAAAGACGAAGAAGACGAGGAGGAGCCGAAACAGCCTATAGATTTTACAATCTTATTGCGCGACACAATGGGGCAAGAAGTGTCGTTTCCCTTGAGTACGTTCTCTGCTTTACAGAGAACTATTGAAGTAACGATTATGAAAGTAGATTTCGTTATGGATGGTACACAATCAGAAAAGGTATTTCAAACATTTTACTTTCCGACCATGGCCTTTCAAGAAATAAATCCCCACTTTTCACCTTCCGACATTAAAGAAGTTCAGTTTATTTTTAATAAAAATACAAGTGGTGTAATCGCCATAGATAATATAGGCTTTATGAAGCGTTTGTAAAGTCAATGTAAAGTATAAAACCTCCGCTTGTGAAGGAAATCCGCAACCTTAGCAAAATCAGATAATCTTATACGCAACATTTCCGAGCCTAGCAGCAACTGCTGGGCTTTTTTATGATGCACATAGAAGACAATCAATGCTATATTGATCCTATTACAAGCATCCAATAATGCGAAATGTTGGCGTTTTATACAAAAAACAGGAAATAAGTACAATTAAATAGGTACGTTATAAATACCGATCAATGGTTCTTCTCTTCTTATTTCTCTTTCATTCAGCTCATAGATTACTTGTCAAAGCATGCTTAATTATACTTCTGACGATTAGCATCATCTCCTATAAGCTATATACATATTAGATTTTATCCGATCATTGAATAATCTTTCATTTTAAGAATTGATTTATGTATGTTGTAAGGTAAATAACCACCAAAATAAAAG
>JBKEFO010000137.1:0-8297 GCA_046709585.1 Marivirga sp.
AATCTGGCTATGAGCGTGTCTCTATCATTGGCAGTGATTGCTACACCATTACCTCCACTATCATTAATGGAGCCTTTAGGGCCCTTGAGAGCAAAGATGCGGTATTGGGTCCAAGTACCGACGGCGGGTATTACCTTGTAGGCATGCAACATTTGATACCTGAGATATTTGAAAGTAAAAACTGGAGCACAGAAAGTGTAACTCCTGACACCATAAAAGACTTTGAAACCCAAGGAAAAAGCTACGAATTACTTACCGCCTTGACAGATATTGATACTGAGGCTGATTTGATGACCATTCCTACGGCAGCTAGAAACTTATTGTTAAGTAATAAATAGACTATTTCCCAATAAATAATTTAAGCAAAGACCATGAAACAATTTATTCTGACAAGCCTTTTTATTCTCTGCACCATCGGCACTACAAAAGCGCAAAACAAACCTGCCTATCTGTTGTATAGCAATTCAGGAGAGCTAGCTGATTATGATGCCATGGTAATAGACCTTACCGTTCAGGATATGGTGTTTTTTGGTGAATACCATAACAACCCTATTTCACACTGGATGCAATTAGAAATAAGTGAAAGTCTTTATGATATTGTTGGAGAGAGATTGTTTCTTGGTGCCGAGATGTTTGAATCCGGCAACCAACTCGTCATAAACGAATATTTAAAAGGGTTTTACGCTGAAGACAAAATGACTCCAGAAATAACGCAATTATGGGATAATTATAAAACTGATTACAGGCCATTAATTGAATTCGCAAAAGATAATAAATTACGGTTTATAGCAACTAATATCCCAAGAAGGTACGCTTCCATGATCAATAAAGAGGGTATCAACGTGCTCACAAAATTAAGCCCCGAAGCGCTAGCATTAATTGGACCTGACTTAGAAAAATATTTTGACCCCACGGTAAAGGCTTATGCCGAGATGGCCGAGATGATGGGGGGGCATGTACCACCGAACATGCTTAATATCCAAACCGCTCAGGCTGCTAAAGATGCTACCATGGCCCATTTCTCACTGAAAAACTTCCAGCAAGGCAACTTACTATTCCACCTTGAGGGGTCTTATCATTCAAATTATGACCAGGGAATTATATGGTGGGTCAATAAGATTCAACCCGGTCTCAAAATAATGTCGATCACCACTGTTTATGAAACTGAATGGCAGGAAATGACTGATGAAGAAAAATCTACCATTGCAGACTATATCATTGTTGTGGCCGATAATATGACGGAAACGAAATAACTATCACTACGTACTTAAAACAATCCTTCAATTACGCCATTCTCATCAATGCTAATGTTTTCAGCTGCCGGAGTAGCGGGTAATCCAGGCATCCGTAAAATATTACCCGCAATAGGCACAATAAAGCCTGCTCCAGTAGCAATTTCAAACTCCCTGATATGGATATCGAAGTCTTCTGGTCGGCCCAGCAACTTTTCATCATCACTAAAACTTTTTTGCGTCTTAGCCATGCACACAGGTAAATTGCCGTAGCCCATGGATTCAAATTTACGGAGCTGTGCAATAGCCTTACTGCTTAATACAAGGTCATTTGCTCCGTAGATAGTTTGACATATTTTCTTCATCTTGACAATGATACTTTCCTCAAGACTGTAAGTAGGAGTAAAATCATTCGCGCAAGAGCTTGCTGCCTTAACAACTGCACCTGCTAGATCCAAGCATCCTTTTCCACCCTTCTCCCATCCATAGCTTACTGCGACAGGAATTCCGGCTTTACTACAATACTTCTCAACCACTCCCATTTCTGCCCGCGTATCGGTTTTAAAAGCGTTTAGGGAAACTACGATAGGAATTCCAAAGCTTTGTAGGCTCGTGATATGACGCTCTAAATTAGGAAGCCCTCGTTTCACGGCTTCCACATCTTCTTGCGTAATCTCTGCCAATGATTTACCGCCATGGTATTTTAATGCTCTTATTGTAGCCACTAAAACAATCGTCTTAGGTGAAATCTCAGCCGTTCGGCATTTTATGTTCATGAATTTCTCTGCCCCTAAATCAGAACCAAAACCTGCTTCGGTTACGGTATAATCACTAAGGCTCATACCCATCTTTGTCGCCAAAATAGAATTAGTGCCTTGTGCTATATTAGCAAAAGGTCCGCCATGAATAATAGCAGGATTCCCTTCCAATGTTTGCACCAAATTGGGTTTTATAGCATCCTTTAGTAGGACAGCCATGCTACCATGTGCTTTTAAATCTTTAGCATGTACAGGCTTTCCGTCCCAAGTGTCACCTATGTAAATTTTTCCACATTTTTCTTTTAGATCTTCTAAGCTTGACGCTAAACAGAGAATCGCCATAATTTCGGAGGCTGCAGTAATATTAAAACCCGTCTCACGAGGAATACCACCCGCCTTTCCACCCAATGCAGCAACAATATTTCTTAGTCCCCTATCATTCATGTCCATGCACCGCTTCCAAGTAACAGTTCTTGGATCGATACCAAGATTTCTGGATTTATTTTGGATGTTGTTCTCGATAAGAGCAGAGAGTAGATTATTAGCCTTTTCAATCGCATGAAAATCCCCAGTAAAGTGCAGGTTGATATCAACCATAGGTATTACTTGACTCCATCCTCCACCAGCAGCCCCCCCTTTAATACCAAAGACAGGGCCTAAGCTTGGTTCACGAATAACTACAATAGCTTTCTTTTTCAAAAGATTTAAGGCGTCTCCTAGCCCTATAGAGGTGGTTGTTTTACCTTCTCCAGCAGGAGTGGGAGTAATTGCCGTAACCAATATCAGCTTGCTTTCTTTTGATTTTACGGGATCAATAATAGTAAGCGGGAGCTTTGCTTTGTCATTTCCATAATACTCTAACTTATCTTCTGCAATGGCTAATTTTGCAGCAACATCTTTAATGTGCATTGGCACAACGCTTTGCGCAATCTGTATATCGTTCATAATGTCTTCTTTTGGAGATAGTGGCTAGTCTAGCAAGTATCTTTTTGCTAAACTATCATTCATCAAAGACCTAAAATACAAAAATTATTTTGTCGCTTTGCAAGTTCAAACTAACATTTAGAATTTACCTATTTAGTAGGCGAATGGCTTTTTTCAAACTACTATATTAGTGTTTAAAAAAAGCACACTAGTCAACGGGCCGATGAAATACTTTAAGCTTCAATAACATCTATTTTGGCGGTTTAGATAGCTCTTTCAATAAATACTCACCCTACTAATCAGTAATAATGTGGTTAAGTCTCCAATTCAAATTCTTAGCTAAATGAATTGGATATTTGATTCAATATTTTAACTTTGTATTACAAAGTACTTTTCAATTCTAAACAATGTCATTATGAATATCAAAAGGCTTTTACATTTTTTTCTATTGGCACTAATTATTCTCTTGATTCCCTTTATAGGTATGCAAATATCTGATGAAGTTAATTGGGGTGTCTTTGACTTCTTAATTGCAGGTATTCTATTACTATCAGCAGCCATTGGAGCAGAGTTAATCTTATCTACTATTAAAACATTGAATATTAGACTGATTTCGCTATTAATATTCATAGCACTTTTTCTGTTGATTTGGGCTGAGTTAGCGGTAGGTATTTTTGGAAGTCCTTTTGCAGGAAGCTAAATGCTTACCAGCATATTCCGCTATATGGAAATAAATTTGGTGTACTATCTCAGATATTGATAGGCATAAAAAAAGCTTGATCTTTAACAGACCAAGCTTTTCAAAATCTTTAAACTTGATATAGCTTAAGCTATACCAATCATTTTTAAATGATTGGTATGCGATTTCATTGCAGCGATCATCGAAGGAAACTCGTTATAGGCAACGTTAAATTGCTCACATGTTTCTTTCACTAATTTATTTATTGCGGGATAATGAACATGACTAATCTTTGGAAATAAATGGTGCTCAACTTGGAAATTCAAACCTCCGGTGTACCAATTCAATACTTTACTTTTCGTTCCAAAGTTAGCTGTCGTTCTAATTTGGTGAATAGCCCATTCAGTAGGTATCACTTTTTCACCTACAACGGGTACAGCATGAAAGTCTGTTTCCTCTACTACATGTGCTAATTGAAAAACTACGCCTATAGTATAACCTGTAATGGCGGTCACTATCAGATAACCAGCGAAAGTTGCAATAGCTCCTTTCATAAAGATGGGCAGAACAAAGAAAGTACCTACGTAAGCTACCTTAGTTACCCAGAAGATTAAATGCTCTTTAAAACTCATCTCAGCCAAGGGAGTATTGGCCACTTTACCTGTAAAATACTTTTTGAAATCCTGAAAGAAAATCCAAAATGTGTAAGAAGTAGCATATAATGGATATGCATAAATATGTTGGTATTTATGGTACCATTTTTTCGTCTGGTGAGTACTCACTCTCATAAATGGTCCTATATCTATATCATCGTCCATCCCTTCAATATTAGTGAAAGAGTGATGATTTTTGTTATGCTTATTTTTCCAAATAAATACTACGCCACCCATTAAGTTAAGCGTAAGACCCATCATATAATTAACATGTTTGTTATTAGAGAAACTCCCATGAGCGCCATCGTGCATCACATTGAAGCCTATGGCTGCGAGATTTAACCCGAAAACGGCGCAAAGTGTGATAGACAACCAAATGGGCATATCCACAAATACAATGGCCGAGTATAATACACCGAACGAAACTAATAATATAGTCGCTTTAGTGTACAACTTACTGTTACCCCACTTGTTGATATTATTTGTTTTAAAATAATCATCAACTCGCTTTTTCAACACAGGGAAGAAGTTGTTGTTGTTTAATTTTTCTGCTGCTTGCATATAATAATTATAATAATTGAAAGTCTAAAGATAATGCTAATAACGCGGACTTATAAATTTTTGTAAATTTTAACTTACATTTTCTTCAAAACAACCGTTAACTTCATTTTGTTCGGCGATGTGGTTAAAACATTAAAGAATTTTGCACAACGCTTTACTGTTCGTCATCATTCACATTATAAATAAACAGCTGCTTGAAAGAAAAAACAGTAAATTGCTCAAACTGATTTCCCTATCAATGTCGTAATTTGGACATTAGTTCCGACAAAATAACGTTAATATTGAATCGATTTGAATAACTCTAGCCATATAGCCATTCTATTTTTCAGCCGCACTGCTGAAAATGAGGCGCTTGCCAAGAAATGGGTCAACAGAAAAAGTAAGGAGTCTAATAAGAGAATTGCTAATTTACTTATCCGTAATACGGAAAAAGCACTCTCGAAATCTGGATTACCTGTCTACCGGTTTGATGAGACTATGCAAACAGCCCGTTCTTTTGGTGAAAACATTTCACAAGCCTATGAAAAGGTTTTTGCTATGGGCTATAGTTCAGTAATAGCCATTGGAAATGACCATGCTACTATTCAAAATATTAAATGGGATTATATTAAAAAGATGCTCTCATCTGGTAAATCTATTGTGGGTGCATCAATCAGAGGTGGTGCATATTTGATCGGCATACAAAAAAGGTCGTTTCACAAAGAAACTTTCCTTCAACTCCCGTGGCAGACAAACAAACTCTTTAGTGCTCTCTACAAAGTCCTAAAGAAAGAAAGTGATATCAGCTTGTTGTCACCTGAGAGAGATATAAATACTTATCATGATATCATCAAATACATTAAGGAAGCCACGCCGAATAACCATTTGGTAAGGCCTCTCCTCTTACTTTTAAGAGATATAACCACGATATGCACTGCATTTCGGTCGAATCATATCTGCCTATTCACTAACTCCTTCCATTCGCTAAGAGCGCCACCATTGGCACTTCTGACTCAGATTTAATTAATCTACATACTTATTAAAAAATACTTGATTATGCTTAAAGGCTTTAAAAGTCTATGGCTATTGTCCATTATTTTAGTTGCTTGTGAGAGCAAACCTCAAGAAACTGACTTAACAAATATCACTTGGGAGGCAATAGAACAGCAGGCGAACAGTACTACTGTTAATTTTATGATGTGGCAAGGCAGCCCTATCATCAATAATTACATTAACAACTATGTAGTGCCACAAGTGAAGAAGCTTTACAATATAGACTTGAAAATCAGTGGCGGGCAGGGGCCTGAAATTGTCCAGCTCGTCATGGGTGAAAAGCAAGCTGGTGTGAGCGAAGGACAGATAGATATGGTATGGATCAATGGTGAAACCTTCTTTCAGCTGAGAAAAATACAAGGTTTATGGGGGCCATTTGTAGATAAATTACCTAATGCTGAATTTATTGATTTTACAGACCCCATAATTAGTATTGATTTTCAACAGCCTGTTAATGGAATGGAGGCACCATGGGGTTTGAGCCAATTTGCATTAGTTTATGATAGCGCAAAAGTAGCTAGACCACCTAAAGATTTAGCTAGTTTAGAAGCCTACTTAAAGAATAATCCGGGTACGTTTACCCTCTCTAACGACTTCTCTGGCATGACTCTACTAAAAAGCTTTCTGGCTGAGTTGAGTGGACGCCCTGCAGGACTGAACGGGCCATTTGATGAAGTGAAATATGAAAAGCTCTCATATGAATTATGGGCCTATCTCAATAAGAACAAACAGTACTTCTGGAAATCAGGGACAACTTTTCCTAAGGAGCATTCTAAAATGGACCAGCTTTTTGCGAGCGGTGAACTGAACCTTACTTTTGGTTTTAGTGAAGGCGCCATCGAAGAGAAAGTAGAACAAGGCCTATTTCCAAAGAGCACAAAGGGTTATGCATGGCTAAATGGAACAGTAAGGAACAGCAATTATCTAGGCGTGTTAGAAAATGCGCGCAATAAGTCTGGTGCCATGCAGGTAATCAATTTTTTACTGTCCCCCGAGGCACAATTTAAAAAAGCAGACCCTGCAGGGATGAATGTAAATACAGTTCTGGATGTAAAGAAACTACCACAAGAGTGGCAGGATAAGTTTGCAACAATTGCTAAAAGAAAATACGGCCCTACATTAAAAGATTTAGCCCCCTTTGCCATACAGGAACCAGCTCCTGAATATATGATTAGACTATTTGAAGACTTTAGAACATTTGTAATTGAAAAATAAAAGTAGCTACATAGGACTCATATTCTTTTTGGTGATTGGCATTCTGCCCTTCGGCCTAGCCTTAGGCTATGCATTGTTGTACAGCTTTGGTATTGTAGGTATCATCAATGAAGGCTTTACACTTCAATTTTGGGAAGAAATTCTTACCAATGGTGAGTTCATCCAATCCTTCGGCTTCAGTGCCTTGGTTTCATTTATTTCAGTCGCCTTATCTGTTACTTCCGCCTTATGGTTGGCTATACGTTACAAAACCGACCTAAACAAAAGGTTCCTCTCTTTCGCTATATACCTACCTTTGGCTGTTCCAGGTGTAGTTTCAGCATTTTTCACCTTACAGCTATTTTCAAAATCAGGCTTCTTCTCCCGAATTGCCTTTCAATTAGGTGCTATCGATACCATAAAAGAATTCCCTAGTGTAGTGAATGACTCTTTTGCTATAGGCATCATACTCACATTTATAACATTGGTGCTACCCTTTTTTTTACTGCTATTTTTGAACATTTATAAAAATGAAAGGGTAGATGAGTTGGTTACCTTAGCGACGACTTTAGGCGCTACACGACGACAAGCCATTAGACATGTAAGCATCCCTATCCTCTTAAGGAAAAGCTGGAAACTTATTGCACTTTATTTCATCTTTCTTCTGGGGTCCTATGAAGTGCCACTTATCCTCGGTCGTGAGTCTCCTCAGATGCTTTCCGTTTTGGTGGTCAGGGAGCTAAAGCAGTTCGACTTAACAAAAATTTCCGAAGGATATGTGATAGCAGCTATTTACACAGTTGCAGTCTCACTGGCAGCAATTATACTTTTTTCAAAACGAAATAGAAACGCATATGAGGCTTAGCATACGTCCTTTTATATTGTCCGCTATTGTTATTCTTGTCTTATTCCCTTTTGCATACCTGCTGTTGCTGTCCTTTGCATCGGGTTGGCAATACCCTGATATACTTCCTGAAAAATTCGGATTACAGAATTGGAAAGTTATTTTAAACGCTGAAACCGGAATATTATCCAGTTTCTTATTATCCTTACTTATCTCTTTAGCTGTTGCAACAACTGCTACGCTCACAGGATTTCTAATAAGTAAAATAGTCTCTTACCATCCAAAAAAGAACCTATTATCACTTCTCACCTACTTTCCCTACATCCTTTCCCCTGTGGTATTCGCAGTATGTTTAAGCTTCTTTTTTATCAAAGCAGGGCTCTTTGGAAATACTGGTGGTGTTATAGTGGCACAATTTAT
>JBKEFO010000138.1:0-8294 GCA_046709585.1 Marivirga sp.
CATATTCGTTACTAAGAATGGCTATATAGTCACTAATCCACCAGTTTTTAATAGCAAATTGAAGCGTATGTTCCCTACCGTTTTTATCAACACAGTATGACCTTAAGCATCCATGCGTTACATAGAAATTCTTAGTAACAGCTTGCCCTGCACGGATAAGAACAGCTCCTTTTGGAAACGTCTTCACTGCCGAGATAGCTAATAGGTATGCTTCAGCTTCCGAACTAAGGGTAATGGCACTTTTTATTTGATTAATTAATTCTTCCAATAGTGGAAGGTAAGATTTTTTACTTAAAAGTAGCGTCTCTCAAGGCTATCAGTGCTGTTGAAACAGCTTTGTTTTTTTATTTCGCAATTTAAGTACGCTTCATAGATCGCCATTCAGTTTCATTCCCCGATTTATCCATTCCTCAAGCTCGTTTTTTCAATCGCATAGTTTTTTCTAGCAACAGTGGAAGCCCCTACCGCAATGTATTGCTGTTAGCTAAAGGTGCGAAAACACCCATTTCATCTCTGTTGCAATTTGCTTACTTCTTTCTTCATAATGAGCGGCTTTATCTGAGCGTTCATCGGCCAACTTGGGGTCTTCATAAGTGAGGCTCATGACCATGTCAGCACCACTTACGTACGGACAGGCCTCTGCTGCTGCATCGCATACCATAATAGCTGCAAAAGCTGAGCTAGGATTAAAACTAGCGTCATGTTCTTTAGAGAAACCTATAATAGGCATGGCAGCCTCGGTATATTTAATTTGATATACTGGGTTCTCACCGACCCTTAACTGCTCAATTCTAAAACCTACTGCAGATAAGGTTGCAGCTACCTGCGGATATAAAGCGGTAGCTTTTGTGCCTCCAGAGAAGCAATAGAAAGCATGATGTTGATAATATTGAGCCATTGTCTGTGCCCATGCTTGGGCTAGATGACTGCGTCTCGAATTGTGTGTGCATATAAAGTTAAGTGCTACAGTTTTGCCTGCTTCTTTTTGCGCGTTTAAGTAGTGCAAGAATTTTTCTAATACCACTTTTCTCTCCTTACTTATATCGGTGATTGTCAATGATTCAATATAATTTTCAAGTGGTTTATAAGCCGTCATGCTACACCTATTTTTTTACTTCTTCTTGCAAAGATAATGTTGTCTCTCCACTCACCATTTAACTTACCTATTTTTTCTCTGTAGCCAATTTTACGAAATCCATGTTTTATGTGCAAGGCTTTACTAGTTATATTCTCGCGCATCATATGACTCTGGAGAGCCCATAAATTATTGTCCTCACTAATACGTATCAGACAGTCAGTGGAAAAGACCCTACTCCAGACCATTGAGCTGTGGCGCTAACAACAGCCACTCTCTGGGGTACACGCATTGGATGCTCTTAAATCTGATAGTTTCACCTTTGGCTTTTCGGCTGGAATGCCACACTTATCTTGTGCCAGACAAGCAGTTGCTTTGCTAGTTAGTAGGAAGTGTTGGCCGTCGAATTCAAGTCCAAATTTACCAATGGTTTCTCCTTGGTACTCTACTTCTACTTCCTCATCACTTAAGCCTAGTAGTTTCTCTGACAGCTCAATGATATCGTATAGTTTGCCAGGGTGCAGTCTGTGGTCATAATCATTGGCATTCCAAAGCTGAAAATTCACCACTTCTTCTTTTCTAAGTGTACCGCCACAGTCAATAAATTTTTTAGTGACCGATCCTACTTCTGTTACATGAAAGTGATTGGGCACCAAGCTACCATCGGGTAGTTGAAAGGCTATTTGATCCAATTCCTTCAGATTTGATTTTACTTCAGATAATTTCATAGCTTCTTATTTATTGTATTATCACTATAG
Source organism: Marivirga sp. (assembly GCA_046709585.1). Lineage (GTDB taxonomy): Bacteria > Bacteroidota > Bacteroidia > Cytophagales > Cyclobacteriaceae > Marivirga. The sequence goes on from JBKEFO010000138.1 coordinate 1,834, forward strand.
GTTTAAGTGTTTTTTTTAGCAGTTCATTTTACTGATATCCTGTCCAATGAATTGCGATACGATATGCTTCATTTCTCGCCACTTATTTTGGTTGATACAGTAACAGACACTGGTGCCGCTTATGTCGCCCTTTATAAGCCCTGTTTCCTTTAAGACTTTTAAGTGTTGAGAGATAGTCGCTTGAGCAAGACCTATTTCGTCTACGAGGTCACCACAAACACAGGCATTCAGTTTAATCAAATGCTGTAGAATGGCTATTCTTGCAGGGTGTCCCATTACTTTGGTCCAGCTGGCTAAGGCATTTTGTTCTTGGGTAAATATTTCTGTTTTAGCGGTTCCCATCTTATATTGTTAATCGTATAATTACGATGGAAGGTTGCTCAAAATAGGAAAATCTCGATAATTGTTTTTAATTGGATTTGATAAACACCGGATAAGGGTGGTTTACAGTAGTTTTCTGATTCCTATGAAAATTAAAATCATGAATGTATAAGCTACGAAGAAAGGTATGATATAGGCTTGCCAGGCCATAATCAGCATAATACTGATAATTAATAATTGAAAACCTAATCCAAAAGTCGAAACTGCAGTCATCAGCCAATTGGGGAACTTTTTGCTTTTAGTAGCCTTTTTATCTAATAGATAAATCGATTTATCAAATGCACTATATAAAACTCTGTACATATAATACAGTATATCTACATGCTTTTGCTTTTCGCCTTTCATGGCAGCAGGACTTCCTTTCTCAAATATCCGGCTGGTGGTATCACCTTGGTACTGATTTCTCAAAATCACGTAGTAGTAATTATAGAGCGTTCCTTGTAGCTGTATTCCTATAAAGGCCAGTACGGTGAGTACTAAATTAGCGTCAGTTATAAACCAAATTGATAATAGTATTAACAGATTAAGAAGAATGTCTGCAACGGAGTCCAAATAGCGTCCGGTATAGGAAGGTGTCTTTTTAACTCTTGCTAGCTCGCCATCTGCTGCATCCAGTATAGATTTGAGTATAAGAAAAAAGCCTGCAGCCCAAAAATACCCCTCTAAAATACAAAATATAGCTATTAGCCCTGAAAAGATGAAACCTATTGTTACATGAATGGGAGTGAAATCAGTATGCTTTAAACCATTGGCTATGAGCCTTGCTGCTGGTCTGCCGTAATCAGATAAATCTGTGAATTTGTGTGCTTTCGGTAATTTAGACAAAATAGAAGGTTGAGTAGCTAACCATTAAACAAAGATAGCTAAATGCGCTAGAATAAATAATAGACACTAAACAGCATGCAGGCAAAAGTGTTTCGCTATTGGGGTCTTTTTCTTATCAGAGGAACACTTGCTACAGCGAATTGCACAGCTAACGGATTTAAATACCCGAATTTGTTTACGCATATGCTGTGAGTGAAGGCGAAGAAAGCAAGATTTTGGAGCGCATTCATTAGCTTAAGAAAATGCTCTATGCTCGCAAAAGCATTCAAGTCGTAATAGTCTCTTTTTTTTGGAGTACAAGCTTGGTCGTAAATAAAGTCTTGTTATTTTAGACAGCTAAGATTCTTCAGCCCCTTTAGGCTGGGAGCAAAATTACCTCTATTATGCATAATTGTTGTGCTAATATGCTTACTGCTATGCTACAAATAAATTTTTTAACTGCTCAGTGCTTCCCTTAATTGGCTTTCTATTATTTTGCCCTTTTCTTGATTGAAAGTATGAAAGATGATGGTGACCATAGGCTTACCTTTAGGGGAGTTGAAATTAATTTGTGGGGCATGAATAGTACTCCAAGGATTTTGTAGCACCAACCTTTTTATTGTCTCTCCATTGATGGCCAGCTGCTCCTTGAGCTCAATTACCACAGTATACTCCATTGTTTTACCACTTCGCTTAGTTACATGGCTCACAGCTCTATTTGTCTGCTTTATATTTAATGCTGTTGACAGCCTAGAAAGTATTTTCGTCCACATCATTTCAACACCTCCTGCTCTTTTAATGCTTTCACTACAAATGGTTGAATGAAAGGGTTGATGTGGTATATACCAGAGGCCTTCTCTTGTATTATGCTTGTACGCAGCATTGCCAGTAGCTGACTCCTTACTTTTTCGCTAGTCCATCCGCAGATACGAATTATTTTCTCTGCTGTTAGGCGCTTGTGCAGCACAAACAGAGTAAGTAGCATTGTCCAGTCTTCATGAAGGTGCTCTAAAGACTCCAAAGAAGGTGCTTCTGGCCTATCAACTATCAGTCTGTCTGGTAAATTCTTTTTAATATGTGCCAACCAGCCATTTAAGGCAGTGCCTGGGTTACCCCCACTGTAATTAAAGTAGCTATCGAAGTGTCGCGCTAGTTGCACTTCATTAAGTGGACTTTGGTTCTTTTTATAACTAATAGCCAGACCACTCGAACGATGTCTTTTCATAATCAGCTCTTTAATGTCTTCCGCATCAAAAGGAGCGAAATTAACAATCTCAATAAAGTGGTCAGCCAATGGTGTTAACTGATTAATAAGTCTGAAAGCATGCGGGTTCATATTTACAATAAATAGGATACGCTGAGCGTAGTTATCAATAAGCTGTTGTAGCAGCAAGATGAGTGCTAAGCCTTCTGATTGCCTTTCCCAAAATAGCTCGAGGTCGTTGATGATAAGCACGCTACCATGTGGTAAAGCGGCAAAAATTTGATCGATATCACCCCGCATTTGAGTGGCTTTCGTCAAGGCTTCAGAAAAGGCCGATCGTGTGATGTCTCCCTGTACTGGCGGAAATAAAGCGTATACTTTATGGCCCTTCATCTGCAGCGTCATATGCCTGCCAAAAGCCGTTTTTCCCGAATTCCGTTCGCCTAACAATAAAATACCACCACTAAAACCTTGCTGGTATCGTTTTATGGCTTTACTAAAAGTTTTTTCTTCCGCCATTCTGCTAATCCAGAAATCTTGACCGATGTTAGATTTACCATTGAAGAGGGTAACATAGTAAGGAGGCAAGGCATTGAGAATTTCTTGCGTAGGGCTTACCTTTTCTTTAACAGCTAAAAGTTGACTGTTAGCGGAGTTAAGTTCTTTGCTCTTTTTTAGTTTCTTAGCCAAGAGTATACCTTCGCTGCGGCTGTAAAATAGCTTAGTAGTCAGTCCGAAGGTTGTTTTCTTAACCCATCCAGAAATACGACTGAGACCCGAAAGGACCTGCTTCCCTTGGTAGCTACGAAGCCCCAAAATGAAGTCACTGGCACTCTCTTCAATTTTTGCAGAAGAAAGCGGCTCAAAGGCAAGCTCAAATTGTGAGGAGCTAAAATCTTTAAATGTTTCAATTTCAGTCTGGATGGATTCTTTTTCCTTTTCTAGTTTTAGGCCTAGCGCTGCTAGGAGTATTTCTGCCTCTTTGCTATCGTGCGTAGCATCAGTATTTTCTAGGTTAAACTGTGCTAGGTTAAGCGCATCTCTTACCGAGTAGACAGATCTTTTTAGAAATGCTAAAAACCTTCCAAAGCGTTCTTCTATGATCACTTCGTACTGTGACTTTAGGTAATATTCAGCCATCTTGGCCACTGGAATTGCCAGTATTTCTTGGTCAGCTTTTCCTACCTGCTTGTAAGAGTAAATTTCTATGGCTTCAGGCATAGCCTCTGTCAGGCCAAGCATTTTACCCATGTTTTCTCGGAATAGTTCCTGCAACTCAACTTCAAAGTTATCATCTACGTTTATTTTCTGCAGTATCTCCTGTTCTGTGGACGAAGCTGTTTTAGCTATTATACCGTCAAGTACTTTTACATATTTGTTGTTTACCAGACTTTTCAACGTAACACCAAATTGCTCTTGCAGTTCGTCTAGTCTATTTTTAGTGGCATTTACAGATAACTCCATCAATATCATATTGAGGAAAGTTTTTACTCTGAGGTGGCGCTCTTCTCCAAAATCTTTGTTGCTAGCAGCTACGGCAGCATAGTATTTCGCGGGTCGCCGCTTCTTTTTTATGAGGTGGTCAACATCTATTTTACCAAGCTCATAGCTCATCAACTGTAGATTTTTTCTAAACTCTAACAAAAGACGACCGTCATAAATATGCAGTAATTTTTTCTGGTTTTCTGTCGCGACAGCAATTCTTGCTCCAAGCTTTTCTAAACTGTTGGCGTCGTTCCACTGCTGCTCTTCCTGCCAAATTTTGCGCTCCGCATGATCAATAAGGTCAGTAATAGCACCAATTATACTTCTTAGCTCATGGTAAAAGTCTTCCTCCTCCTGCTCAAATTGTTTGAGGTAGTGGTTTAAGAATACCTTTCTGTTGTTGAGTTGGTAGTAGCGCGCTACTTCTCTATAGTGTAAACTGTGTCTGATAGGTTTGCGCAGCAACCAATGTTGCAATTTCTTTAGCCGTTTGTATGCCTTGAGACCTGCTCTGTCGTCAGGTAACGTAGCAAAATCGGCTTTGCTGTACTGAATAGTTAGTTTGAAGGGAAATTGTTTGAAATCTGTCCACAACCTTATGTCATACCAGTCTATTGTTTGGGCAAACAGACTTTCTTCTGCCTCCAGCGTTATTTCTTTTATTTCCTCATTTAAATAATGGTCTATTTTATAAAAAGTGTCATTCTTTAATTTGTCTATCGACTTCTTTTTACGGTAGTGATCGGGTATTTCATCAATGGTAGCATACTCTTTTCTAATGGCTTCAAGTCGGCCTTTTAGTGCTGTCAGCATCTCGATTCTGTTAGTAAGAATAGGCTGTAATAGCTTTTTATGAAAAGTGTGAAGCGCTTTTTGCCCGTTGGCATCAATTTTCTGAATATCTGCTACAATTTCAGGATGAATTGATTCAGCAATGGGTGGCAAGGTGAAGTCTGCTTCCTTGAGTTGCTCTATTTTACTTTTTCCTTTGGTAGGAGAAATTACCTCCATTTCAGCAAAGTCATCAGAGGCATTAATGACCATAGATGTGCCACCAGCCTCAAGAATTTCATTGAGCTCATCATAATGTGCTTCCATATGCCTGTAGCGCTGATTTGGTACACCTATTATGGTCAAGTCACTAGAGGCTGATTCAGCGGTGATGAGCTCTGTAAGGGGTACAGGATTTAGGTGGTTGTTTATTACCCTAATTTCTGCTTCTACTCTGAGATTGCTCAAAAGGATGGCGGTAGCTTTGTAAATAGTTTCAGCCTCCTCAGCGGTAGGGTTAACAACAAGCACCCTCACTTTGGCCTCTTTCCAAATGGATGAGTTATTGATGTTTCGCATCAGGTTAATAGCTAATGAGAGATTTCTCCCCGCCCCACTCCACCAGATATCAATCTGCCTATGCTGACCAAATTTCTTTTCTTGATTGTAGTTGAGGAAAATAGAATTGTAGTTATTCCGATCGAAACTTTCTGCAAGGGCAATAAATTTCTCTCTGTTTTTAGCATTCCTAGTCCACCCCATCAAAATTGTGTTAGGCTCTATTCCTGAAAAGCCATATACACGGGCAATTTGATCTATTCCAGCGTAAACATCTGGGCAATAGAGTTTATGCTGGAAGTATTCGTTGTCTTCTTTGTCCTCATGTAAATTGGACTCAGTTTTCATCAGCAGCGGATCTTGACTTTCCACCAACTCAAAGGATGACAGAATGCCCAATTTGCCAGAAATGGCTTTCCCTAATTCTATCAAATGTTCCCTGCTGTGAGGGCTGCCACTAAACATGATGATGTTGGGGCGCCAATTTCTTTTATGGAGCTTATCACGTTTGAGGTTGGTAATTCCGGTCTTTACTAGTGAAGCCCAAACGCCACTCCAGGCATCTCCTGATGCTAGCGATAGTTCTTTTCTTTTAAGGTATAAAAATAATAGCCCCAAGATCAAGATAGCAGCGAGCATAGCAACGAAATCGAGTTGGATCATTACTAAGATACACGCCGCAGCACCTAATATACTTATCCATCCAGGTACCTTGAACTCCGGACGAAAGTCGGTGCTGGTCCAACGCTCAAAAGTAGCACTGATGTTTAAGAAGCCGTAAGTTGTAATAAAGAAGATGGAAACTACACGCGCAATTACATCTAATTCACCAATTAAGATGCCTGCTTCTGCTATGACAAATGTAAGCAATAAGGCGTTACGTGGTTCATTGGTGGCCCCGTAACCCTTGGCGAAAAGTTTGGGCGTGATTCTATCCACAGCCGTGGCTTGCAGAATACGTGGAGCACCCAGTATACTTCCTAATGCCGAAGATAATGTTGCACCCCAAATACCAGCTATTACCAGCTCAGGCATCCATGAAATGTTTAGTAATATCTGCGGATCGCTAATAAGCGCCTGACTATCTACTGTATAAGAAAAATAGAATGCTAAGAGTATGTATACCACAAAGCCGACTACAATGGCAGCTATAGAGCCGCTGGGGATAGATTTTTTTGCGTCCTTTAAATCTCCGGACATGGAAACACCCGCTTCAAAACCTGTTACCGCGGGGAAAAATATTCCGAATAACACCATT
>JBKEFO010000139.1:0-8262 GCA_046709585.1 Marivirga sp.
TAGCGCAGGAGGCTCTTAACGCATCCATTAAATTACCTTTGGAGAATAACACCTCTTCTTGTCTTCTAACATTAGATGCCACAGCGGTAAAAGGAATATTCATATCTTCTATTAGGATATCCCCTAATAGTTTTCTCATTTCATTGAACACTTTCTCTCCTCTAACAAATCCTTGAAAGCTAAATGTAAAGTCTAATAATTTAAAGACATCCACCTTATCGAAGTTGGTAATCCAATCTGCATAATCATCCAATTTATCGGCAGCATATAAACCACCTACCACAGCCCCCATGCTAGAACCAGAAATACTGCTGATCTCATAACCATTTTCTATAAGTGATCTAATTACTCCGATATGCGCCACACCACGTGCCCCACCACTACCAAGAACGAGTGCTACTTTTTGCTTCATTTTACACTATTAAAAAATCTTATTAAAGGAAGCTACAAACTTTCATGCAAAGTTTGTCTACGTATGTTTTTTCCGCTATTCTATTTATTCACTTCAATAAATTTATTTACGTCCTTCGATTTTCCCAGAAGTATCATAATGTCGGTTTCTTTTAAGAAAGTATCGGCTCGAGGAACACCGATTATATGCTCAACCTGCTGCATAGTATCACCTTTTTTCTCATCAAAAAAACGTTTAACAGTAATGAGGTTAAGGTTATACTTTTCTCGCAGACCAATTTCACTGATCGTTTGATCCACCACCCGAGCAGGTGTGTTAATCTCTACAATTTCATAGTTATCTGGAAGTGGAAGAAATGACCGCATATTGGGGTGCAATAGCATTTCTCCTACTGTTTTTCCAACGGTCTCTTCTGGAGACAAAATTTCTTTAATACCCATTTTCTCTAAGATCATTCGCTGTTGCGAATTGGCAGCTCTAGCAATAATCCTCTTTACTTCCAACTCCAATAGTAAGACTGTTGTCAGCAGAAGTCCTTCAAAATTCTCCCCTATGGCTACTACTACAGCATCCATATCTTGAATATTTTGCGCCTTCAACGCTTTCACATCAGTAGAATCAAGAGACACAGCGTAGGCTACATCATCCTTCATCGCCTCCACCTTATCTAAATCAATGTCAATAGCCAACACTTCCGCTCCTCTATCAGCAAGTGTCCTTGCTATGGATTCACCAAATTGACCTAAACCTATTACTGCAAATCTATTTGTCATATGCTACAGTTTTTAAATAAGAAACTAACACTTCAAGACCTTTATCAAATTTATTATTATTTGGGATAATAATATCGGCATCGTACTTAAAAGGTTCTATATATTTTTCATAAGTAGGGGCCACATGCTTTTCATACCTATACAGCACATCTTCCAAGTCATATCCTCTTTCTGAATTATCTCGCACTATCCTACGCTTAAGCTTCACATAATCTTTAGCGTCGATAAATACTTTGAGGTCCAATAATTCAGCTAGTTCCGGAAAATAGAATACAAATAATCCCTCTACTACAATAATTTTAGCAGGAGTGAACGTGAGAATTTCAGGAACGACATTGGGATTGTTAAAGGTATATTCTTTTCGAGTAACGACTTTTCCTGCTTTTAAAGACCTGATATCGCTCGCATATTCATCAAATTCAATTGATTGAGGTGTATCAAAGTTTTCTATTCCATTCTCATCTTTTGGCTGTAAGTGTCGATCTTTATAATAATTATCCTGCGATACTAGGCATATTTCATTAACCTTGAAATGTTCTATTAAACTCTTTAGAAATAAAGTCTTACCTGATGCACTCCCACCGGTTATGCCTACTATGAATGGTTTGTCCATGCTTACAAAACTACTCGTTTATTGTCCCTTAAGAAAATTAGTGTTTAAAAAATTGCTGAAACTGTTAACTGCTTTCGCTCGATGCGATATTTTATTCTTTTCTTCCAAGGTCATTTGAGCAAAAGAAAGTTCAAACCCTGCTGGTTTAAAAATAGGATCATAACCGAAACCTTCATCTCCCTTATATTCAGCAAGTATTTCTCCTGAAACCTTACCTTCGAAAGCGCTTTGTCCTCCATCGATCACAGCATGAATGATAGTTCTAAACGAAGCAGAACGATCCTGCACTTTGGATAGGTTCTTCAATAAAAGCAGGATATTATCTTCATTTGACCGTTGAGGACCAGCATAACGCGCCGAGAATACACCTGGATCACCGTTCAAAGCATCAACCTCTAAGCCCGTATCGTCAGCAAAACAGTTGAGACCATATTTTTCATAAACATACATGGCTTTCTGAGCTGCATTCCCTTCTAGGGTAGCTTGCTCTTCAGGCAACTCTTCAAAACAACCGATATCTGCTAAACTAAGTAACTGATACTTTTCACCAACTAAATTTTGCACCTCTTTTATTTTGTTACTGTTGTTAGTGGCGAAGCAAATTTCCATAGTTTCTAGTTTGTGCTAACAGAATTAATTTTAATCCTGAATAATAGATTTGAATTAGCAGGGATCAAAATATCCCCATTTGAATTTTTTAAGGTATCAGCTCCGTAGGCCAATGGAGAAGGGATGTAAAGACGATACTCTCCTGTCTGTTTCATATTGTACAAACCGATGAGATATCCTCTAATTAAATTTTGCCTACCTAAATTAAAAACTGTTCCAATATTTGAATCAAATAACGCACTGTCCTTCAATACTTGCCCAGTGTAAGTAACGCCTACAGAGCTACAAGCATCGGGAGAATTCCCACTACCAGCTTCCAGCACTTCAATTCGAACCCCAGAAGGGTCGCTTAAGTAATCTATTCTCAAGCTATCTAAATACTGTTCAATTTCCGCTACTTTAGCATCTAATAAGTCCCCATCAATACCCGATAAATCAGGCCTTTCAGTACAATCTCTGTCGTCTTGGCAGGAAGAAAAAGACACTACTATTACGGCACTACAAAAAGCAATTACTAAAAACCTATTAATACTTAACATCAATCAAATTTATTTCAAAATATAAAACTGTATTCGGTGGAATACTGGCAGTAGTTCTACTTCCATAACCTAAGTAGGAAGGTATAATCAGGTACCCATACCCCCCTTCTTCGAAAAATGGCAATCCAATATCCCAACCAGCAATTACACTTCCTGAGCCTAATTGAAAACTAAAGGGCTGATAAGTTCTATTCTCATTGTAAATGCCCGCTACCCTAGCAATAGAGTCTATTGAAGTGTCAAAAACAGTTCCATCCAATAGCTTGCCAACATAATCTACCGAAACAAACTGACCCCTAGTGGCGGAGTCTGATTCACCAGGATTATTGGCAAAGTACTGTAGGCCTGACTCATGCTTTGTTGGCTCTAAATTTTTTGCGGCAATAAATTCTTCTATTTTGAGTACATCAGCATCATATTGCTCTTGCAAACATAGTTGTTGGTTTGCCTCACAAGGATCCTCCTCCTCACAAGCGTAGAACCCCAAAGAAGTTACTAAAAGAATAATTATGTATGTATTTTTCATCTCTCTATTCTGCAGCGATCAACTCAACATTAAACACTAGCACCGCATTTGGTGGTATAGCAGCACCTGAACCTCTTGGTCCATAGCCTAACTCAGAAGGGATAATTAATTGTGCTTTGGACCCTATAGGCAGCAAGGCAAGTCCTTCATCCCATCCTCTAATTACTTGTCCTCTTCCTAATGCAAAACTTATTGGCTGATACGTTTTTTGTTCATTAAACATACCCGCTTCTTTGGCGTCAGCTGCAATTGATGTATCAAATACTTTACCACTAAGTAACATACCTGTATAGTTAACTTTCACTGTTTGACCCGATTCCGGCAAACTTCCCTTTCCCATTTCTTTTACAACGTATAACAAGCCTGATTCAGTGCGCTCAGCGGATAAAGAATTTTCTTCAATATATTCTTTGATTGACGCTTGATTAGTGACTTGCTGTTCTAACGACTCCTTCTGCATTTTCGCCATCATTTCTTCTCTCATCTGGACCTTCCAGTTCTCAAATCCAGCTGAATCAAATTTTTCCTTAGCAGATGCTACAATAGTTATTCTGTCATTTAAATTCATCCCATCGGAAAGGGGCTGTCTAAAACCTTTAGAATAAACTTCACTGGCAGTAAGCACACTTCTTACACTGTCGCCTACGCTCATCGCTCCTAAAACCGAAAATAAATTCCCTCTCTTTGTAAAGGTAGTACTATCAACTTTCAAGGGAAGCATTCCAACATCCTTACTATCTATTAAAACAGAATCATTTTCATCCATTAATTTAAGGTAGTAGATAGCATAATCTCCTTCTTCATAGGGGGCGCCATCCTCTGTCGAAAGTAAGTAATACTCTACCCCATCAGCAGTAGCCTTCTTTTCAGATTGCTGACAAGAGGTAAATAAGATTGATAAGATTGTGATTAATAATGTGCTATTCTTAAAAGTCATCATAAGTATATATTGCTGTTTTATTTTTTAATTCTGTTGTGTATTGTTTTATTATTTTTTTGAACAAGGTTACTGTCTCAGCTATTCCTAAAGAATTTTTGCCTCCTGCAGCATTTTTATGCCCTCCTCCATTAAAATAATGATTAGCTAAAGCGTTTACCTCAAAATCACCTATTGAACGTAAGGACATTTTTGTGCCATCTTCCGTTTCCGTAAACAGGGCAGCCATTGTAATGCCGTCAATTGACAATGCATAGTTCACAAAGCCTTCGGTATCACCGGTCTTACTGTTAAACCGCTTCAAATCTTCCAAAGAGATAGAGAAAAAAGCAGTATGATTGTCTGGATACACTTCAAGACGTTCACTCAGGGCGAAACCCAAAAATCTAATCCTATCTATAGAGTTCGTGTCATAGATAAGTCTGCTAACTTCTGAGTTGTCAGCGCCTAAACCTATTAACTGAGCAACAATTTCATGAACCTCTTTATTCGTATTAGGATGCTTAAAGGATCCCGTATCGGTCATAATACCTGCATAAAAGCATTCTGCAATGTCTTTTGTAATAAGAGTTCTATCTCCAAATGAAATAATCATTTTATAAACCAATTGGGCAGTGGAGGCAGCACCTATGTCGTGCAATTTAAAGTCTGCAAAATCCTCAGGATCTCTATGGTGATCTATTAGAATCTTTTGCCCTTCTGCCGTACGGACAAAGTCACCCAATTCATTAATTCTACTTAGACTGGAAAAGTCTAAACAAAAGATTAGGTCGGCTTGCTGAACTAGCTTCTCAGAGGTCTCTTCATTTCCCTCATCAAATATGATTACGGCTTCATTACCCTTCATCCACTTTAAAAAATCAGGATAATCAGTAGGGCTAATTACAGTAACATTGTGGCCTCCATTATGTAAGTAATTATATAAGCCTAAGCTACTACCCAGCGCATCTGCATCGGGCTTTTGGTGGGTAGTAATAATGATATTTTGACGGGTCTTTAAAACCTCTTGAAGCTTTGCTATTTCTCGCATTGGCAATAACTAATCCTTGCATGGATTATGCTGATTTGCAAAGTTGTCAAGAATTTAATCAAAAACCAATTATTGTATGATCTGCACGCTAATTTAAGCGGTCATGATTAAGTAAAATAGAATTAATTTAGGATAGGCAATGACTTATCAAATATATCCTTTTAAATTTGTAATAAATTTAAAACAAAAAATAAAATGGCTGGAAACAGAACATTCACAATGATTAAGCCTGATGCTGTAGCAGAAAATAACATCGGTGCTATCACAAAAATGATGGAAGAAGGTGGCTTCAGAGTAGTTGCTATGAAAAAGACAAAGTTAACTGCTGAAAGAGCCGGTCAATTTTATGCTGTACATCAGGAAAGACCTTTCTACAATGATTTATGCAACTATATGTCAGGAGGACAAATCGTTGCTATGATATTAGAGAAGGATAATGCGATAGTAGATTTCAGAAAATTAATAGGTGCTACAAACCCTGCTGATGCTGAAGAAGGAACAATAAGAAAGATGTTTGCTAAATCTATTGAAGCGAATGCAGTTCATGGATCCGATTCTGATGAAAATGCTCAAATTGAAGGCAGCTTTTTCTTTGCTGATATGGAGAAATTCTAAATACCCTAAGAGGTAATTCGAAAGGTGCTATGTAAGATATAGCACCTTTTTTATTTTATGGTCAATGGTAAGGAATATGCTTTTTGACTATCACCAACAATAACACAAAGAACTTTTTCCTTCCCTGGTATACGATCATCCTTAAAATCAACAGGATAATAAATAAGGTCGTCATTAGTATCATAAGCTGGATAAGGGTTAAGACTGTAATCTCTCACCTGACCCGTGGTCTCTGTCAAAAATTCAGTTTCTGGGTAAATATTCTTCCAATCTAAGTAGCTCATTTCAACAGAAGGGAAAACCACTAAGCGTTCTCCAATTTGGGGGCCATTGACGCAAACTAATGTCATCTGCTGCCATAAATTAGCATCAGTCCCTCTATCGTACATGATTAAATTACTATTATATAAAAGCCCTGAAACTCCAAAAGTTGATTGCCCTTCTTTTATTTTAAATGCCAATGAGCTTCCAGTGAGTGGGCAATGTGAAACACCTATTCTGATACTATCTGACACATTATTTACAATCTCGTGCCAATTCATAATGTTATATGGTATTGCTTTAGGAATCCCGTTTAATATAACTCCTACTATTAGTTGTTCATTAGTAGGCTCCTGACTAGCAAATTCGCTTGCTATTCCTGACTCTTTATAAACAGGATTGTCAATTGCCGGAATCCCATCTTTTGAAGAACCAACATATAGATTAGCAGTAGGAATTAACCAGTCCTCTCTATAGGTAAGCCCTAGGTCGCCTACCTCTATTGACTCAGCATTATATAAATCAATACCTGGGAAAAATGAAGACACTGAAAACCAATAGGCCTTATAGGAAATAAGAGGTAGAAGTTTTAAACCTTTATCTGGACCTGATATGATGGTGCCAAAGATATCATAATAATTACCCTCTAAATCTTTTAGTAGCGCTGGAAGTTCCCTATCAGAGGCCGATAACTCAACTTGTTCGCCATCCGACCTTATTTTACCATATGCTGAAATAAAGTTAAATGAGGCATTTGCAACCACCACTATCTCTTCCCCACCCACTTCATCTTCCACTAAGAAATAATTATTTGTTATCACTGATTGCTCCTCAGGAATGAGACTCTCCTGCCTACATGCAGTAAACACAATTATTATTAAAAGATATTTAAAGGGTCTCATAATTATTTGATTTTGAATACTTAAATCTGAGTGAAATTCCTGCCCTAAGCCTATATGAAGTAGTTAACTGCGCACCATTTATTGAACGATAAATTGGCATTTCCCATAATGAAAAGAAAGTGAATTTCTGAAATACTAGCTGTGTTCCTACTCCCAAATAACTCCAAAAACCTCCAGAGCTTTCCACATTGACATTATTTAGTTTGTCAAATGAAGACATTTTTAATCTAACTGAGATTTGAGGACTGAGGATAGCCTTTTTCCCCAGTAGGTTAACACCTAAACCTGAATAAAATTGATATTCATTACCATACCTAAAGGTTTGATCACTCCCTGAACGCCTTCCATTTGATTGCGTTAAAAAAATTAGATTAGAAAACAGATAAATATTTGGCAGCAACAGACCTTGTCTTTGATAATTAGCAGAAAACAAATATGTCCAAGAGTTAATAGATGGTTGTAAATCAATTGGCAGTAACAAGTCAAATTCAGCATCTTTTACATCATTCACCCCAATAGGTAAACCAACACCAATCCCAAGATTTAAATAATTTTTGGACAATGTCAATACAGCATAAGACAGTAATACTACAGGGTCTCCAATACCGCTAGAACGAAGCTCATTTGACTGATTCCCAAATGCACTCGACCTATAGTGAGAAATATATGGTACTGTTACACCTATTGTAAACTTCTCAAAGATTGAAGACTGCACATATAAAAAGCTAGCGTGAGAATAACGAATATAATTATGGGGCTCAATGGATGACCTTTTGCTAAAAAAGTCATTCATGTTATTATAATCGTAGTTAAGGCCTATTACCATACCTTGGTTAACCGAACCAAAATTGATGTTATTGGCGAAGGGTGCACTTCCCGAACAACAGCTTTGACCTAAAGCCCAGCTCTGAGTAAAGAGTAAAAAGTAAACAAGTAATAACCGCATATATAAAATTAAGAATTTTTCTATATGTATTTTGTCTACCAAAAGACTTATAATCAGAATATCAAAGTCTTGAGAATAAGAAATGTTCCAAAATAAAAA
>JBKEFO010000140.1:0-8245 GCA_046709585.1 Marivirga sp.
TTCATGTGGGCAGCGGATCCGGACTTTAAACATTTGAAAGCTCAAGTTCCAAATGGCCCAGAGCTTCATTTTTTATACCAGCCGGGTGAAAAAACAGATGAAAATTGGAGTGAGCTTCCTGAGTATACGATCAAGGCAATGGAATATGCCAATAAAACTTTCGGTAAATACCCGTACAAGCAATTCAGTGTTATTCAAGGAGGAGATGGTGGAATGGAATACCCTATGTCTACTTTAATAACAGGAGAGAGAAGTTTACCAAGTTTGGTGGGTGTAACAGTTCATGAAATGTATCATAGTTGGTTCGAAGGCGTGTTAGCTACAAATGAAGCTTTGTATGAGTGGATGGATGAAGGCTTTACAAGTTTTGCTTCTGATGAGACTATGAATGTAATTATGAATCAAGGATCATCCGATCCTCAGCAAGGTAATTATAGAGGATATATTTCTTTGGCAAATAGCCAATATGAGGAACCAATGAGTACTCATGCAGATCATTATAATACTAATTTTGCTTATGGCAGAGCCGCATATTCAAAAGGAGCTGTCTTTTTAGCACAATTACGCTACGTAATTGGAGAAGAGGATTTCTACAAAGGAATGAGAAGGTATTTTGAGACATGGAAGTTCAAGCATCCTAATCCTAATGATTTTATTAGAATAATGGAAAAGCAATCCGGCTTAGAGTTAGATTGGTATAAGGAGTACTGGGTATATTCCATCAAGACTATTGACTATGGTGTAGAAACAGTATACGTAGCGGATGGTCGTGCTTTTGTGACCCTAAAAAAGTTTGGTAAAATGCCAATGCCAGTTGAAGCCACTGTAACATTTGAGGATGGTAGCACTGCTTTATATTATATGCCGCTTCGAATTATGCGAGGTGAAAAGCATTTTTCGAGCGACGAAAGTGTTACTACGCTAGCAGATTGGCCTTGGGTTAATCCTACCTATACATTTGAAGTGAAAGAGGATAAGAAAATAAAGCAAGTGACGGTTGATATAGAGTATCAAACAGCTGACATGGTGCGGGAAAATAATACCTTTGACGTGGCCTCAAAAAAGAAGGTAAGTTTCGAATAGAGCGGTTCTTTTTTATATGAAAGTCTTTATCTTAAATCCTGCATAAGTAATTTTACGTAGGTTAGTCAGATAAAGACTTTTTTTATGGAATCAACACAATTAAATAGCATTCAATGGAAACAAATGGCAAGCTTAAATGCACTATATGCTTCCGTTATAATAGGTTGGATAGCATATCATAGGTACCAGCCAGTTTTATTAGAGAAATTTGAATTAACGCAGTACGCTGCTCTCTTAGTTTGGGTTCAAGCTATCATTTTAGTTGCTACACCACCGATTGCGGGAAAGCTGGGTGACATGTACAGAGATAGGCTAGGCAATAGGCTAAGAATTATTACGCTTGGAGTTAGTTTTGCTGCCATGATATTCATGACCGTGGCATTTACTTTGATAATTAATCCGCACAAAGAGTTTCTTTTATATGCATTACCGATTCTAATAGCATTGTGGCTGTTTGCGATGAGCTTATTTACAAGCCCAGCCATTTCAATGGTGGAGCTTTTCTCACCGACTAAGTCTTTGCCTATTACAGTTGCTACTTTAACGATTACTTCTGATTTATTATATTCGTTAGAACCTGTAATTGTTGACATAATAGATTATTTAGGTGGTGCTATAACATTTGCCATAGGTGGAATAATTGTATCCCTATCAGGTTACTTCTTGCATAAGGTGTCAATGGATAAGATGAAAGATCAGGAAGAAGCCAGGCCCGATGATAAGCAACCGAGCTCTAATCTAGGACTTGTATTATTAATCGGGTCAGGTATCGGTCTTATTTCTGGAATTGTTATTGAAATTTTCCCGGAATATTTAAATGTTTTAGAGGGGACTATTGGTATTAGTGGAAAATGGTTGGTTTCAATTCTGTTAGTTATCACGGCGATTTTTTCCTTACCAGCCAGCAAGTTCGTACAAGGGAAAAATTTAGGTAATCAACTATTGCTCTTTTTAACATTGGCAGCAGTTGCACTGATGGGTGTTTTTATGATTGACAATAAGCTAATCATGATTGCTTTGTTAGTTGCTTTCGCTGTATTCTACGCATTTATTAATGTATGCTCATTGCCTTTTGCATTGAGAAATACGAGCATAAAAAATAAAGTTTTTGGAGTAGGAATGTTTTTTTGTGGATTTGAAATACCCAATGGAATTATAGATATTTTAACAACCTAGTGCAAACATCTATGCTACTTTATAAATAAGAAAAGCGACCATTGGTCGCTTTTCTTATTTATGCTTTTCTAGATCGGCTTAAAGCTTTCGAAGGCCTCACCGCAATTATTGCATTTATGTAATGACCTGCAAAGTGTAGGACCAAAAGGAGACTTTAATATCGTGTTGGTGCTGTCACAGTTTGGACATTCAGCATGTTCTAATATGTCAAGGTCTTCGATAACATTGTTATGAACAGGTGGAGGAGCTAAGCCAAAAGCTTTTAAGGCTTTTCTACCTTTTTCTGTCACCTTATCAGAATTCCAAGAGTCTTTTAAGCTTACAGTAACACTGTGTGCCGTTACTCCATGTTTATTTAATACATCAGAGATATCTTGCTTCATATAATCAATGGCGGGACATCCCATGAATGTAGGTGTCATAGTAATATCTACTTGCTCTCCTTCAATAGCAATATTCGTAATAACACCCAAGTCGACTAATGAAATAACTGGTATTTCAGGATCTTTTACCTCGTCAAGCATAGTCAATATTTGTTCTCTATTATAAGTCATACTTTACCAATCGGCTGTTGGGTCTACTCTGAATACTTCTGACATTTCTTCTACCAGCGGTTGAAGGTGTTCAGTATGCTCACCATTCCTTCCTCCGTAAACTGGAGTAACTTCATCCCAAGCAGGTAATTTTAAGTTTGCTTGTTCAAGTATCGTCGCAACATTTTCTTTCCACTTTAATTCAATTGCTGCTTCACCTGGGTAAACTCCTGCTTCAATGATCTCATCTTCATATTTTGAGATTTCAAATATACCTAAAGCGTACGGTAAGGCCTCATTTAAAGCTTTCTGCATTCTCTGGTTAGCTTCTTCCGAAGCAGTTCCTAATTGCTTTACCCACGTATTTGCATGCATAACGTGGTACTTAATCTCACCTTTTATCTTTTGCGCGACTTGAGCAATTTCTTCAATCGGGCAATCAGCTAACATTTTAAACCTAATTAATTCAGCGTGGTCAAATAAGAAATGTCGAATTAAACTAAAGCTATAGTCGCCGATAGGCAATTCAGTGAATTGACTGTTATGAAATTGATTGGCATTTCTTGTAAAGGCAACTATGTCTGGTTCCTGCTCGCCAAGATCATGCAACAGGTTATAGAATGCCAAACTATGCCCTACCTTATCTTGCGCCATGGAAGAAAATGCGATATCTTCTTCTAATAGGGGCCCCATTCCGGTCCACTCAGAATTTCTATGACCCAATATTAATTGGTCATCAGCAATTTTGTATAATAAATCTTTTAATGCTTCCTCAGTCATAATTATGATTTTTGTTCGGCCTTAAATTTTTTGATCTTCTCAGTAGCTTTGTAATCCATCGCATCTCTATACTTTTTGTCTGGTAAGGTTTCCCATATATCTGAGAATTCTTCTCCTTCCATTTTTAAAATATTTGCGTCTGCAGCCACCCAAATGTTATAGACTGCCTTGTCTCTAGGGAATTTATCTTTTGAGAGCCATAGTGCTTCTTCAAAGGAGGTTGCCACAAGCTCTCCTTTATGCTGGTGATGTTTACCTCTTTTTAGAAGATGAAAAATCTGATAAGTGGTTTCTTTACCTTTATTCGCGTCCTCCATAATTTCCTTATGGATGTATTCGTAAATATCTTCTTTGTTCTCTGTCAAAGGAGAGACTTGTATTTCATCGGTTTTTACAACCCACACACCTGAACAACTGATACCTCTTCTGCTAAATTGCTCCTTAGCGAAAAGAAAGGCCATTTCTACTGATGGGGCATGTACTATTCCTTCGTGCTGATAGCTTTTATCAGCTTTTGGTTGCACAAAAACCTCGTATGTAATGAATTGGTCATTTTTTGTATTGGTAAAAGATGTTCCAAATTCCTCTGGTATATGCAGTCGACCAATTCTCGGATCTAAAGATTCTAATTTGTTCATAATTAGGCTAATGGGGCAACGTATTTTTCTCCTTTTGCATGTTGTGCGAGTGCTCTTCTTACCCAAGCACCTCTTTCTTCTGCAGTTCTGCGAACAGCTATTCTTTCCTTGTTACAGGGACCGCCACCATTAATGACTCTTTTAAATTCTTCCCAATCCGGCTCAGTAAATTCCCATTCACCAGTTGCTTGATTTTTCTTTAAATTCTCATCAGGCAGGGTTAAACCTAGTTCCCATATCTTGGGTACATACATATCGAGGAATTGCTGTCTACACTCATCATTGGTAGCCATTTTAACCTTCCATTTTGTTAATATCTCAGTATGTGTGGACATTTTATCAGATGGACCAAAGAAGTGCATCATAGGTGCCCACCATCTATTAACAGCCTCTTGCATCATTTGTCTTTGCTTAGGTGTACCCGTTGCTAAGTGTATAACGCAGTGATGGCCATACTTTAAGTGGAAAGACTCTTCTGCACAAATTCTTTCTAAAGCTCTGCAATACGGACCGTAACTACCTCTAGCGTTCGCTAATTGATTAACAATTGCACCAGCGTCGACTAGCCATGATATAAAGCATGAGTCTGCCCAAGTAAAGGTAGGATAGTTAAATATATTAGAATACTTAGATTTACCTGAGATCAAATCTTGTATCATTTGTTCTCTTGGTTTGCCTAATGTTTCTGCTGCTCCATACAACAACTGGGCATGGCCCACCTCGTCTTGAACCTTAGCCATTAGCGCTAATTTTCTTTTAAATCCCGGAGCTCTGGTAATCCACGTGCCTTCAGGAAGCGATCCAATGATTTCAGAATGACCATGTTGTTCGATCATTCTAACTAATTGTTTTCTGTATAATTTGGGCATCCAATCGCTAGGCTCGATTTTTTCTCCTCGCTCTATTCTTGCTTCAAATGCTGCTAATTTAATTGGATCTTCATCTTTTAATAAATCATTATTAACTGATGATGGTTCAAATACTTGTCCGCCTCCGTACATATTTTTTTATGTTTAGGTTTTAATTAATTTCTTATTTTTAATCCGTTTATGAAAACGTCGGTGACATTTTCAGCTATTTCTTCTGGGTTTAATTGCCCTTCTTTTTTATACCAATTCGGTAACCAATTAATGGATGATAATAATGCTAAAACAGTAAATTTAGCATCAATTACGTGAAAAATACCTGCTCTTTTACCTTCAATAAGCACCTTAATGAATATATCCTCATATTGTGCTCTCATTTTGAGAAAATCAGATAAATAGGGTTCACTCAAGTGACGCCATTCAGAAAAAAATACAGCGCTTGCTGCTGTCTCATTAGTTAACACTGCAACATGTGACCTAACAAAGCTTTTTAACTTTTCATCAGCTGAAAGGTTTTCAGAAGCGATGTGCTGTACTGGTTCAAATAACTTTTCCGCTATTTGGAAGCAGATAATCTGAAGTAACTCTTCTTTAGACTTGATGTGTGAATAAAGACTTGCTGCCTCCATGCCTATATAACTTGCCAAGTCTCTCATAGAAGTAGCTGCATAACCTTGTTTTTGAAATAGCTCGGTTGCTCTTTCTATTATTTCTTGCTTCCTGTTACTGATTACGTTTACTGCCATTGCTCAAATATAACTAACTAACGATTGTTAGGAAAGAATTGTTCATACTAATTACTAAATATAGGTATTGTAGCTGATTTCAGGAAATGCCGAAGTCGATAAAAACAATAGGCCATCTACTGATCTTGCAGTAGATGGCCTATTAAAAAAATGTAGCGTAGGTGTTTACTTTATTTCTAAATCAGCATCTCCATAGCTTGTTGCAACGAATACCTTTGATTTGCTATTTTCTTTCCCCATATACCCCTTATAATCAGCGGAATAATCTTCTTTATTAGAAAAGTTCTTTTTTATCTGGTTGTCATGATTAAGCTTACCGAACTTATGTTCTGTTGTAAACGTGAAATTACATTGTGGGTCAAAGACAATCTTTATCTGTGAGAATTTAGACTCTATGGCAATGCTTTCAAAACCAGGATCGACATGATTGATGGCAAGTTTACCACTTACATATTTAGCTTCCATATCGAAACTTTTTTTAAGTAGTTCTATTTTTAGTCCTGAGAATGAGCTAGAACCTTTTATTGTATTGATGGTGCCAATTTCTATATCTCCATATTTTCCTTCCAAATCTATATGGTCTGCGCTTTCAATGCTGACATTGGAAAAGCCTGACTCGAGTTCAACCTTACCGAGCCTACCTATATTTAGTTTATCAGCATACATTATATCCAATTCTCCATTTTGTAAGCTCGTAATGCTGCCGCCGCCAAAAGATAAATCAATTTCCGCACTTGCTAATCTACCTGCTGATAATTGGCCATACTCCAAATCTATTACTAGGGCACCTTTTAAATCTGGTACAGATATGTTGCCAAAACTATTTTCTAGGTTTAGACGACCATTCACTGGCGTTTTTATTTGGTAGTTTAATTCAAAACTCTTTTTGCCCTTGGTATTCATCTTCAGATCATCCCAATCGGTAGAGATACTAATCTCATCACCATTTTCTGAGGTATTGATCGCTACAGATGAAAGTAACTTAGCCGTTTCTTTCTCTGAGAAACCATCAGTTGTTAACTGTACCTCTACAGCATATTCTTTCTTATCCCACAAGGAGATTGTGATGTTGCCAAAGGAATTATCAATAGACAGCGCTTTATTTGCAACAGGATAGCTTTTATTGAACAGTTGCTTTTTTTGTTCTTGTGCTTTTAGATTTGCACTTAAGAATACTAAAGCAATCAAGATTATAAAATTATATTTGCGTATCATTTTTCTTTGATTTATCTGTTTTAACGTATTGATTTATGGATTCAATTATCGATAATTGCTCATTTAAAAGGTCTACCTGAGTTCTTAGATTTTGTATCATTGCATTAATAACCCGCTCATTAACCCCATTTTTCTTTAACTGAATTTTCAGCTGTTTATACTTTTTTTGCAAATCAGTAATATCTTCACTTAGTGGGAAGTCTATCTCCTTAGCTTGTTGAATTACTAATTGATTTTTCTGACTGATGGTTTGAGTATAGTAAGACTCTATTTGCTGATAGTTCTTGCCTTCAACCATAATTTGCTCCAAGGCTAGTACTTTATTGCTAAGTGTCAGTCGTTCTAAGGTTAGCCACCCTACCGTTAGTAATAAGACTATTGAGGCTGCTGCTAACCAGTTGAAAGTCCGTTCTTTTGGTTTCTTGGCTATCCTATTCTCGATTTGCTCCCAAACGGCATCTTCATTAAAGGTCTTGTGAAAGGCCTTATCTTCCACTTTAATAAAATCTTTTAATTTATCATCTTTCATAACCGATCATTAATTCTTTAATCTTGAGTTTAGCTCTGTGCAACTGTGACTTTGAGGTGCTTTCGCTAATACCCAAGACCTCTGCTATTTCCTTATGTTCGTAACCCTCAAACAAAAACATGGAGGAAACTAGTCTGAAACCTGTTGGCAAGCTTTCTATTGCATGCCTTACTTTTTCTACTGTTAATTCTATAAGTTCCCAATCTTTATTATCTTCCTCTGGCACTTCTTCAAAATGATCTTCGCTGTTAATGACGATAGCTTTTTGTTTTCTAATTGTGTCCAGCGCTTGATTAATTACAATTCTTTTTAACCATGCACCAAAAGTAGCTTGATATTCAAATTGCTTGATCTTATGATAGGCTTTAACAAAAGCCTCTTGTAAAATATCTTCCGCTTCGTCTTGATCTTTTATAATTCGTAATGCTACATTGTACATCGCCTTGGCGTATAATTTGTATAACTGATTAAACGCTTGGTGATCGCCTTTTTTACAGCGTTCAATGTATTGTTTATGAATATCTATTGTTGATGTCTCCAATTTTCAAGTATCTGTGCTAATGACTACGGTATTTATTTAAAGTTGCATGTATAATGAAAATAAATAAAAAAAACCCTGAGGGGTAATCCACAGGGTTTTTAATAAGCAAGTAATAATTTTTTGCTCAGTCTAAATACA
>JBKEFO010000141.1:0-8183 GCA_046709585.1 Marivirga sp.
CATACTAATATGGAACCTTTAGCAGCTAGCACTATACTTAAGTACTGCAAATACGCATATTACAAAATATACAGCTGTATAAAATATGACATTTGCTCGATAATAAATTGTATTATTTCAATATCGCGTAATATTTATTACTACTGTTTTCCTAAAACTACCGTCAACTTGGGGTTTTGCTCCATATCCTCTAAACGTAAGCCTACTGGCCCCAATCCCCTTTTTCAGGAGCGCCGTGTGTACCATATGTGCTCTACGTTCCGACAAATTTAGATTATATGTCTTAGAACCGACATTATCGGTATATCCAGCCACCTCTATAGCTACATTAGGATGCTCTTCTAAGAACTGGGCAATTTTATTTATCTCGTTAATAGATTTATCATTCAGATCATCGCTGTCAAACTCAAAGAATATATTATTTAAACTAATAGAGCTTCCTTTTGCGATAAGCTTTAGCGCAAAGTTTTTTTCTAGCTTCACGAGCTTCGCGAAATCTACCTTCACAGATTCAAAAAGATACCCAT
Source organism: Marivirga sp. (assembly GCA_046709585.1). Taxonomy (GTDB): domain Bacteria; phylum Bacteroidota; class Bacteroidia; order Cytophagales; family Cyclobacteriaceae; genus Marivirga. Next base: position 528 of record JBKEFO010000141.1, read on the forward strand.
CGGCTTCCACATAAAAAGAATATTCCGATTTTTCGGGAATAAGCACTTTATACTTTCCACTCTCATTATCTGAATACGTTTGTCGTAATAAACTGTCGGCCTGCAAATCATATATTTGTATCTCTGCAGTAAGTGCTTTCTTTGTTTCAGCGTCGATCACCTTGCCATAAGCAAGCAATAGTTTTTCACTCTGCTTACTTTTTTGAATAAAGAGAATCTCTGAAGGTGGATATTTCTCTTCACTCTTTAATTCATGGGCCCAATAAATGCTTCCATCTAATTGCTGATGATAAGAGATCTCATCTGTGTTACTATTAAATGGCAAGCCTAGGTTTACAGGAACTGCAGATAAATCCCATGGTACCTTAAAGAAATCAAAGCCTCCCATCCCTACTCTTCCATTTGTACTGTAATATAAGGTGTCTGCCGTCAGATTCAGAAAAGGAGAAATCTCGTCAGCAAAGGTATTTACCTGTGCACCCAAATTTTTAGCTACCTCCCATACACCATCCTTTGCAAGTACGGAATAGTAAATATCTCTTTTACCGACACCTCCTATCCTGTTGGAGCTAAAAATCAATAGCCTGCCGTCTGAGCTTAAATAAGGCTGCGACTCCCAAGCACTGCCGTTTACGGTAGACCCAAGGTTTTCTGGCTTACTCCAATTGTCTCCATTTTTATAGGAGATGTAAAGGTCGCAGCTTCCATAACTATCTTTTTTATTACAGCTGGTAAAAACCATAACCCTGCCATCAGCGGAAATGGCTGCCGCTCCTTCATTTTCATCGCTGTTAATAACCGGTACTTCTTCAATTTTCTCAAATTGTGTCCCATTTAACTTGGCTCTATATATCCCTTCTTCTACGCTTCTATTTCGCTGGGCTGTAAAAAAAAGCTCCTCCTCAGGATAAAGGGTAAAAAAAGGAAAGTAGACACTTCTGAAAAATTGGTCTGACTTAATCTTTTGAATTTGGTACTTAGAGGGCTGAAATTGCGCAAGTTGTTCCAATGCGTAAGAGACAGAGGCCTTGATAACCTTGCTCATTTCTAGAAAGTCAGTATTAAAACCACGCTCAATGTATTTATCTATCGGTCCTTCGGCAAATTCGTACGCACCATTTTCGAAAGATTCTTTTCCTAAAATAAAATAAAAATCGTGGTATTTAGCTTTCCAACTTGGGTTTAGCTGAAATGCCTTTTTTAGAGAAGGAATCATTTTTGATAAATCCCGCACACTATAATATAAGTAGGCTTTCTCTAAGTGAACCTGAAAATTCTCAGGTTCATTCACCACGGCCTGCTCCATATAAGCCAAGGCGTCATTCCAATTTCTTGCTACTAGCGCCTCTTGGGATTTCTCTAAAAGCTTTTCCGTCTTGCGCTTTAATTCTTGACTATAAAGCTGAAAGCTAAAGCAAATACAAAACAGCAGCGTGAGAGTTTTCTTAATCATAACAGCAATTTATCTGTTATCTGTAAAGAAAAAAAATCTAGCTCGATTTAGGGGATATTTAAATATTTATGCGTTTGCAAAGAAATGCCCCATTGCGGGTGCTTTTTTACATAATTTACAATCATAGGAGTCACCTCTTCTTGCTTACTCCACTCTGGTTGCAACAATAATTTACAATCTTCACCCACCTTTGCTGCATGCTCCTCAGCCCATTTAAAGTCTGACTGGTTATAAATGACAATCTTCAGTTCATCGGCCATTTTATACCATTCATTTTGGGGTGCTTTGAATTTCTTCGGTGACAGGCAAACCCAATCTACAGTACCACTAAAATGATAGGCACCTGACGTCTCCACATTAACATGAAAGCCTTTTTGAAGCAAGCGTTTTGTCAATCCATGCATATCATACATGAAAGGCTCGCCACCGGTAATCACCGCTAAGCGAGACTCATGCTTATAAGCCTCCTCAACAATAGCCTCTACTTTTTGCAATGGCCATTTATCAGCATCCCAGCTATCTTTTACATCACACCAAACACATCCTACATCACATCCTCCGAGGCGGATAAAATAGGCAGCTTGCCCATTATGCGTCCCCTCTCCTTGAATGGTGTAAAATGCTTCCATGATAGGAAGCTCTTCGAATGGATCGAACGAATTTTTATCCATAAATTTCTTTTGTGGCTGCTAGCCATGTATTCATTAAAAGTCCAGCGCGCGTCATAGGCCCTACACCACCTGGTACAGGCGTAATATGACTTGCTTTTTCTGATACCTCATCGAACATCACATCTCCTTTTAAAGCAAAGCCAGATTTTTTAGTTGTATCAGGTACTCTTGTTGTGCCCACGTCGATCACTACTACACCTTCTTTTACCATATCAGCCGTAATTAGACCTGGTTTACCCACGGCAACAATTAAGATATCTGCCTGCTTGGTATGCTGCGCTAGATTTTCAGTATGGCGGTGTGTGAGCGTTACAGTCGCATCACCAGGATATTTAGGACTGCCCATTAAAATGCTTACCGGTGAACCGACAATATGACTTCTTCCCACTACAACACAATGCTTTCCTCTTGTGGGGATATCATATCGTTTCAGCAATTCCATCACACCATAAGGTGTAGCTGGTAAATAAGCAGGTAAACCTGATGCCATTCTGCCGAAGTTCATTGGATGGAAACCATCAACATCTTTCTCTGGCTTAATGGCATTCAATATTTTATCGACATTGATATGTTTTGGCAGCGGCAGCTGTACTATAAAACCGTCTACCCTTTCATCGTCATTGAGCTTTTGTACTTCTTTTAGTAATGTCTCTTCGGTGATGGATTCGTCAAAGAGAAATTTAGATGACTCAAACCCAATTTCCTCACAATCTTTTACCTTCGCATTAACATAGGTTTGACTAGCACCATCACTGCCCACTAAAATAGCAGAAAGATGCGGTACTTTTCCGCCGCTTTGTTTTAGGGCATCTGTCTTGATTCTGAGTTCATTTTTAATTTCCTCAGCAATTTTCTTTCCATCTAAAATAGTAGGTGTCACAACTTCCATCTTATAATTGATTAATCAAGCTTTAATACCGCCATAAATGCTTCCTGTGGTATTTCCACATTTCCTACTTGGCGCATACGTTTTTTACCCTTCTTCTGCTTCTCTAGAAGTTTACGCTTACGTGATATATCTCCGCCATAACATTTCGCTAGCACGTTTTTACGCAAGGCTTTTACTGATTCTCTTGCAATTACCTTAGTACCAATAGCCGCTTGCACAGCAATTTCGAACTGCTGCCTTGGAATTAATTCTTTCAACTTCTCACAAAGTTTTTTACCCCAATCGTATGCTTTGTCTTTATGAACAATGGCTGAAAGGGCATCCACCTTGTCTCCATTTAGTAAGATATCTAATTTCGATAGATTACTCACTTTATACCCTATCAACTCATAATCTAATGAGGCATAACCTTTAGATATGGTTTTCAGCTTATCAAAGAAATCAAATACGATTTCCGCCAGCGGTATCTCGAAAGTAAGCTCTACCCTGCTTTGCGTCAGGTACACTTGATTTTTAATTTCTCCACGCTTGTCCATACACAATGAAATCACCGGACCGACAAATTCATCTTTTGTGATAATCTGCGCTCTTATGTATGGTTCTTCAAGGTGGTCAATGTCTACTAATTCAGGTAATTCAGAAGGTGCACTTACTTTCACTTGCTCACCATCTTTTAAGAAGGCGTGAAACTGAACCGATGGCACCGTCGTAATCACTGTCATGTCGAACTCACGCTCCAATCGCTCTTGCACAATCTCCATATGCAGCATACCAAGGAAGCCACAACGGAAGCCGAAGCCTAGTGCGGCAGAGGTTTCTGCCTCCCAAACGAGGGACGCATCATTCAGCTGCAATTTCTCCATAGAAGCGCGAAGCTCTTCAAAGTCTGAAGTATCAACTGGATAAATACCTGCAAACACCATTGGTTTTACACTTTCAAAACCTTTGACAGCTTTTCCAGGATTATTTGTTTGCGTGATGGTATCACCTACCTGCACCTCTTTAGCAACCTTTATACCACTAATTAAGTAACCAACATCACCTGTGCTTACCAGGTCTTTAGGTTGTTGTGTAAGCTTCAAAGACCCAATCTCATCAGCACCATAGCTTTTGCCTGTATTGATAAATTTGATGTTATCTCCTTTTCTGATCTCTCCGTTAAAAATACGGAAGTACACCTCTATACCTCTGAAAGAATTAAATACTGAATCAAAAATCATAGCCTGCAAAGGCGCATCCTTGTCTCCTTTCGGACTTGGAATGCGTTCTGCCACAGCTTCCAATATCTCAACAATACCAATACCTTCTTTGGCACTGGCATGCAAAATATCTTCCTTCTTGCAGCCAATCAACTCAATAATTTGATCAGAAACCTCATCAGGCATTGCACCTGGCAAGTCAATTTTATTTAATACTGGAATAATTTCTAAGTTATGCTCAATAGCAAGGTATAGATTAGAGATAGTTTGTGCCTGTATTCCTTGCGCTGCATCAACAATGAGCAAAGCCCCTTCACAAGCAGCAATGGAACGAGACACTTCGTAGGAAAAATCTACATGTCCTGGCGTATCTATTAAGTTATATACATAAGGTTCCCCCTTATACATATAATCCATTTGAATAGCATGGCTTTTAATGGTAATGCCACGCTCTCTTTCTAAATCCATACTATCCAGTAACTGATTTTTCTTCTCGCGCGCAGTCACCGACTGGGTAGCATCTAACAATCTATCGGCCAATGTACTCTTACCATGGTCGATGTGGGCAATGATGCAAAAATTTCTAATGTTTTTCATCTCCATAATCAAGCTGCAAAACTACATATTAAACCTTAGAATTTATAACAAGTCATTCTTAATTAATAAGATAAATGATTCACTTACTCAATCTGAAAGCTAGTTTTTGCAGAAAACTTTTATAAAAGCCATTTTTTGGTCTAATGGTTCACATTAAATTCCCTAATTTTGTCAATATGGGAATACGCGCAGTTTTAAGTAAGCCATTAGCCGCTTGGATAGTAAACCAACAACAACAATGGGCTGCTCAGCCAGCACTTTCACAGCTCAAGCAATTTAATAATTTAATTTCGAAAGGGAGAAATACGCTTTTCGGAAAAGACCATGGATTCGACAACATCCAAAATTATGAAGATTTCAAGAAGCAAGTGCCAATTAGGGACTATGAAGCTTTAAAACCTTATGTCGACAAAATATTACTCGGACAGGAAGATATCCTTTGGCCAGGAAAGCCTGCCTACTTCGCGAAAACAAGTGGAACTACTTCGGGCACAAAATATATTCCCATCACAAAAGACTCCATCCCCAACCATATCAATAGCGCAAAAAATGCTTTATTAAGTTATGTACATGAAACTGGCAAGGGGCAATACCTTGATGGTAAACTGATATTTCTATCCGGATCACCTGTACTTGAGCAAAAAGTTGGTATTAATACTGGCCGTTTATCAGGCATTGTAAACCACCATGTTCCAGGATATTTAAAAACTAACCAATTGCCATCATATGACACCAATTGTATAGAGGACTGGGAAGAGAAGTTAGAAAGAATCATTGATGAGACCATCAACCAAGATATGTCGCTCATCTCTGGTATTCCACCATGGGTACAAATGTATTTCGATAGGATTCAAGAAAGAGTAAACAAACCCATAAAAGACATCTTCCCTAATTTTGAGATGTTTGTATATGGTGGCGTCAATTTCGAGCCTTATAGGGGCAAGCTCTTTGAAAGTATAGGGAAAAAAGTAGACTCAATAGAAACCTATCCCGCATCAGAAGGGTTCATAGCCTACCAAGATACACAAACGGAACAGGGCCTATTACTTTTATTAAACAGTGGTATCTTCTTTGAGTTTATTCCTACAGAGGAATACTTTAATGAAAACCCTACGCGCTTAATGATTGATGAGGTGGAATTAGATACGAACTATGCGCTCATCATTAATAGCAATGCTGGCTTATGGGGCTATTCTATTGGTGACACCATAAAGTTCGTTTCTAAAAGCCCTTACCGGGTGGTAGTTTCAGGACGGATAAAACATTTTATATCTGCCTTTGGGGAACACGTAATTGGTGAAGAAGTAGAAAAGGCATTGAAGCATACCTTGCAGAAATTCGAACATGTAAAAGTAACCGAATTTACGGTGGCCCCTGAAGTCACCCCTAAGGAAGGGTTACCATACCATGAGTGGTTTATGGAGTTCGACAATGCACCTACTGATTTGGCTGCTTTCGAAAAAGAGTTAGACAGCCAACTACGGGGATTGAACAGTTACTATGATGACTTGTTAAGAGGTAATATTTTAAAAACACTTAAAATTAATACCTTAAAGCGACAAGCCTTTATAGCGTACATGAGATCACAAGGGAAACTAGGAGGACAAAATAAGGTGCCCCGCTTATCGAATGACAGAAAGTTAGCAGAGGCCCTTCTCCCCTTTTGTAAGCCATGATGGGGTTTATTATTAGATATTGGAGAGTATTGCTAGTGATTGCTGTTGGTGGTTTATTATATTATTATGGACAAATTGCCCTAGCGGCTGGTTTATTCATCGCCGCAGGACTAATACTGGCAATGGATTATGTATTAAATGGAAAGCAAAAAAAAAGTGACAAATAAAAAAGCAATAGCCATACTAGGCTCGACAGGCAGCATAGGTACGCAAGCGCTACAAGTTATTAAAGCGCATCCTGAAAACTTTATTGTAGAAGTATTAACGGCCCAAAACAACGCGCAGTTGTTGATACAGCAAGCAATAGAATTTAAACCGAATGCCGTAGTTATCGGCAATGAAACGCTATACCAGCAGGTAGAGGATGCTTTGGCGCCTCACCAGATAAAAGTATATGCTGGAGAAGCTGCTTTGGCACAAGTTGTGCAAATGGACAGTATTCATATTGTATTAACAGCTTTAGTCGGATATGCAGGCTTGTTACCTACCATCAAAGCCATTGAAAGTGGAAAACATATTGCCCTAGCCAACAAAGAGACCTTAGTAGTAGCTGGTGAATTAGTGACCAACCTAGCGGATGAAAAAGGGGTGAATATCTACCCTGTGGACTCAGAACACTCAGCAATATTTCAATGCTTAGTGGGTGAATTCCAGAATCCCATAGAGAAATTAATACTTACTGCTTCTGGCGGACCATTCAGAGGGAAAGACCGAGACTTCCTTCAATCAGTTACGAAAGCGCAGGCATTAAAGCACCCAAATTGGGATATGGGCGCTAAAATCTCCATTGACTCTGCCAGCTTGATGAATAAAGGCTTGGAAGTAATAGAGGCGAAATGGCTTTTTAATGTAGCGCAAAGTCAGATTGAGGTGGTAGTACATCCACAATCTATTATCCACAGCATGGTACAATTTGAGGATAGCTCTATTAAAGCACAAATGGGCTTACCTGATATGCGCTTGCCTATCATGCACTCACTGTCCTATCCCAATAGGTTAAAGTCAGATTTCCCAAGGTTTAACTTTTTAGATTACCCTAATCTAACATTTGAGCAACCTGATATGGAAACATTCCGTAACTTAGGATTGGCATACAAGGCCTTAGAGAAAGCTGGAAATATGCCTTGCATTTTGAATGCAGCAAATGAAGTAGTAGTTTCGGCCTTTCTTG
>JBKEFO010000142.1:0-8144 GCA_046709585.1 Marivirga sp.
TGCCAGTCTGCTTGACGTAATGGAAAATACGCAAAGCTACTATCGATGGATACCAGCGATGCACCGGAGGCTTGGAGGTAAGGGAGCACATGGTATTTGAGAACGGTGTTTTCTTTTGATGGAGCTGTACTGGTGTAAATAAAAGCATCCTCTGCTTTTAGATAACTGATGGTACTTTCCTTGGGCGTGGAATGAACCATTAGCCTTTCGGTAAACTCCCCTTTATATTGACGGTAAATAATGGAGGAAGAAAAAATACAAATACAACAAAAGAGTGCTACCCAGTAATAATATGACTTTTGAAAAATAAAAAAGGCGAACAACAGCAGCATTACATAGAGCAGCACTATTTCGGAAGAGGTGAAATAAATGCCCTCAAGGGTACTATGGGGGAGCTTCTGTAGCCAGAAAATGGCTTGATTAACCCATTGAATAAACCAATTCAACAATCCTCCTACTGCAGTAGCAACTACAGGCCAAAGGGAACATACCATGATTATCAAGCTACCATTTAAGATGATAAAAGCAGCCGGAATTACAATAATATTAGATAAGAAGAAATAGGTCGGAAACTGGTGAAAATAAAACATGCCTAAAGGGGCAGTAACCAACTGTGCGGCAATGGAAACACTAGTTAGTGCCCAAAGTCTGTCCAGCCATTTATATTTAATAGGAAGTAACAGTTGGATTTTCGGTTGAAAATAAACTATGCCCACTACCGCTAAGTACGACAGTTGAAAGCCAACCGAGAATAAAAGATAAGGATCAATAAGCAACAGTAAAAAGGCCGATGCTGCCAACGTATTGTAAATGTTGGTGTGACGCCTGCTGGCTTGGGCTATCACCACAAAGCTAAACATGGTAGCTGCGCGCATCACCGAAGGTGACAATCCGGTGATAAAAGCAAAAGACCAGAGCACCAATAAGCTTGTCCCTGCATATAGCCACCTTCCCCATTTCTGATTCCTCCACCGTTTAAAGGCAAATGCTACTATCATAAAAATAATACCGACATGTAATCCACTTACTGCTAAAACATGCATTGCTCCAGCGGCTGCATAAGCAGTCTTAAGCTCGTTATCCAGATCATCCTTTATCCCAAGTGTCAAGGCGTTGGCAATGGCAAAGGCCTGCTCATTGGGTATATATTTGTGCAGCTGTTTACTTAAATATTGACTTGCCTTATACGAAAAAGCCATGATCACATTCCCTTGGTCTGCATGAAGGAATTGGATTTTATCAGCTGTTATATATTGCTGAAAATAGCATTGCGATAAAGTTAAATACGCTTGGTAATCAAACTCATTGGGGTTCCTAGGAGGTCCCACTTTTTGAAGGCCTGAAGAGAAAAGTAACTCATCGCCATACTGCAATAAAGCCATCTGTTCTGATTTTTCAAGGTACAGCTTACCTTGGCCTACTAACTTCCGCCAACGATTTTCAATCTTTACAGCGGTAATACTGGCATCAAAACCATAACTCTTCTCTGTAGCCTTTCCTTCAGAATTTAGAATAGCAGTGAAGGCCTCCACCTGGGAAATATCGTAATTTAGTAAATGATTCTTATTATATCTTTCTGCCTGCAGGTAAGTATTGAGATAACCACTGCTAATGCACATTACGAAAGCAAAGAAACCTAATAGAATGGCTTTAGGTGATTGAATATTGGCTGGTTTATTGAATACAATAAACAGGTAAGAAAGAAAGCTAATTAGGAAAGTTACGATTACTGGCAGGAATGCATTTTCTATTACGTAAGACATAAATATGCCCAACATCATCAAAAGCACTAATCGCACAAAAGCAAATTGGTTCCAGTAAGCCTGCATCTCAGTATCAATATACCATTATGCAGTAAGTAAATAAAGAGATGTGTTAAAAATTACATGGCCTTTACGCTGGCATTAGTTCCATCTGGTAGTGCATGATGTTACACTCTTCAAATTGATCACCCTTCTTCTGAAAACCGAATTTCTCATATAAAGTGACTGCCGACAGCTGTGCATGCATATACTGCAGCTTACCTTGCGCTTCCGCTTTAGTTGCAATATTTTCTAACACTGCCTTAACCAAGGCATACCCTACTCCTTTTCCTCTGTGTGATTTTAAAACAGCGAAGCGCTCAAGTTTGATGCCTTGCCTAGTAAAGCGCCATCGGGCTGTACCGCAAGGGTTTCCATCTTCATCAGTAGCTATAAAATGAATAGAAGTGTCTTCAAATTCATCGTACTCTTCACTAGGATCTACTTGTTGCTCAATTACAAATACTTCCTCTCTAATTTTAAATATTTCTTTGAGCTCCTTTTCGGTCTGAACAATATTTATTGTTATCATGAATCTTTCACTTTGTCGTTAACGGCATCATTCTTATCGTAGGCTTCTATTATATCCTTAACTAGCCTATGGCGTACTACATCTTCACCCGTAAGCTTTACCATGGCTATTCCTTTGATATCTTTCAAAATACGGGTAGCTTCAATAAGACCTGATTTTTGTCTCTTTGGTAAATCTACTTGGCTCATATCTCCCGTAATGATGGCTTTCGAATTAGGTCCCATACGTGTTAAAAACATTTTTATCTGCATGGGGGTCGTATTTTGTGCTTCATCTAGCAAGATAAAGGCATTGTGCAGAGTTCTACCACGCATATATGCGAGGGGAGCAATTTCTATTACACGATTCTCTTGATAATACTTTAACTTCTCTGAAGGAACCATATCGTCCAAAGCATCATAGATAGGCCTTAAATAAGGATCTATTTTTTCCTTAAGGTCGCCCGGAAGAAAGCCTAAATTCTCCCCTGCTTCTACCGCAGGCCTAGTAATGATAATTTTTTTAACTTCCTTATTTTTTAGCGCTTTAACAGCCATAGCAACAGAGATGTAGGTTTTACCCGTCCCTGCAGGACCAATAGCGAAAACTAAATCATTCTTATTAACCGCTTCTACTAACTTAATTTGATTCTTCGTCTTTGCTTTAATAGCAAATCCCCTCGTACCAAAAACTAAGGTCTCCTCAGCATCTATTAAGATTTTACGCTCTGCCTCAGTATTTTCTTCGTTCAAATACGTCTTTACGCTGTCTTCAGTAATGTTACCAAACTTATGGTAGTGGTTCACTAAAGATTGCACTATCTGATTAATACGAATAATTTCTGGGGTGCTTCCTTGAATCCTTATTTCATTACCTCTCGATATAATTTTCGATTTAGGAAAGGCCGCTGATAATTCATTTATATTTTTATTAGCAACTCCTAAGAAGTCTACTAGGGATACGTTTTCTAATGTGATAATTTTTTCTACCAACAGATTATATAATTTAAATATTCTAAACTTGTAAGTACTAAATTTTAAGTAGTTTTGTTCTAAACAAATTTAACAATTATTCCGCTTTTTTTATGCCAATAGTTACTTTTCTCTCGGATTTTGGTTGGCAAGACCACTATGTGGCCGCCGTGAAGGCGAGAATATTGAGCGAAAAACCTGATGTTCAAATTGTTGACATCAGCCACAACATCAAAAAGTTTGACATCATTCATGCCTCTTATGTTTTGAGGTCAGTCTATAGTGACTTTCCGAAAGGCACGATTCACTTAATAGCCGTTAACTTAAATAATCAAACACTTGAAGAGCTTATTGCCGTAAGTATTAATGGACACTATTTTTTAGGTAGCAATAATGGCCTTCTAAGCTTAATAGAAGAAAAAGGAGCTACGGAGATCATTGAAATTAATGCTGGTAAAGGCAAGGGTATATTCCCCGCCAAAGATAGTCTAGCACCGGCTGCAGTACAGCTCGCGAATGGTGCTACTCTAAGTTCTTTGGGTGGTGCACTGGAAGAAAGTAAATACAAACACTATATGCCGCTTCGTATCAAAGCAAATAGGGAGCTGATCCAAGGACATGTTATTCATATTGATTCCTACGGCAATCTGATCACCAATATAAATAAGGTCGATTATGAAATCCTTAGCAAGGAGAAAAGCGTGCTCATTAAGTTTAGAAATTACGGATTAACGAAGGTCTTAGACTATTACCACGAAACAAAAGGCGGTGAAGCTTTTGCCCTTTTTAATAGCAATGGATTCTTAGAAATAGGCATTAAAGACGGACATGCTGCTCAATTACTGGGTCTAGAATATGGCAGCATGGTCACGATCAAGTTTAGTGATTATTAGGGTCGTTTATCCAGTGATAAATATCATTTAGTAAAGCCCCCTTATCTTCATCATGATGGATTTCATGTTTCGAATTTTCATAAGGGTGCCAACTAATCTTTTCACATTGCTCCGCCAGTTTTTGAGACGCTTCGAAAGAGGTAATTAAATCCAATTCACCATGTGCTAAGAATACCGCTTGGTTTATCTTATGGCAATCGGTTTGTATATTTATTCCTCCTCGGCTTATCTGCTGAAAAAGCTTTGCAGATATTTTCTTGTGATTTAATTCATCGGCAGCATAACGTTGAACCTCTTCCTTTATGGTTGATATTTCGGCGATGTCTAAATCCGATTGTTCAGTATAGGTGGGGATGATGTCTGCTACTATATTGCCAAGCATTACTTTAAATTTTGGTGGTTGAAATGCTAGTGCTATCCACGGAGATGTAACAATAGCCGCTGTTAATTCACTAGACTGATCTCTGATAAGGTAATTTAAAACAATATTGCCCCCCATGCTGTGCCCATATAGATAGAAAGCAGCATCCATGTACTTTAACCTAACCTGTCTTATGAAATACTCTACATCTAGAATCAATTGATTTAACGAAGGGGCATGCCCTCTTTTCCCTTCGGATAAACCATGACCTCTCAATGTTAGCACTGCAGTAGGAATTCCTTTTTCATTGAAGAATTCAGATACTCCAGCATAGCGTCCACCATGGTCACCATGACCATGAATAATTAATACCACCTTGTCGCTGGTTTGACCTACCAGATGGTGAAAAATGACAAGTTTTTTATTGTCGGAAGTTTTAAAATTTTCTTGTTTGAAGGACATACTAAATAAGGTGATCTTGAAGTAATAAATACAGTAAAGCAGCAATACCAGCACCTACAAGCGGCCCTACAATTGGCACCCAAGCGTAATCCCAACCGCTGCTACCCTTTCCTTTCATAGGAATTAACTGATGTGCAATTCTGGGACCCAGATCCCTTGCTGGATTAATAGCATAGCCTGTTGTGCCGCCAAGCGCTAAGCCAATTACCCAAACTAAAATAGCGACGGGTAATGCTCCTAGTGCGCCCAAACCTATCGGCGTGTTTTGGGTGTCTTCTAAACTTGCTGGACTAGAATACAGAATAACAAACAGGAGCACGAATGTACCTACTACCTCGGAAAAAAAGTTACTTTTATAGTTTTTAATGGCCGGAGCTGTACCAAAAGGTGCGAATAGCAAGGCTGGGTCTGTTGTTTCTTTAAAGTGGTCTTTATAAACCAGCCAGGCTACCCAAGCCCCAATACCGGCTCCTAAAATTTGCGCTATAACATAAACAGGCACTAAACCCCATGAAAAGCTTCCTGCTATGGCTAAACCTACGCTTACTGCGGGGTTTAGATGTGCTCCGCTATAAGGACCAGCGACCACAACGCCTACAAAAACAGCAAAGCCCCAAGCAGTGGTAATCACCATCCATCCACTTTGACTACCCTTAGTTTTTGGTAGCACTACATTTGCTACTACGCCAGAGCCTAATAACAGCAATAAAAAAGTACCTATAAATTCAGCAATAAAATATTTTATCATGATTCCTGCCAGTTTTTGCTTCGTTCAACTGCTTTATGCCAAAAATGTAGGTATTGCGTTAGCTGTTCTTTGTCCATATTGGGCTTATATGTTTGCTCTGCCTGCCACAGTTCTTCTAAAGCCTCCATAGAAGGCCAATAGCCCACAGCTAAACCTGCAAGGAATGCGGCACCTAAGGCAGTGGTTTCCGTTATCTTTGGTCTTGTAATTTCACAATCTAGCAGGTCGGCCTGAAATTGCATAAGAAAGTTGTTTTCAGAAGCACCGCCATCTACACGCATCTCATTAGTTTTGTTACCTGCATCTTTTTCCATAGCCTTTAGCACATCAGAAACTTGGTAAGCAATGGCCTCCAAAGCGGCTCGCGTCATATGCGCTTTATTAGTTGCCCGAGTCAGTCCGTGGAAGGATCCCCTTGCATCTTGATCCCAGTAAGGAGCACCCAAACCCGTTAAGGCAGGGACAAAATATACGCCTTCATTATCATCAATGGAGGTGGCTAACTTTTCTGTTTCACTGGCATGTTTAAAGAGCTCTAAACCATCGCGGAGCCATTGAATTGCTGCCCCACCAATAAATACACTACCCTCTAAAGCATAGTTTATTTTGTCACCTATTTTCCATCCTACTGTAGTTAAAAGTTGATTATGCGAGGTGACAGCTTTTTCGCCAGTATTCATCACCAAAAAGCAACCAGTGCCGTAAGTGGTTTTTGCCATGCCTGGTTTGGTGCACAATTGACCAAATAAGGCCGCCTGCTGATCACCTGCTATGCCTGCAATAGGAATTTTATGAGAGAAGATGTCACCCGCGGTAGTACAATATTGTTCGGAACACGATTTAACAGTAGGTAAAATCGCTTTTGGTATGTCAAATAACGCTAATAATTCATCGTCCCATTGCTGCTCATGGATGTTGAAAATCATGGTCCTGCTAGCATTGGTGATGTCTGTGATATGTTCCTTCCCGCTAGTAAGTTTCCAAACTAACCAGCTGTCTACCGTCCCAAAGCAGAGCTCCCCTTTCTGTGCCCGTTCTCTAGCACCTTCTACATTATCTAAAATCCATTTAATTTTAGTGGCTGAAAAATAAGCGTCTATTATCAACCCAGTTTTTTGGTTTATTTTCGCACTTAACCCTTGCTCTTTAAGCTGATTACAATACTTCGCCGTTCTCCTATCTTGCCATACAATGGCCTTATGAATAGGCTTGCTCGTTTTCCTGTCCCAAATGATGGTGGTTTCTCGCTGGTTGGTAATACCTATCGCTGCAATTTGGCTAGGAATGATGTTGGCCTTGGTGATTACCTCGGTGGCTACTGAAGCCTGAGAAGACCATATTTCTTGCGCATCATGTTCCACCCATCCAGACTTGGGAAAGTACTGATCAAATTCCTTTTGAGCCATGGAAACGATTTCCGCCTTGTGGTTAAATAAAATGGCTCTAGAACTAGTCGTACCCTGATCTAGGGCTAATATGTATTGCTGTGTCTCTGTCATTTAGTCTAATTTAATACGGTATTTATTAGCTAATTTATTAAATTTTTCCAATTGTTTATTTATCCACCCTTGGTCTTCTCCTAGGCATGTCGCCATATGTCTAGCAACAAGCGGGGCCGCCTCAATAGCGGCTTCGACATCCTGCAACAATAAGCGGACCCTTCTTGATAGCATATCTTCTACTGTGACAGCCATTTCCTTTTCTACTGCCCAGCTTACTTCCGCCAGTGTGTAATCATAATTATGATGAACCTTTGTAAGTAAATATTTATCCTCTTTTTGCAAGCGTACGATGGCAGATATGTCAACACCATAATGTGCCAATGGACCACTATTCTCCTCCATTGTATACCCATGAATTGCCATACCAGAAGAGGTACTATCACCAGGTTTTTCACCCGTCACTTTTTCATATTGCTCCATGGTGTCCTCGCCCATTTTCCTGAAAGTAGTCCACTTACCCCCTGTCAGGGTTACCAAATTACTTTTCGAAACAATGACCTTATGGCTTCTTGATATCTCTTTGGTCTTTTCCCCTTCGTCTTCTGGAGCAGCAAGCGGTCTTAAACCAGCAAAAACAGCTAAAACATCTTTCTTTTGAGGTGCTCTGACCATGTATTCTTTGGCTGTCTTAAGAATAAAGTTAATTTCCGACTGCAAAGCTTCTGGCTCTAACTTTGGCTTTTTACGCAGTGTGTCAGTAGTGCCTACCACTAGCTTGTCTTGCCATGGAACAGCAAATAAGACTCGTCCGTCACTGGTCTTAGGAATCATTAAAGCAAATTCGGAAGAGAGAAAAGATTGATCTAATACTATGTGGACACCTTGGCTAGGTTGAATCATTTTTTTTGCCTCAGGTACATCCATCCGTAACACCTTATCAGCAAAGACTCCTGT
>JBKEFO010000143.1:0-8090 GCA_046709585.1 Marivirga sp.
CAGCGATCACGCTGCGCCCTATGGCTTTAATGCTGTCTTTAATTTGCTTCAATTGGTAATATTCCTCCACACTAGAAGGCTTCAAGGATTCATTCTCAGCCAAATGGTAATTGAAAAAGCGCGGTAGATAAAGGAAAATATTTTTCTTTGATTCCAAAATATCGAAGCGCATTGAATCAACATCGCTTCTTAATTGCCTATCATTTTTCATTAATCTATTGGAAGAAAATAATTCCTTATCCGTTCTTTCCATTTCGAAGGAGGCTAAAGAAAACACAACTTTATTATGATAAAACTCATTCCTAACAAAAGTCGGCGCCTTACCATCCTTAACACCTGTACTAGAGGCGTCCTCAGTGTAACTTTTACCATTAAAGAGCTCCATCACAAGGTACTTGTCACCAAGTATCGTATACATCAAAGCAGAATCAGCTAAAATCACTTCTTTATTGCCTTTTCCCTTTGAATGATTGTATATAATAAGATCTCCTAAGGATTTATCATCATCAAATTTTTTGTTAGCCTTGATACTGTAGCCCGGAATACCCCCGTAAAAAGCACCCTCTTTAATATCTATAGAAGGCTTGGTCTGCTTAATGTCATACAACAAGCTGTAAGCATTTAAATTAGCTTTAGGCACTATGTAATTATTGGAAAAATATACTGCTATAGCTAATAGGATGATTAAAATAAAGAGGGATTGCATCGCTCGGATAAGTGAAATACCAGCACTTTTAATTGCCGTTAGTTCAAAATGCTCCCCTAGGTTTCCGAAGGTCATGAGGGATGATAATAAAACAGCCAAAGGAAAAGCAACTGGCGTCATGTTAATACTAAAATACATGATCAATTCAGCAAATACCTCAAAGCCCAAATCTTTGCCGATGAAATCGTCAAAGTATTTAAGCATATAAACCATCAAAAGAATGAAGACCACCACGAAAAAGGTGATAAGAAAGGGACCCAAAAAGGTTCTTATGATTAGTTTATCAAGTTTCTTCATACAGTATTGTTGGCAAGTTTTGTTGAAGCGCTATTAACATTACCTTATTGCGTCAATAATCGTGCTAAATTAACAATAGCAAATAACAGATAAAAGCGGGTGAAAGATAAACAAAAAAAGCAGTCAAAAGACTGCTTTTTAATTGTAGCGAGAAGCAGATTCGAACTGCCGACCTCAGGGTTATGAATCCTGTGCTCTAACCAACTGAGCTATCTCGCCATTTCAATACAGCGAGCGCTATTTGCAAGCCTCTTGCTGAATTGGAGTGCAAACATAATACATTAGTTTGAAAAAGTACAAATAAAAAACGGAAAGAATTTAATTGTATTAAATCATTTTTAATGATACCTTAATTATACTTGTAACACTATTAATGATTAGAGTGTAAAAGATTAATTATGATGTATTGAAAATTAGCATTTTTTATCCTTATAATTAGGAAATACATTTATCCTTGGTGAATGAATGTTATATTAAACTTGATGAATTATGAAAAAATTTGAAGGAGATTTTGAAATAAGAGCTTCAAAAAAAATGCTCTACCCTTACATAAGTACCGCCAGTGGACTTTCACAATGGTTTGCTGACGACGTAAATATTAATGAGGATAAAGAATACAATTTTATATATGACGACGCTGATCATAAAACGAGAATGTCTTCGCATAGATTAAATCAGTATGTGAAATTTGAGTTTTATGAAGAAGAAGATGAGAATGGTGATATGCCATATGTAGAAATCCATTTAGAAGAAAATGAAATCACACAAGCAGTTTATTTAAAGATAGTCGATTACTCTGACTTTGAGGATGAAGTAGAGCAATATGAATTATGGGAAGACATTGTTCAAAGTTTAAAGGACATTGTTGGGGGCTAAATAGTGCCTACACAACATTATTCTTGTTCAATTTCTTTACTATATTACGCGCAGCCATGTAGGCAGTAGACCATGCCGATTGAAAATTGAATCCGCCAGTTATTCCATCAATATCAATCACCTCTCCTGTAAAATATACATTAGGCAATAATTGACTTTCCATGCTCTTATTATTTATGTCTTTTAATAAAACTCCTCCGCTAGTAACAAATTCTTCTTTATAAGTAGTTTTTCCTGAAACGTTTAAGGGTAACCTATACAGTACCTCAAGCATTCTGTTCATTGATTTCTTTCCTAGGTCTTGATACATCAATTCCATATCTATTGAGGCACGCTGCATTAACTCTTGCCATAGCCTGCTTGGCAAAGTAAACAATGGATTTACACATACCTTCTTCTTAGGGTGGATTCCTTTATAGCTACTAATAGTTTCCAATACCTCTTGTTCTGAAAATTCAGCTCCAATCCAATTAATAAGAATCCCGAAGTTGTAGTGCTTTTCATTTAATAGCCTAGCTCCCCAAGCAGATAATTTCAACACACTTGGTCCACTTATACCCCAATGAGTAATAAGTAACGGACCTTCATAACTTAAATTCTCACCTACAATCTGCACCTTCGCCGCATTTACTGATAAGCCTTGTAAATGGTTTAGACCATCTAATGGGATATTAAAGGTAAATAAACTTGGGACTGGGGTATTTATTCCATGGCCTAACGCTTTAATCCATTCAAATTGCGTTTCCTTAGGAAATCCACCACTGGCAATAATAACAAATTTACTCCGCAGCTTTTCTCCTTTCCTACTTACAAGAGACAAACTATCCTCCGCCTTTACAATCTCTGCAACATCAAAACTAGTTTTTAATTGTCCCCCTAGACCAATACTATTATCATGTAAAACCTTAATTATTGACTCGGATGAATTAGACTCTGGAAACATCCGACCATCAGATTCAATTTTAATAGCCACGCCATGGCTTTCAAACCACGCAACAGTATCCTTAACTGTAAATTCCTTAAATACTTGCTTCAAAAAATTCTTTCCATTGGGATAGTGTTTAACAAGCTCACTATTATAACTTACATTGTGCGTAACATTGCATCTGCCACCACCAGAAATACGTACCTTAGAAAGTATCTTATTAGATTTCTCAAGAATAACAACTTTGGCATCTGCATTAATTTCTAAAATTTGGCATGCGGCAAAAAAGCCCGACGCCCCACCTCCTACTATTGCTACATCAAAAATGTCCTTCATACTGTTTTTAATAAATTATCGTTTCGCTAAAAAATGTACTATTAATTAATTAGACTCGTTGAATTCTATCTAATATCATCTAATTTTACACAATACATTTAAAGATGAGAAAATATCAAAAATTAATACTTACTGGAGTTCTGTTATTTTGCAACTTTTGCATGCATGCCCAAGGTTTGAAAACGACCTCTATGGCAGATGTATATAACGAAGCGCAAACATACATGCTTAAAAACGATTATCAAGAAGCTAATCTAGCATTTCGGAAAATTTTAAAGATGGGCACAAAGTTGCCTGCGGAAATGCCTTATCTTTTTGCTGAAACACTTTACAACATAGGTCAATATCAAAATAGTAAGAGCTTTCTGGAAAAATACTTCGAGATAATGGGTAAAGCAGGCACTTATTATGAGCAAGCCGTTCATCTGCAAGAAAAACTAGCGCTTCAACTTAATGAGGCCATTAGCTGTGCATTTTGCGATTATAGTGGCTATAGACTCCAAGAATGTGACGTATGCCACGGCCAAAAGGAGCTCCTACAGACTTGCAACTATTGTAAAGGCGTTGGCAAGGTAGGTTGTACTCTTTGCGCTGGTGAAGGTGTATTGGTTCAAATAGGTGCTTTAGGGAACAAAAGGTATAAGACTTGTCATCAATGTAGTGGAGAAGGGATACATAGCTGCAATATTTGTGAAGGAGAGAAGGAATTCTATAATTATTGCGACAATTGTTTAGGAGTCGGTAGAACCGCCTCAAGCACGATTTGTACTCATAAAGCTTTATCTAAATAAAATTTATGAGTACATACTTTTTATTGGCAATAGTCTGCCAGTAATTGAGCCGCTGGCTCATACCCTAAATTTTGTGCTCTTTTGATGTCAGCACACCCTCTCGATTGCTTTTTCATGTATATTTTCAAAGCTCCTCTATACATGTATGCTTCTGCAAAATTGTTATCAAGGCTGATAGCCTTATTATAAAATTCCATGGCAAGATCTATTTCTCCAAATTTATGGTTTGCTCTTGCTACTAATAATGCAGCTTGGGCGTTCTTAGTATTTAGTTTATATGCCTTCTCAAAATTGAAAGCAGCATTTTCGTAGTCATCTTGGCGATAAAAATCTTTTCCAATACTTAAATAAGCATTTTCACTTTTCGGGTTGATAACTAAAACCCGCTGGAAATCTTTTAAGGATAATATATAATTACCCATTTCTTCATAGGCCCTACCTCTGTTATACAGTGCTATTTCATTTACAGGCTTCAGTGCAAGAAATTCGGTGTAAGAGGTGATCGCTTTTTGATACTCACCAGACTTATAATATTGATCACCAACTTCTGATTGATCTTTTTCACTACACGCGCCTACTAAAATTAAAACAAAAGTGCTGTAAGAGAGTAGTTTTAAGGAATTGTACATTTTTAAAGTTATAGTTTCGCTTCTCATTTGAATAACTCGAGAGCTGCGCACGAAATTAGGGTAAAGATTTGTAAAATGAATCCATTGATTGCCAATATTCTTCACTTGAAAGAAAAGTAGACCACAAAGCTTTGGCTCCATGATGTCCAGCTTCCTCCGGTATGAATTGAATTGCATTATTCTTACCAGAAAATAAATCGGTGATTCTACTCGCTTCAGAACGTGCAGATGTAACCCAAATAGGCTTACTTACCTCTTTCAAAAATGAAGCCACATAATGGTCATCCCCATTTAAGTTGCTGAAATATTCCCCAGGTGAGAATAATAGCACAGCCTTTAAATTTGGAATATCCATAGTTGCAGCCAACCTGATTGAAAGTGACGCTGAATAGGAACTACCCATAATAAATATAGGAGCGGTATCGTTTTCCAAACGTAAAACATGTTTCATGGCAGTCTCCATGTCTTGGTAGGCATCTAAGTAGGACGTTGACTTCATTAACAATTTAGCTGCCTTATAGGTCTCGTTATCTACATTATTAATTGACTTCCCACTGCGTAAATCTACCGCATAACAGATGTAGGCTTGTTTGGCTAATTTTTGAGCTATCTCCGTGTATTCTCCTCTACTTGAGCCTGCTTGATGAAACATAACAAAGACTCCTTTCGGGCTCATTATTGGTTTATAACAGTCTACTGTTACCTGCACGCCGCTATCAACGAAAGGCATGAGGTTAATCTTTTCAACAATCGGTGATTCTTGAGCAAAAGCTATTAAACCAAACGCATTCAAAATCAATAATAAAAAATACTTTGATCTAATCATCTTTCATTACAAAATTAATAGGGTACTTGACTTTTCTAAAAGAAATAATTTCTAATCCACCAGAGCCTATATATAGCTGCGCATCAATTTTAAGAGGTACCTTATTTTTATCCGCCGAGAACCAAGCCGAAATGGCATCTTCTCCATCAAAAATCTTATTCTCCGGCATTATAGGCGTTAACTTATGTGCCCTAATCATACCTATCTCAGTTTCTAGCGTTTCAATACCTAAATACAAGATTTTCATATCATAGAAAGTATCTTCGAAGAAAGCAGGTATACTTACAGTATCTCGTGTATTTAAAGTATCGAAGTTCATTGCTCTCAAATACGCAAAACCACTTATTAAATCCTTCACCTGCTGTGGAAATTGATAAAACATCGGCTCTCTAAAGTCCTTGTCATCCCTACCCATACTTTTCACCTCAAGCATCTGACTAGAATGATCGTAATTTACCACTTCATTCTTTCTATACTTTCCTTCCTTAATAATCCTATACGCCCTATGTGGGTTTAATGAAGTGGAATCTATATATCCACCCCAATGATCATCTACCTTTGCTATCCAATCTATGACACCTGTTGTTTTAGCTTGTACATCCACTTTATAGCTCCTTCTTCCATTAATTTTATAGGTTTGACTTTGCACTTTAAATCGCCCCTTTCCGATGGTGAAAAAACCGAAATAAATCTTGTATTCTATTTCTTCTCCCGGCTCAAAAGGCTTATCATTTACGATTGGGAAATCGTCCGAAGATTCTTCCAGAGAATATAGATCCTTCATTTCTTGAGCCCCCGCAGAAGAGATAAGCAAAAACAAATAAAATGTTAAAATTTTCTTCATAAGAATATCACAAACAATTAAAATGCCAAGTATAAAATATTGTTAACATTATACGGCAACATCATTTTCACGAAGTGCATTGTTTAGAGAAGTCTTTTTATCGGTACTTTCTTTTCTTTGCCCAATGATCAATGCGCATGGTACCTGATAGTCACCTGCAGGAAATTTTTTTGTGTAAGAACCAGGTATTACAACAGATCTCGGAGGCACATAGCCTTTATACTCTTTAGGCTCATCTCCTGTAATATCAATTATTTTAGTGCTGCCTGTTAAAGTAACATTGGCACCTAACACAGCCTCCTTACCAATTCGAACTCCCTCAACTATAATACACCTAGAACCAACAAAAGCATTATCTTCTATAATCACGGGCGAAGCTTGTATTGGTTCCAAAACGCCCCCGATACCGACACCACCACTGAGATGAACATTTTTACCTATTTGTGCACAGCTACCTACCGTCGCCCAGGTGTCCACCATAGTACCCGAATCAACGTATGCGCCTATGTTAATATAAGAAGGCATTAGGACCACTCCTGTATTAATGAATGATCCATATCTAGCAATTGCATGAGGCACCACTCTGACCCCTAATTTCTCATAACCCTTTTTAAGTTTAATTTTATCATGAAACTCAAATGGCCCTACCGTTATAGTTTGCATCTGCTGCAGTGGAAAGTAAAGAATTACCGCTTTTTTTATCCATTCATTTACTTTCCACTCACCATTAGATAAAGGCTCTGCAACACGTATCTTACCATGGTCTAATTCTTCGACCACAGTTTTAACTGCAATCTGAGTATCTTTATCTTTCAATAATTCTCTATTATCCCAAGCTCTTTCAATAAACTCTTTAAATTCCATTTTCTATTTATAACTTTATTTTGTGGACAGTAAAATTAAAATAATCATTGCATCACTATTGAAGCCGATAGACGACACCCGAGCTTTTGAAAAGATAGGGAGATCGCTAGCGCAAACAAATAAATATGATGTAAATATCATAGGCTTTGAATCAAAAAAGACTCCTGTAGAAACAAATATTTTTTTTCAGCCAATATATAATGCAAACAGAAACCACCTGTTAAGGTTATTTGCCCCGCTAAAACTATTCAGAATATGCTATCAAGTAAAACCTAAACTACTTATAGTTAACACCCCTGAATTACTGCTAGTTAGTTACGTAAACAAAATTATATTTGGTACTAAAATTATCTACGATGTAATGGAAAACTATCAAATGAATCTAACTTCTGATACGATTTACCCTAAATGGCAAAAGCCAATATTACATTTTTACTTAAGGCTGGTTCAAGGACTATCAAGATACTTTGTTAGCCACTATTTTTTGGCAGAGAGAATATATGCCGAACAGCTTACGTTTCTTAAAAAAGATAGCTACACAATCATTGAAAACAAAGCTATTAGAGCTAGAAAGCATGCTCCTATACTAGAAACAGGCAAAAGCCTCAAAAGTAGAAAAGAACTTTCATTTATTATTAGTGGTACCTTAGGCAAAACATATGGAACCTTGGCTGGCATCCAGTTTTTCAAAGCTATTTCCCACCATTTACCCAATGCGAACCTTCATATAATAGGCTATTCAGCTGATTTAACATATAAAAAAACACTCATAGGGATCTGTAATTCCTCGAAAAACATCCAATTAACAATTGCTGAACACCCAATTGAACACAAGTTAATTCTCGATGCAATACAAGAAGCAGATATTGCCTTATTACCGTACGAGATTAATGATAACTTAAGACATAGAATACCTACAAAATTCTATGAATATGCAGCTTCACAGCTTCCCCTTATAATACCCAAGAATAAGCCTTGGCTTAAATTTATAGATAA
>JBKEFO010000144.1:0-8063 GCA_046709585.1 Marivirga sp.
CTCCACAGTCGGTGACTGTATTCTACAACCAAAGGGTACGCTGGGCATCAAAATGGAGAGCAAACCGTTCATTTTTTGCTGCTATTCCTGCATTGGCAATTTGGCTGTTTCATCTATTATTTATTGCATTGCTAGTAGCTGGCCTGTTAAGCTTTCAGTGGTTGTTGATCATCTTTTTATTGCTATTTAAGGGTATTGGAGAATATTTTTTTATAGCTACTGTCTTTAAATCGTACCCATACAGGATGAATTTGATAGCTTTTATTCTTCTCACTTTTTTTTACAGCTTTTATGTTATATTTTTTGGATTAAGCGGTAATTTTGGTAGATACAAATGGAAGGACCGAAAATATGGATGAACTAAGTGAAGATGAATTTGATTTATTAGATGAGCTGTATTTTGTTCAGCATTTTTCAACGGTACAAGAAAATACGGGATGGACTGAAGAACATATTATTACTACACTTGTACTATTATTTCAAAAGGAATTTATCAAGGTGTTAACCGATCATGATACTGAGTTTAGTGGTATCATTAATCCACCAGGGCGAGATAGTGATGTGCCTTGGAAGATCTTATACTTCCTTGCTACAAAAAAAGGGCTTATGGTTCATAATGGTTTTTAGTTGCCATAAAAGCCCAAGCTTTTTATTCAAACTGAGCTAAATGTACTATATTCACATTGGATAGATGGATGAGACTTTTCAAATAGCAAATAGGTATGAATTGAAGGAATTAGAACTTAATTCCTTATTAGAAATTACGCAAGCGATAAATGAAAATGTTGCCGAAGATTCATTATATAAAATTTATAATTTTACTTTACGGGCAAATTTAAGCCTTTCTAAGCTTTTACTATTAGTGAAAGACGGTGGTAATTGGTCGACCAAGGTCCAGTTTGGAACAGAAAGAGAATATTTGGCTTATCAACTAGATGCAAGCTTATCGGAAAAGTCAGTAATTTCACATAGGGAAGCATTGGTCAACACTCATTTTAATGAATTTGAAGTAGGAATACCTGTATTTCATAAAGGTAACTTATTAGCGATGGTTTTTTTAGGTGGTATTGCCGTTAACGGACATACTAAAAGTCTGGAAAATCGTTTGAATTTCATTCAAGCACTAACAAATATTACCATGGTGGCCATTGAGAATAAAAAGATGGCTCGTGAACGCTTAGAAAGAGGGGTTTATGAGAAGGAAATGGAAATTGCAAAGAAGGTGCAGCAATTACTTTTTCCGAAATGTTTGCCAGTTTCCAAAAATTTTAAAATTTCGGCTCATTATTCTCCCCATAGTACTGTTGGGGGTGATTATTATGACTGGGTGGAGATTGACGAGAATAGAAAAATGATATGTATTGCTGATGTTTCAGGTAAGGGTGTGCCCGCAGCTCTACTAATGTCAAATTTTCAAGCTTCACTAAGAACCTTATTACGCAAAACGACAGATCTCCAAGAACTGATCAATGATTTGAACTATCAAGTCTTCCAAAGTGCTAATGGCGAAAACTTCATAACCTTTTTTATTGCTATTTTAGATAGTAGAGATAAGAAAGTAGCGTATGTGAATGCTGGACATAACCCTCCGTTCCTCATTCAGGATAATGCAATAATCGATTTAAACATAGGGACGCTAGTTTTGGGGGCGTTTGAAAAGCTTCCTTTTTTAGAAATTGGCGAATTACCATTGACCTCGAGCCAAATGTTTTTTCTTTATACGGACGGCTTAACAGAAGCGTTCAATGCCAGCGAAGAAGAATTTGGTCCGGAACGTTTGAAACTGCTTTTACAGGATCTAAAAATTGATGACCCAGAAATAGTAGTAAAAAACGTTTTAGTAAATGTAGCTGATTTTGTTGGTGACAGACCTTATTCTGATGATATCACGCTCTTAGCCTGTAATTTTCTTGTTTGATTTGTCTTTTCATAAGACACCGAAAATAGTATGCTCTCTTTTTCCTGCCTTTACCTGGAGAATAAAGACGGAACAGAAAGAGGTGTACCTAACTTTTGATGATGGACCGATACCTAGTCTTACGAAAGAGATACTAGATATTTTAAACCAATACAGCATAAAGGCTACTTTTTTTTGTGTTGGAGAAAATATTGATAAACATCCAGAAATATTTAAGCAAGTAATAAACCAAGGTCATACGGTAGGTAACCATACTTATAATCATTTAAAGGCATGGAAGGTTTCACAAAATAGCTATATCGAGAATCTATTGAAAGCTGAAAAGACAATTGAAAAATATGCGGAAAACAGAACGAAATTATTTCGTCCTCCTTATGGACAATTTACTTATAAGCTCTATAAAAGTGTAATTGCCCTAGGGTATCAGGTGATTATGTGGGACATACTTACGAAAGATTACTCGCCACGTTTAAACATAAAGAGAGCATACGAGCAATGCGTAAATCAAACTGGTAAGGGTAGCATTGTGGTTTTTCATGATAATATGAAGGCTCGGAATAACGCCTTAAATTTATTACCTATGTATATAAATAAATTAATGTCCGAGGGCTATCAATTTAAGACTTTATAAATGGTGCTAATTCTTACAATTTCTCTTTCGCTGGTTCTAATCTCTATTGCTATCTTAGCAGTGCTATGGACTGCGTGGAAACCAAAAGCACAAAATACAGATTCTTTGTCTGGTGAGCTCCCTAAAATCGCAGTATTAGTCGCTGTTCGCAATGAGTTTAATACCATTGAAGAAACTTTATTATCTTTATTAGCACTTGATTATCCTTCTGATAAAATAGAATTGTTTATTGGTGATGATGGTTCTACCGATGGTAGCACGGAGATAATGAAAAAGCATGCCGCTTTGTCTGAGCACCTACATTATGTGAGCATAAGTCAGCATGAAGGCGCCTCTGACATAGCTAAATCCTTTGTATTAGGTGAATTAGCGAAGCTTGCCAAATCCGATTACCTTATGTTTACAGATGGTGATATAGTTGTCCCACCATCATGGATAAAGAAGCATGTAGCATGTTTAAAAGAGGATACATCGATTCAGAGTGGATTCACAGTCATTAATAAAGTAGGTTTCTTTTCAAGCATGCAAATGATTGATTGGTCTTTTGCATTAGGTATGGTAAAAATTCTTAGTGGGTGGGGAGTACCTGTAACTGCAGTAGGTAATAATATGCTCATTAAAAGAGAGGCATATGACGCTGTGGGAGGCTTCGAGAAATTACCGTTTTCAGTTACCGAAGATTTTGCCATATTTAAACTTTTAGTTAGTAAGGGTTTTGGTTTTCAACAGCTTGCAAATCAAGAGAGTCTAGCCGTTTCAGCTTCTGCTACTTCCTTAAGGTCTTTATTGCAACAGCGAAAAAGATGGATGGTAGGCGCGATGCAATTGCCTTTAATCATGCGGGGCTTATTGTTTGTTCAAGCTTTATATTACGTAGCAATTATTATTTTATTAATATTTAATCCATTAGTTGCAATTCCTTTATTTGGACTTAAAATCACAATACAGAGTCTATTCATCAATAAAATCCATGAAAGGATAGGGGAGTATATACCGATTGGACATTTATTTATTTTTGAATTTTATAGTGCCTTTCTGACAATTATTTTATCTGTTTATTATCTTTTACCTTTGCCAGTGGAATGGAAAGGTAGAAAACTAAATAATAAATGATAGAAACCCACGCACATTTATACGCTGAGGATTTTGATAAAGATAGGGCAGTTATAATGGAACGAGCCATTGAAGCGGGCATTGAGCGTTTTTATATGCCTAATATCGACAGTGAGTCTATTGATTCTATGCTAGAAGTAGAAGCGAAATTTAACATATCACATGCGACCATGGGGCTTCATCCTTGTTCTGTAAACAAAAATTTTGAGAAAGAGCTGTACATAGTAGAGAATTGGTTGTCAAAACGGTCTTTTAAAGCAGTAGGAGAAATAGGGTTGGACTTTTATTGGGATAAGACTTTTGCGAATCAGCAAATTGAGGCCTTTAAAATTCAAATAGAATGGGCTAAAAAGTATGATATCCCTATTATTATCCATTGTCGTGAGTCATTTGATCAAGCCTTTGAAATTGTAAAAGAGTTGAAAGATGATACGTTAAATGGCGTATTTCACTGTTTTTCGGGTACAGCAAAAGAAGCAGCGGAGATTCAACAGATGGGCTTTTATATTGGAATAGGGGGTGTAGTAACTTTTAAAAATGGTGGGTTGGCAGAACATATTGATAATATCTCATTAGATCATATGGTATTAGAAACAGATTGCCCTTTCTTAACTCCTGTCCCACACAGAGGGAAAAGAAATGAGCCTGTGTATCTGGAGCTTATTGCTCAAAAGTTAGCGGATTTAAAAAAGATAAATATTGAGGAGCTTAAACACATAACTAGTTGTAATGCCAATAGGCTATTTAATGTATGAAGGATTTTTATGAATTAATAACGTTAACTACAGCTGCTCCGAAGGCACCTAACAAATCCTTAATGATTATTTATACGGGAGGTACGCTAGGAATGGTTTACGACGATCAACAATCATTAGTGCCATTTAACTTCGAGAATATTCTTGAAGCATTACCGTCTTTAAGGAATTTCAACTTGCACCTGAAAGTAGCGGCTTTCTCAGAATTAATTGATTCGTCAAATATTAACCCAAAACATTGGGCCCAGATTGCTCAATTGATAGAGGATAATTATGAACAGCAGGATGGGTTCATCGTTATTCATGGTACCGACACCATGTCATTTACGGCCTCTGCCCTGAGCTTCATGTTGGAGGGGCTTAATAAGCCTGTCATATTTACTGGTGCCCAACTGCCTATTGGCGCTGCTAGATCTGATGCGCGCGAGAACCTGATTACTGCTATTGAAATAGCTTCTCAATCCATTGGAAATAGACCTATTGTATCTGAAGTGTGCATTTATTTCAATAACCTTTTACTTCGTGGAAATAGGTCCAAAAAAGTAGAAAGTGTTCAGTTTGATGCTTTCGAAAGTGAAAATTATCCCGTCTTAGCTGAAGCGGGTGTCATAATAGAGTATAATTTTTCTGCTCTAAAAGCCTATGATGCTAATGCATCATTAAATGTGCGAAAAGATTTAAACCAAGAGGTAGCAGTACTAAAAATATTTCCAGGAATCTCTCCACGATTTATGAAAAGCGTGCTAGAATCTCCTGGGCTAAAAGGGGTAGTCTTGGAGACTTTTGGTGCAGGAAACGCACCTTCCGACTTATGGTTTGTGGAATTAATAGAGTCGGCAATTAAAAAGGGTATACTTATACTCAACGTATCTCAATGTGTGGGGGGCAAAGTAATACAAGGACGTTATGAGACAAGTAAGAAGCTTGAAGCCGTCGGCGTTTGCGGCGGCAGTGATATTACTACAGAGGCAGCAATAACAAAAATGATGTATATCTTGAGCTATCTGACAAATCAAACTGAACAACGTTTGTACTTAACAAAGTCTTTGCGAGGAGAAATGGAATGATTGCTGATTTATCAGAATATACTAAACGTTTCATTGTCAGTTGCTTGAATAGATAAGGGTAGCAAAAACGTTATTTTTGCACTTTATAAGGAAAGAAATGCTTGTTTTGACTTTAAATTATTGATTTATTTGCAAGGAATTAATAGGAGAGGTGCCAGAGTGGCCGATCGGGCTCGCTTGGAAAGCGAGTGTACCTTTACCGGTACCGAGGGTTCGAATCCCTCCTTCTCCGCAAAATTTACATTTTACATTGTTTTTTTGCCATTTTCAGATAATAAATATGCCGTTTAAACAAAGAAGTGCTAAAAAAATTTTCTGTTTGGGTATAATTTGTGTAAAATTGAATTCTGAATAATTAATATTTTGAACAACAAACAAAAAAAGAGAATTTCAAAAAACGTAACTATGAAAAAGCTATTTGTCTTAATGATGATGGCCGGTGTAATGACATTCGGTTTCGCAGGCAACGCAGTTGCTCAAGCTGGGGACACTATCTCTACTGAGAGTGATTCGGCCACAATGGAAAATAATGACTCAACTGCTATGACTGACGTTGCAGCTGACGACACGATGCCTGCTGCTGTTGTAGAAGAGGTAGAGGTTGTTGAAGAGCAAGGTTTTCATCAAATTGTAAAAGAGAAATTTATTGAAGGTGGATGGCAGTTCATGTCAGTAGTATTAATCTGTTTAATTTTAGGTTTAGCAATATCTATCGAAAGAATTATTACTTTAAACTTAGCAACTACTAATACCAATAAGTTATTAGTTAATGTGGAAGATGCATTAGCTCAAGGCGGTGTAGAAGCAGCAAAAGAATATACTAAAAATACAAGAGGTCCAGTAGCTTCAATTTTCACACAAGGTTTGATGAGAATGTCTGAAGGTATTGAAATGGTTGAGAAATCAGTAATTTCTTACGGCTCTGTTGAAATGGGTAGATTAGAAAGAGGTTTAGTATGGATCTCATTATTTATCTCATTGGCGCCAATGTTAGGTTTCATGGGTACTGTAATTGGTATGATTGGCGCATTTGATGCTATTGAAGCTGCGGGTGATATATCTCCATCTCTAGTAGCCGGTGGTATTAAAGTAGCACTATTGACTACTGTTGCTGGTTTGATTGTAGCAGTTATATTGCAATTATTTTACAACTACTGTATCTCTAAAGTAGATTCTTTAGTAAATCAAATGGAAGATGCATCAATTGCTTTAGTTGATCTTTTAGTGAAGCATAATCTTTCAAAGTAATTTTAAACACTTAAAATCTACTTTATGGAAATTATAGATATAATATTATATGCATCTTACCTTTTAGTAATCGTGGCTGCTTTGGGAGCTATTATATTACCATTGGTGAATGCTTTAGGTAATCCTAAAACACTAGTTAAGTCAGTTGCTGGCGTGGTGTTGTTGGGAGTGATATTTTTAGTATCATGGGCGCTATCAGGAAATGAAGTGACTGTTGTTTATACCAAATTTGGTATAACAAGCGTTTCTTCACAAGTGATTGGCGGTGTATTAATCACTACTTATGCTTTAATGGTGATTGCAGTACTTTCAATAGTTTATTCTGAGGTTTCTAAATTGGTGAAATAATGGCTAGAAGTAAATCAAGAGCATCAACGGAAGTGAATGCAGGTTCAATGGCTGATATTGCCTTTTTACTATTAATCTTCTTTCTTGTAACTACTACCATTGCTTCAGATAAAGGATTAACAATAACGCTTCCAGTTGATGAAGAAAATGCGGATGAAATTGAGATCGTAATTAAAGAGAGAAATCTTTTTAAGGTAGCAATTAATTCTAATGATGCGTTATTGGTTGAAGGAGATAGATTGGATGATTATATGGAAATTAAGGAGATGTTAATAGAACACATTCTTAATCCATCGAAGTCTGATAAATTTGCTGAGAGTCCATCTAAGGCAGTTGTTTCGTTCAAAACCGATAGAGGAACATCATATGCGATGTACATCAATGTTTTAGATCAGTTACAAGGAGCGTATTATCAAATTTATGCAGATAGAGCGGGTATCTCAATCGATGATTATAGAGCGCTAGAGTTCAGTAATCCTAAGGAGAAAGCGTTGTATTTAAAAGGTAAAGGTGTTGGAGACGATGAGATTCCAATGGCCATATCAATTGCAGAACCAACTAACGTAGGAGGATAAGATATGTCAAAGTTTAAGAAAAAAACCAGTGCAAGCCAAGACATTCCAACAGCGGCATTGCCTGATATTATCTTCATGTTGCTCTTTTTCTTTATGGTTACTACTGTGTTGAGAGAAACAGATATTTTGGTTCAGCAGAACATACCGAGAGCGCAACAGCTAAAGAAGCTTGAAAGAAAATCTTTAGTTAGTTATTTGTACATTGGCCCACCAAAAAAGTCTGAAATATTTGGTACAGAGGCGAAGATTCAGGCTAATGATGTATTTATTGAACCCAGCGGCGTGTTGCTTTGGGTAGCCAATCAAAAGGATCAACTAGCGGAAGCGGAGAGAGATAAAATCACCATCGCCTTGAAGGTTGATAGTGAAGCGAAAATGGGAATTGTTTCGGATGTTCAGCAGAAATTG
>JBKEFO010000145.1:0-8050 GCA_046709585.1 Marivirga sp.
AGGCTCCTTTAAAATCTCCATTTTCTCTATCAATTAGTGCTAAGTTGATTGTAATAAAAGCCTCTTTTTGTGAATAGTCACTTTCTTTGCTTAATAAGCGTAATGCTTGTTTAAAATATTTGCTCGCCTCACTTGAATTAGTGCCTTTGGTAACTAAACCAAGATTGTTGTACGTTTCTGATAAGGTGAGGTCATCTGCGCCAATTTCTTCTTGAATTCGTAATACTTCTTTTAGGTAGGTACTTGACTTCTGATATTTACCGTCGTTCCATAAAATTAGTCCCTTGTTTGAAAGTGCTCTGGCATAAAGTAATGAGTTTTCTTTTTTCTTTGTCTCTAGAATTTTTATGCCAGCGTCTGTGATTTGTTCTGCTTTACTATTATTACCAGCGTAAAAATAGAGCTCTCCAAGAAGTATGATGTCTTCTGTTTCTGTTGAATTAGTCTGTTCAATTTCTTGAATTAACTGTAGCGGGTTTTCTAAGGAACTTCTTTGAATGTAATTTGTAAATTGATCCGATAGCTGCGCTTTTAAGCCAGTTGTAAACAAAATGAAAACAAAAAGTAGCTGAAGGGTTTTCATACTTTAGAAATTATATTTGTAGGCAAAATTGATTACATGTTTTCTTGTCAATCCATCAGGATTATAATCTCTGTCAGTAATTTTGTAACCAACAATTAAGCTTATACTAGAAGATACATTGAAATTATAGCCACAGCCTATTAAACCTGATAAAGCGAGGCCCGTGGTGCCAGATAATTTTTGATATTGACCCGCTTCATTTTTTCCTTGGTCCTTGCTCACTCTATATATTGGCAATAAGCCCACATTAAAGTTGAATCTCGACATCCGAAAGTTTCTTTCAATTCGCATCATTACGTCAGCGCCTCTTTTTAGGTCCTTAGCTTCGGCATGTCTGCGCACATACGCAATACCTCCTTCGTACCAAGACCATAGGTCTGTTTGGGCGGTAAATTTATTTTCATTTTGATGAATTATCGGTTGCTGATAGCCTACAGAGAATAACCAATTTCTGTTTATGTATGAGCCTCCTAAAATAAGATCATAAGTACCTAAAGTTACTTGGTAGTACATCGGTAGTACTGCATCAAGACCGGGCACTGTTTTATTGGAATTGCCAGTGGGTATTTTAATCCCTATAGTACCTAGTAGGTCGTAAGTGGGAGTGCTTTTTATTGATTTAGTAGCGGCTAACGATAAATCACCAATACCTTGAGTCGTTCCAAAATTGCCTGAAACATTCATATAGGGTACCTTGAATTGAATATCTATTTTTTGTAGTAAGCGAAAACTCATATCTAAAATAGCTGCTTTTATGGAAGGTGAGGTGTTTGCTTGCCCTTCATACAAGTTTATTCCGATAGACCGTAGTTGCAAGGGTGTGTTCTTATTAAACTCCTGATCCGGCTGCATAGCACCCATTGTACAAAAGCCAGCATCGCTACACCCCTGACCATACAATTTTAGCACTGAAATTGCAAAAATACTTATTACTGTAATAATTCGTCTGATCATGTGATAATAAATTGTGATCGCAATTTACAATTTATCATTTGAATTAATACTTATGTAGGCATTAATTGATCTTATATTATTCTATGTCCACCATGCATCGGGGCTCACAAGAATTGTTTCTTCTTTGTCGATATGTACTTTGCCGGGAGGAAGTCCTTTGGGTTTTCTTACATATTTCTTCTGAGTGGTGATCACGGGTACCAGGCTGTCTGTCTTTCTTTTGGAATAATATGCAGCTAATTGAGCAGCTTTTTCAATCACCTCCATAGGGAAATTTTTATTACTTTGATGTTTCAGAACTACATGTGATCCGGTCACATCCTTAGCATGTAACCATAGGTCTTCTTTTTTAGCATATTTCAAAGTGAGTTCGTCATTTTCACGAGCTCCTTTACCAACTAAAATAACAAAACCATTAGTTTCAAACCTTTTGTACGGAACTCTGACTTCTACTTGATTGTAACTAGCAGGCTTGTTTTTCTTTGAAAGCTTTTTGATACTCTTAACATCTTCGGCTGCCTTAATTTCTTCTATTTCTTTACTGATATGAAGTAACTCCTTGTCTTTATGCTCAATAGCTTTCTTTAATTGGTTTATTTCTATTTGTTGGTTTTTAGATTTTCGATAGAGGTTTTCAGCATTCTTTTGTGGGCTTAATTGCTCTTTGAGCAATATGGTTATCATGCTATCTGTATAGAAATTAAACAGCTCTACACTTTTACTATGCGCTGGTATTTGATGCATATTAGCCATGATGATATCAGCAAGCTGGTTATACCCAGGTTTATTGATGATGTCATCTAATTTCTGACTAGATTTTTTCAGGTAATTTATAAATTGACTCTTTTTCTTTTCCAACTGTCTAAGTAGGAGTTGTTTTTCTTTATAGACGTATTGCTCTTTAGAATAGTAATAATAGAAGCTTGTGAGGGCTTCAATAGCAGATTGGTTTTCAGCTATTATCTCGCCAAGCTCGATGAGGGAGAAGTATATATCACCTAGCCATTTTATTGTGTAGAATTTTTTCGGCTTATTTATATCTGCTGATAGGATTTCTAAGACTTCCCATTGTTCTCTAACATTCTTTTTTCTATAATCGCTTTCCTCGAAATACTTTTTTATGAGCTTACCGAAAGTCGGGTAAAGTTTGGTGTAATCACCTTTATGTTCTATGAAGGCTGCTTCCGTTTGTTCAATTGGCCTATCAAGCGATGATAATTTAATTTCTAAATCATTTGGAAAGTTATGTTTGAACAAATCTACAGCCAAGTCATCTGTAAAAACAATAAGGTTCGCCCTATTACCATGCATTTTGAATAATAAAGAATAATTATTATTAAATATTATACTGAAGCATCTTTCATTTTCATATAATACGACGTCATCAATTTGTTCTCCTACAATTTGCGGGAATAAATTCACGCTGTTTTTCTTAGTCCTAGCAAAATCTCTTGGAAAGGATAGACAGCTGAAAGTCGGTATCAAGGAGGCTTTTATGTAAAAATCACTTTTTTCCGCATGCTTAAACTGTAGAATTAGTTCATCCTTACTCTGACTGAAGCATGCTGCTAAATTGGTGTTATATAGCCTTTGCTTTAATTCAGGAACTAGCCCTAAAAAGAAATGATAATTGCTGTGCATCAGAGCTTTATTTTTAAGCCATCATATGCCAAATTAATATGCGCTGGTAACTCCGTCTCAATGGCAGCATGTAAACCCAGTCTATGACTCATATGAATTAGATATGCTTGCGGTATATTAAGCTCATTGATCAAATCAATTGCCTGGTATAAATTAAAGTGAGAAATGTGATCTTCTTTTTGTAGAGCGCTTAAAACCAACACTTTACTTCCTTTAATTTTTTCTTTCTCTACATCACTGATACTATTGACATCAGTGATATAGGTAAAATCTTTTATTCTAAAGCCAAATACTGGCAGTTTATAGTGGAGCACGTCAATTGGTAGGATATCAATTCCTTGCACAGTAAAAGGCTTATTTTCTATCTTGTGAAGCACTACTCTCGGTACACCAGGGTATTTATTAGATGCGAAAATATATGAGAATTCTTGCTGGAGTTGTTCTAAGACATCATGTCTACCGTAGACAGGCATATCATATTTTTGTTTGAAGTTATAGCTTCTAACATCATCCAATCCAGCGGTGTGATCTTTGTGTGCATGTGTAAATAGGACAGCATCTAAGTGGTTTATTCGCTCCCTAAGCATTTGACAACGAAAGTCTGGTCCTGTATCAACTACTAGGCTTTTGTTATCGATTTGTATATGTATGCTAGTCCTTAGTCTCTTATCCCTAAAGTCTACTGAACTACAAACTGCGCATTCACAGGCAATTACTGGTACGCCTTGAGAGGTGCCGGTTCCTAAAAATGTAATAATCAAAGAGCTAGTTCGGTCTGTTGCAACTCCGAATAAAAGGTTCGATTCTTTTCTGAGAAGGATTTTGAATCTAACTCTAATGATTTCATTATTTCTAATAGGCAATTTACCTTACCCACTAAGTCGAAGAACTTATTTACAATAATGATTTTCTGATCCTTAAGTACACAGAAGCCAGATTTAAAGCTACCTTTTTCATACCGTAACATATATTCTGATTCAGAGAATACATCCTCCAGCGTGTTTAAAAAAGATTTCGTGTATTTAATTTTCATTAAGAGTAATTAGCTTGTCAGTTTTTTAACGGTTTCTACTAATTGGTCAAAATTAAGTGGTTTCTGTAGGTATTCATTAATACCGATTTCCTTAAAATCTTCTAAGGAGTAATTTTTCGCATTGCCTGTAATGGCAATGATCGGAATTTTCGACTTTTCAGGATCCGTTAAAGATCTGATGGCCTTTGTACATTCCATTCCGTCCATTACAGGCATATTTATGTCCATTAAAATAATGTCATAATAATCTTCCTGCAATGCTTTCAATACCTGTTCACCATTTTTTGCTGAATGAATCGAATAATTTTGCATCATTAGAATCTTTTTAGTAAGATTCTGAATAACAGAACTATCTTCTGCTATTAAAACTTTTTTATTCTCTGCCATCTAATTTATGATTCGCTGGTAATTTTCTTTAAATCTATTGAAGTAATTGAACATGTCAACCAGATCCTTATTAAGTGTAACTGTATTGCCCTCTTTAAGTTTTGCTTCCAGTAATTTTGCTTGCTCTTCTAATTTATTTGCTCCGAGGGTTCCTGCATTTCCTTTCAACGTATGCAAATTACTCAAAATTTTCGTGATGTCCGTAGTCTTTTCTGCTTTGATACAATCAAGAATTAAGCTTTGAGCTTCAATTTCAAATTCCTCGAAAATTGATTTGATAGTTGCATCATCGACATATTTTTGTAATTGCTTTATAATGGCTGTATTAAGATGTAATTCAGTGGATTTTACGGTTGTTTCTTTTTCTACTGTAGCTTCTATAAATGCCTTTTGCGGTTGTAAATATAATTTAAGATGTTCACTTATTTTTTCCAATAGAATACGAGAAATAATCGGCTTTGCAAGATAATCATCCATTCCTAGGCTAAGAAAGCGTTCTCTGTCTTCCTTCATTGAATAAGCAGTCATTGCAATGATAGGAGGTATTTTCTTTGGCAGTTTCCTGATTTCTTTTGTTGCCGTAACACCATCGATATTTGGCATCTGTATGTCCATTAATATGAGGTCATAGTCATTCTCCTTTACTTTTTCGATTGCAGCATTTCCGCCGCTTGCTATGGCCGTTCTGAAACCTGATTTGCTCAGAATTTGACTGGCTACCTGTCTATTAATTGTGTTGTCATCAACAATAAGTATATATGGTGCAATTGCTCCTTTGTCAAGTGAAAATGAGTATGGAATAATTGATTTCTTTTGTTCCTCTAAATAATTTGCTATTGCTTTCTTTTCAGGCATTTTTCCTTTTATTGTAAACCAGAAAATACTCCCCGCATGAGGCTCAGAATGTACACCTATTTCACCACCCATTAATTGACTTAACTCTTTCGAAATTGCCAAGCCTAATCCTGTACCGCTAAATGATTTTGTACTTGAATTATCTACTTGAGTAAATGATTGAAACAGCTTTTGCTGGTCATCGTAACTGATACCTATTCCGGTGTCGATGACAGAAATTTTAAAGGTATTCTCATCCGTTTCTTTGCAAGCTGTTAGTTTTACAAATCCATCTTTCTCCGTGAATTTTAATGCATTTGAGAGTAGGTTTGATAGTATTTGAAGGATTCTTGTTTCATCAAAAAGTATGTATTCAGGAATGGACTTATCAATGTCATATTCAATTTGTATGTTTTTAAGCGTAGCTTGTTGTGTAAATAAGGATAGGACTTTTTCGAAAATTAATGCTAATTGCGTTACGGCAAGCTGAATGGTCATTTTTCCAGCCTCAATCTTAGAAAGGTCAAGAATGTCGTTTAAAATCGTTAATAAAGTCTCGGAGGACCGTTTAATTACCTGGATATAATTTTGTTGCTCAGGATTTACTAGCGTCTGCGATAGCAGATCTACCATACCAATAACGCCGTTCATAGGGGTCCTAATCTCATGACTCATATTGGCCAAGAATCGCTCCTTTACTTTTAAAGAATTCTCTGCAATATTTTTAGCATGCATCAATTCTCTGTTTGTTTGTTTAAGTTTGGTAATGTCTCTAGCAACACCTTCAATGGTTACTTCTCTGGTATCTTTATCTCTATTTAGTCTAACATTACATAAACAATTAATCAGTCGACCATCGATAGTTATTAACGTGGCTTCAAAGTTCTGAACCCTCCTTTTTTCCACTAATTGCTTCAGAAGGTCTTTAGTCTTTTTTGTGTAGAGGTAATAATTTGTCACATTATTACCACTTACTTCTTGCGCCGAATAGCCGATCATGTCTTGAACAGAGGGGCTTATTAAGATGATATCTCCTGCTAGAGTACAGTTGAAATAGATGTCTTGAAATGATTCGAAAATGCTACGAAATCTATTTTCGCTATTAAGTATCTCTAGTGCAATGCGTTTTTTTTCTGTAATATCATGAGCAATGCCTGAGACGCCTTGAATCGTCCCCGATTCAGAGTATATAGGATTCAGGAATATTTCTTTCCATATAATTTCTTGCTCTTTGCTTTCTTCAGATTTGATCTCAAAATTATGGACCTCACCTTTCATGACAGCTAAAAATTTTTCGCGCCAAAAAATCCTTAGCTGTTTGGGAAGCTTTTCAAATATGTTTTGCCCCTTAAGGGGTGTTTCAGCTATAGGTTTGATATTGAAATTTTCCAGCATCACATACTCGAAATTCTGATTGAAAGAAGTGAGCCTGAAGTCCTGATCTATGGACCAAATAATATGATTAGAACTATCAAAGATGGATTGCAATCGGGCAGCTTGATTATTTAGCTTCTCTTCATTTACTTTTTTCTCTATAGATAGTACGACCTGAGCAGAAATGAAATTTAGTAATTCAAGATCTCTTTTGGTATAGCTATTTTCGTTTTTGTAGCTCTTAACACCAATTACTCCTGGGATACCTTTTTCTGTTCTAAAGGGTACGCCAAGGAATGACTTAGGGATAGAGCCAAATTGTTCGATTTTACCTTCAAGCATCATATCAATTATCTGTGCCTCTTGAAAGATCATGGGCTTATTAATGTGATAAATGTACTCACATAGGCCTTTACCGATGGGTGAAGTAACAGCTGTTGGACTGTCCGTAAGGTAATCATCAAAAATATAGGGGAAATTTACGACCTTCTTATCAAAGTCGAACTGCGCAATAAAGAAGTTATTGGCTTCAATTATTTTATTTAATTCATCGTGAATATTTCTAAATAAATTCTGGAGATTGTCTGTCTTTAGCGTTAAGTTAGAAATAGCATAATATAGCTTTTGTGCTTTTTCTGCGTTTATTTGATGGGTGACGTCATGAAATGCACCAATTACACTATTGTCATTATTATTATAGAATAGGCTCCCCTTCACATATATCGTTTCTCCGTCTTTTGAGCTTAGCTTTAATTCGATATATGATTGCTTCTTCGTTAACTTTACATGTGCAAAAACAGAGTTGAAAAACTTTTGATCGTCTAAATCAATGATGTCACGTAAGTAAATGTGGCTAAGATCTTCCTGAGTATAGTCTAATATCTTCCTCCAGTTCTTGTTGGTATGGAGTATTCTGCCATCATGACTTACCTCCATACTTATATCAATACTGTCTTCATAGGTGTAAGACTGAGAGTCTGACTCTGCAGCAACCGTTGGATATTTTTTGGAATATAATTCTGCACGAAGCTTTTCAACTTCTTTTATTAATTGTTCTTTATCGTAGTTTTGTAAGTCCAAATGTTTTAAATGTATGCAGCGTCAATTTAGTGGATTCACACTTAAATTATGAGAAGATTTGAATAAAAAAACAAAATGTATCATTGTTATTGCTGGTCCTACTGCAGTGGGAAAGACTGCGCTTTCAATATATTTGGCCCATAAGTATAAAACGGTTATTCTAT
>JBKEFO010000146.1:0-8009 GCA_046709585.1 Marivirga sp.
AACAGAGGCCATAGTGCAGATTTCTGGGAATATGAAAGCCGGATTGGGAGAAATAGATTAATAACTTATCCGCTAAATTTTTTGAAACTTTTTATTCAGTTACAGCATTTTGTTCGTTCACCTGCTGGGCCAAAAAGAAGTGTGATATAACAATAAATAAATCGCAAAAAAAACACCATCGTTAGCATTCGAAAAATGCAATCATTTGCAGAAAACCAGCAACAAAAGTCCTAGAATAACGGGAGTCTTAAACATCTTTTATTTGCCTTTAGCACTTCAAGTAATCTTCTTTGTTAGCTTTTCTGCTTCACTTTGTAACTCTTCTACTGTAAAAGGTTTTTTAAGAAAAGCATGAATATTGGTGTTGTCTTTAAAATCTAATGCATTCTTTGAAGCACTTGAAATGATAATAGTTGCAGGCTCATACTTCATCAACTCGAGTACATCTATGCCATTAAGCCCATCAATGTTCATATCTAAGAACAGCACATCAGGTTTTTCTCTGGAAATGGCTAGTATACCTTCTAGGGTCGTATGGTAGGAGGCAATTAATTTAAAATTAGGGACATTCAACCTTATTTTAGCTTCCAACCAGAGGCAGAAGGCCTGGTCATCATCAAGAATTATGTAGCTTAGTTTATTCATGGTTTTTTAGGGTTTCATCAAAGTCTGTAATTATTTGCTTTAGTTGCTCTGTTATTTCTTTAATAAATTCTTGGTCATCAAGTAAGTGGTTTTTATTTTCTAGAAGGACGCCAATTTTGTCCGATAAGAAGTGCAATTCAAAGATTTTCATAATGGTCTTTAGTTTATGATGACTTTGCCATAATCGCTCCAGATCATGGTTGATGATGCAGGCATTAAAATCTTTTTGAAAATCAATGAAGTTTTGTTTACATCTTTTAGCAAACTCTAGTTTGAAATCAAAGTCCCCATTTGATTCTTTGTCTAAAATAGTTGCTATGGCACTAAGTGTTTTGGTTTTCTCAGCCAATGCATTATGGATAGTGGTTTCGGCAGATGAAGACTTATTACTTATTTTCAAGTGTCCAATCTTATGATAATATTTGTTAATAATATTTACTAAGTCATCTGGCCGAAACGGCTTGCTTAAATAGTCATTCATTCCTGTAGATAAAGACTTATCCTTTACATCTTGAAAAGCATCTGCGGTTAAGGCAATTATAGGTATTTTCTGATAGTATTCGTCCTTGATATTTCTTATTTCCTTGGTCGCCCTAAAACCATCCATTATTGGCATCTGTAAATCCATTAGTACTATGTTGTAGGCCTTAGATTTAATTTTATCCAGCGCCTGCTGACCATCTCCTGCAAAATCAAACCCTACATTGTATAGGTTCATAAATCTGCCAATGATCATTTGGTTAACAAGGTTATCTTCAACGACTAAGATGTGGATATGCTTGTCAGAAAAGTCGTGTGTTTTGGAAGACGGATCGCTCATATTTGCTTTTGCAAGATTGCCTTTCTTTAATTTTATGTCAAAATAAAAGTAGGAACCCTTGGCCTTGCTACTAACTAATTTAATTTCACTGCCCATTATTTCTAGCAGCATTCTTGAAATGTAAAGACCTAAACCTGTACCGCCAAATTTACGAGATATACTTGCATCTTCCTGCTCAAATGAGTCAAATATTTTAGACTGATTCTCTTCTGAAATACCAATCCCATTGTCCCTAACGCCAACTCGAAATGTATAAGTAGTCCCTGATTTATTTATTAATGAGGTATTAATCGTGACATGGCCACTT
This sequence comes from Marivirga sp., assembly GCA_046709585.1. Lineage (GTDB taxonomy): Bacteria > Bacteroidota > Bacteroidia > Cytophagales > Cyclobacteriaceae > Marivirga. The sequence continues at coordinate 1,773 of JBKEFO010000146.1, forward strand.
TCTGTGAATTTAATGGCATTGCCCACTAGGTTATAGATTATTTGGCTTATTCTTGTGCTGTCACCGACAAAAATATCGGGTAGCAATGCATCATAATTAAATGATAAATCGACTTTATTTTCTTGCGCCCTACTAGCAAGAGATTTCTGAATATTTGTTAGCAAATACCGTAAATCAAATGGGCGCAGAGAGAGTTTAATTTTACCTGATTCAATTTTAGAGATATCTAAAATATCATTAATAAGTGCTAATAAGATCTCTCCAGAAAAATTTAATAATCTCAAATTTTCAATTTGATCAGCTCGGGGATTTTCTAGCATCAAGATGTGAGACAATCCATTAATTGCATTTAGTGACGTACGAATTTCATGACTCATAGTGGCCAAAAATTGCTTTTTTGCATTTGAGGCCTGTTCTGCCTGCTTTTTTGCCTGCTCTAATGATTTATAATTTTCTGCTAATTCATGCTGGATTTCAATACGTTCAGTAATATCCCTTGAGGACGTAATTATTGACACCGCTTTATCATTTGATACAATAAGCTTTGAAAGCGTTTCTAGCCATATGTAGTGTCCATTTTTGCCAAGAAATCTAAATTCAATCTTTATAGCCTGGTTCTCATCTGCTACAGGATTATGTCCTGTTTTTATAATTCTTTCGATATCATCGGGATGAAAGAAATCATAAGGGGTTTTTCCGACAAGCTCCTCAGGGAGATAACCTAAAATTAATTTGGAGGCAGGGGAAACATAGCTATAAGTGCCATCGAGCTTATGGAGGCCCACCATGTCATTTGTATTTTCAGCTAAAAGCTTATACTGTTCTTGACTCTTCAAGGCTTTTTTTCGGATTTCAACATCCTCGGTAATATCTGTGGCGATGCCTAGGTAACCATAGGCATTGTTATTTTTGTCTTTTAATACACTGACAACAAGCTGAACAGGGAACCTTTGGCCATTCTTTTTGATATACGTCCAATCCTTGGATTCAAATCCGTCTCTATCAGGAATTTCTGTAAATGTTTTAAAACCTGCTATTTTTGATTTATAGATAGAAGAAAGTTCTTTTGATCTGGCCTGTAATTCCTCTGGGTCGTGAACGATGTCAGGGGAGTTTTTACCAACCATTTCATCTGCAGTATAGCCTAGTAGGTTTTCCGCACCTTTACTGAAATGGGTAATTAAGCCCTCCTTATTAGAGACGATAATGGAGACATAAGCTGAGTTTAGGATAGCCCGTAACTGTTCATTAGTATTTTGCAGGTTGCTTTCTAGTACTTTACTTGCTGTGATATCCTGCGCATACAGAATAAGTCCTCCTAAATCATCATCAGTTTTCCAACTAGAAATATCCAAGGTAATCCACTTTTCAACAGCTAGTTTGTTTTTAACTTCTTCTCTAAACGATTCACCTTTAAGGCAATTTTGCAAGATAGAATCCCATTTCTTGGCAGTAAATAGGGAGGAAGAGACTAATGAGTCTTGCCCATCCGTTTCAAATAACAGATCCCAATTGGCAGACTTGGATAAATATTTTAGTTCTTTATCAACTAAGGCAATGGCCGCAGGGGAGTCTTTGATTAAAATAGTATTAAAATTACTAGCACTTGACAAAGCGCCAATTTGTTTCTCTAACTTGCTAGAAGCAGGAAAAAAGATGAGTATAAATTCTCCTATAATGATCAACACTATTAAGGTGGTGATACCATATTGTAGCATCGACAGATTACTTAATTTCTTATTGCTATTGACTTCTAGTGCCTTCACAGTTTCTTCCATGAGCGGAAGAAAAGTCTCAAATGCATTAACACTTGAGGCCTTATAATCTCCACGTATATTTTCGATGATCACATATTCAAGCTCCAATTGCTTATAGATGTCATCAAGGCCTTCTGCTGCTACAAATTGCAAAAGCACTGTTTGAGCGTCAGACCATTCTTGCAGTGACTTAAGAATTACTGAATCTGGCTTTTTCAGTAAAATGCTTTTGGCAATTTTTTGGCTGAGCATTCTTTGTCGACCAGCAACATTGATCATTTCTGAATCGCGCTCCTTTGCTTTTATCTGCCATTGAGCAGCAGCTAATAAAACTACAATAGCAGCAACGATTGATATTGCATAAAATAGGTGTATTTTACTTAGCTTCAAATTCCGTATTTAGTTTTATGGATAACTATTTGATCACCGTAATCGAATAATTATATATTCGTTGTGATTCAAAATAATTTGTAGCAAGAAGCTAATAATTTTTAAAGTGGTATTTTTATTTTTTACCGTAAATAGTTTGGAGTCTTCGGTTTAAAGTTGTGTTTTATTGTGAGTGGTATTGCTGTATTTATAGTAATTGTTGGGATAGAGGATAGAAAGAATAGAGAGGATAGAGTGGAGATGAATGTAAATGACACTTCTCTATGCACGTCTAAACGAATTAGCGCTTCAGATATGAAGTGGAATAGCCTGCTAGTATTTATAGTTCTTACCAGCATCTTATTCAAGCGTACTAATGGCGTCGTACCGTCGCGTAACTGCTTGAATTTGTTGTATGAAAGAATGATGAGACAGGACGCTAAACTACCTTAACGTGATTTTTAACAGCTTACAGATCGTCAAAGACATGTCTATCGAAAGCAAAGGAAATAAAGTGTAGCTTCACGCATAATAACTTCAAATGAGTGATATTTTGAATAACAAGCTACTGCTATTTATTGATGGAAGCACTAATAATCAACTTAAAGTAGGTTGCGGCGCTTATTTAGTACTCAAAGAATCCGAAGCTGCCACAGCTTCCATTGCTTCTGGAAAGCATCCTGCAATCAAGCTAAAGACATTTAATGATACCTCTTCCACTAAACTGGAATTACAAACATTAATTTGGGCTCTGGGCGAACTTATTAAGAAGGCTAAAAAAGTTGTAGTTTATACCGATTCTCAAAATATTATAAGGCTGCCAAGCAGGCGTATGGCATTAGAGAAAAATGAGTATCATTCTGGAAAAGGAAAGCTTCTCAACAATCATGCGCTCTATCGCGAGTTTTTTAAACTTGTTGACCGTATCGATTGTGACTTTGTGAAAGTCGAAGGGCATCAACCAAGTATAAATAAACAGTACCATGATCGCTTATTCACGCTTGTCGATCGTGCTGCAAGAAGCGCTTTAAGGAATCTCAGCAATTGATTGAATTAGCCCCTTGGAACCAAAAGACATAAAAAAAGCCCCATATAGGGGCTTTTTGATTCTACTTTATTAAACGCTTATTTTGTAGGCGGTAAAAGAACTGCATCGATCACATGAACTACGCCATTAGAAGCATCAATGTCAGCAGATACAACATTAGCACCATTTACTTTAGCACCACCTTCTGTCGTGATAGTAACTTCAGCACCATTTACCGTAGCAGCCATCATGCCATCAGAAAGATCTGTAGACATCACTTTACCTGATACTACGTGATACTTTAAGATAGCTATAAGCTGATCTTTATTTTCTGGCTTCAATAAGTTGTCTAATGTACCTTCTGGTAATGCAGCGAATGCAGCATTAGTTGGTGCAAAAACAGTGAAGGGTCCATCACCTTGTAATGTTGATACAAGCTCTCCCGCTTTCAAAGCAGCAACTAATGTAGATAATGCTTCTGTCTCAACAGCTAAAGTTACGATGTCTTTTGCCATCACTTCTTCAACAACAACTTCTTCAACAACAACTGCTTCTTCCGTTGCAGCTTCCTCAGTTGTTGCTGCTCCACCGCAAGCAAATGTAAATAATAAGACAAGGGCGAATAAATAATTGATTTTTTTCATAGTTAATGATTTTAGTTAAGTCATGGTAACAATCGTTTCAACAACTTGTTTAAATCTTTTATTGTGGACCGACAAAATATCTACTTGGCACACTTATAATTTCTCCATTTTTTACAATTGAAACAACTGTGCTTGCACGATATTATTATCAAAATTTGGGTAAAGACTTGTAATAAAGCAATTCTAAAGGTCATCGTACGCTCGATCTGTGCTTACTAAAATGTGAATTCATAAGGGCTATATTAAACAAGAAAGACCTTATTAATATTCATGAGAGGCTATTTACAGTCATACTCGCTAGAAGCAAAAGAGCTAAGTATTTATATTATCGGGCTGTACAGTCCACATAAGTGCTGCAAGCCAAAACTTGAATAATGGAAAAGAGCAGTCAGCATCTAGTTACGTAAATCATCAAATTTACTGATAAATATCATAAATTTTATTAATGATAAATCATTAAACTTGTATGAAATTTAATGTAAAATACATAAGTAAAAAACGAAAGCATTAGTGCAAGCTTGACCGGTAAAATTGGGACCTTTTTGCCCAATAATAATTAGACTGTATTGAAATGATTTCTTGGTTTATTTACGTCACCCTATTTTTCTAAGACTATGAAGAAAATACTATTTCCCACAGATTTTTCCGATAGAGCAAATAAAGCACTCGCTCAAGCGATCTTTTATGCCAAACTGTTCAATGCAGAAATAATCATTTATCATGCGTATCATCGGCCGATAGGTCAAGAGGGTAATCCTGATCAAATAGCGCATGCATTACATGCTTATGAAAAAGGCATAGACAAACAATTCCAAAAGTTGCAACATGACAATGCCGTCTTAGAAAAAGTGAAGCATGAATTTCGAAAGGAGCTTGGTGTCTCAATTGAAAACATCCCTCATGTTGCTAAAAGTGAAGAGGTAGACTTAATTATTATGGCTACTAAAGGGGCCAACGGATTTGATGAGTTATGGGGAACTAAAACAGCCACCATTGTCAAAAAAGTAGAGTTGCCCGTTTTAGTGATTCCAGATCATGCCACTTTGAATAATATAGGGAAAGTAGGATTAGTTTGCGATTATAGTAAAAATACCGCTTATCAGGGCCTCGATTTCTTAGTTGAAATCATCAAAGAGCAAGCACTAGATATTGATGTCATTACTCTAAATAGGAGCGAACTGCCTATGAAAAGTGAGGAGCAAACCTATCGGATGCTTGTTAGAAAAAAGTTTGAGTCTATCCCAACTACTTTCCATTTCACTTTCGACAGCAGTGTAGATGAAGGCATTATAGATTACTCCAAAGCCAATGGTATAGGCATGATTGCTATTTTACCAAAAAGCTATGGCTTTATTAAGCAAATTTTTCATGAAAGTCTATCTGAAAGAATGATTTTTAGAAGCCCTATTCCTTTGTTAGTACTTAAATAATAGACCAATGGCAGACAGTAATAAGCTTGACTTACTTACGGATAAAATTTATCGCGAAGGCATTGCAAAGGCCCAAAAAGAAGCTAAAGAAATTCTTTCTAAGGCAGCAAATGATCGAGACCAGCTGTTAGAGATGGCCAACACTGAAGCAAAGAAAATAATTTCGACTGCTGAAAAAGAAGCGGCACGCCTCGCCAGAAGTATGGAAAAGGAACTGCAGCTGAACGGAAAACAGCTGCTCAGTGATCTGAAAAACGAGATTCAGAATATGCTTTCGAAAAAGATTCTTAAAACGAATACAAATGCCGCTTTTGCAGATGTTCCCTTTCTAAAGGATATTATAATTGAAGCGATTAAGAGCTGGAAGCCTTCAGATGATTTACAGCTCATTTTACCGAAAGAGTTGGAAGACAAATTAGACATTGCTTTTACAAATAGTATAAGTACGCATATACTGAACCTCGCCATTACTTTTGATGATAGCTTAAAGGAAGGATTTGTAATTCTAAAGAAATCCGATGCTTATAAAGTCTCTTTTTCAGAGGACGACTTTACAACATTATTCAAACCATATCTTAGTCAACAATTTAGCGCATTACTTTTAGATTCCCCATCATGAACTACTATTACCTTATAGCTAGTCTTTCTGATTTGAGTCTTGACTCGGAGCAACAAACGATCGACTTCAAGGAAATAGTAGAGACTATTCAAAGGAATCTTGAACCCACTGACGAGACTCGATTCAAGTATGTTTTGTATCAAAATGACAATCGAAATTTGCTCAAGACGTTATTTGAAAGAAATAACAAGCTTCCTTCTAAAACGCATACAGCACATCATGTACCGGCTGTATTTTCTGAACAAGAGATCAAGGACTACAAAAAAAATGCAGGGAGATTTCCTGACTACATGGGTGAATTTCTTCGCCATTATGCAGATCAGTTCGAGACCATGTCTATAGCCGAAATGGAAGATCGGCTATTGCAGTTATTCTATGAAGAAACGGTACA
>JBKEFO010000147.1:0-7965 GCA_046709585.1 Marivirga sp.
GGTGCAAGCTGGGATCACCGCAATAATATGAGTGTAGGGCAGTTTTATACCGTTAATATTGATATGGAGCAGCCATATAATATATATGGTGGTTTGCAAGACAATGGTACATTGGTAGGCAGCTCAAAGACTATACCAGCCGTTAGAGGACAATGGGAACGTATATTTGGTGGTGATGGTATGTATGTAAGTGCTGATCCAAGAAACGCATCGATTGTTTATGTAGGTTACCAGTATGGTAATTATTATCGAGTCAATCGTGATAATGATGTATCTACGTTCATTACACCATCTCATGATATAGGTATGGACCAGTTAAGGTTTAATTGGAGAACACCGGTTGTAATGAGTATGCATAATCCTGATATTATATACTTAGGTTCACAAAATCTCCATAGAAGTTTAAACAAGGGAGATGATTGGGAGGCAATTAGTGGTGATCTGACACAAGGAGGAAGGGATGGAAATGTACCCTTTGGTACCATCACTGAGATAGCGGAATCAGTTTTTAAGTTTGGATTACTATATGTAGGAACTGATGACGGAAATATATGGAGATATACCACGCAGAAAGGCTGGAAGTCTGTTCAATTAGGATTGCCAGAGGACTTATGGGTAAGTAGTATTCATCCTTCAACTCACGATGAGGGAACAGTCTATATCTCTTTAACGGGGTATAGAAATGATGATTTTACATCTTATGTCTATAAAAGCAATGACTACGGAGACTCATGGAAAGCAATAAACGGAAATATTGAAACAGAGGCGGTAAATGTTATATATGAAGACCATGAAGTGTCTCATTTACTTTATTTGGGAACTGATAACGGCACTTATTTAAGTATGAATAGTGGCAGCACATGGGAGAGGATTCACGCGATACCAAATGTAGCAAGTTATGATATGGTGGTGCACCCTAGAGAGCAAGAATTAGTGGTAGGCACCCACGGCAGAAGCGTTTACATAATAGCGTTAGATGCTATACAAAAAGTAGCTAAGAGTAGCGATGCTGAATATTTGGTTTCTTTTGATCTGAAAAATGTAAGATACAATGAAGATTGGGGAAAAAAGAGGTTTCCTTACCTAGAGGTGAACCTACCTTCTATTGAACTTCCTTTTTACTATAAAGAGAAAGGAGCGAAGCTTGTTATTCAGCTAAAAGATGACAAAGGAAAGACTATAAAGACTATTACCCGTCAGTTGGATACATCTGGTTATCATAGTGTTGAATGGGACGGAAGACTATCAACGAAGGAGCGTGACTTTATTCAAAAAGGGAATTATACAGTTGAATATAAGGTTGGCGTGTATGAAACTGTTGAAAATTTGGAAGTTAAGTAAAATGTTGATTTTATGATTATCAATAATTAGTGGTAGAAAGACCAGTGTATTTATTATATTAAGTGCCTTGTTCACTATAACAAGATAATAAGTAAAGTTATGAATACCGAAGCCGTTAAGTGCTATAATAGAAACCAAGGCTTTGGCTTTATTATAAAGGACGAAACGCAGAGTGCGGTTTTTGTACAGGCAAGTGGCCTTGAAGAGGATATCGAGAAAAATGACAAAGTCTCTTATGAGATAACGGAAGTCAAAAAAGGCTTAAATGTTATAAGTGTTAGAAAAGTATAATTTTAATAATCCAGTAATTCTGAATTTGGAAGCTGATTGAAAACAATCAGCTTTTTTTATTGTCTATATTTGAGAAGTCATTAAAATAGTAACTTATGAATTTAAATATTGATCTTTTATCGAGGATATGTGAAACCCCTGGTGCACCGGGCTATGAGAAACGTATTAGAGATATGATTATCGGTGAAGTCACGCCTTTGGTAGATGAGGTAGAGGTAGATAATTTAGGAAATGTCTATGCCATTAAAAGAGCGAAACATAATCCTGAAAATAAGAAGGTGATGATAGCTGCTCATATGGATGAGATTGGCTTTATGGTAACACATATCGATGATGACGGTTTTCTTCGTTTTACTACTTTGGGAGGTTTCGACCCTAAAACTTTAACAGCACAAAGAGTAATCGTTCACGGTAAAAAGGATGTTATAGGTGTAATGGGCTCAAAACCTATTCACGTGATGACAGCAGAAGAAAGAAATAAAGTAGCAAAAACCTCCGATTATTTCATTGATTTAGGGATGTCAAAAGAAGAGGTAGATAAAATTGTATCAGTCGGAAACACCGTAACTAGAGAGCGTGCTTTAATAGAGATGGGTGACTGTATCAATTGTAAATCTATTGATAATAGGATTTCTGTATATATATTGATAGAGGTACTAAAGCAGATAAAAGAGTTCCCGTATGATATTTATGGCGTGTTTACAGTACAGGAAGAGGTTGGATTAAGAGGTGCAAATGTTGCTTCTCATAAAGTCAACCCAGATTTTGGTATCGCTTTAGATACTACAATAGCATTTGATTTACCCGGAGCACAGGCACATGAGAAAGTGACTTCTTTAGGTAAGGGTACAGCTATTAAAGTGTTGGATGCCATGACTATTTGTGATTATAGAATGGTGACCTATATGAAGGAAATCGCGGATAAACACAATATCCCATGGCAATCAGAGATATTAACAGCAGGCGGTACAGATACAGCAGGACTTCAGCGAATGGGTAAGAACGGTGCTATTGCAGGTGCTATATCTATTCCCACACGTCATTTACACCAAGTTATTGAAATGGCAAACAAACAAGATATTGCTTATTCCGTTGAGCTGTTAAATAGGTGTCTAGAAAATCTAGATAAATATAACTGGAGTCATTAATATTTGATCATGAGAAATATTCCATTGGCAGTCATATTTTGTTTGTTTTTTGGCGTGACTGCAGTCGCGCAGAATAATGAGAGTTTGCATATAACAGGTGTAGTTTTAGATGCGGAAAACTTGGAGCCGATCCCTTTCACTTCTGTATTAATCAGGGACGCCAGCACAGGAACGGTGGCAGATAATAGTGGATATTTCTCTTTCTTTGCACAAGCAGGAGATACCATTACCTTTAGAAGCGTAGGTTACCAAAATAGACAGTTTATTATACCAAGAATAAAGGCCGGTAAAACCTATTCTATGATTGAATTGATGGTACGAGAGAATCTACTGTTGGAAGAGGTTATTGTCTATCCTTTACCTGAGCCTTCTGATTTTGCTCAGACCTTGCTTAAAAAGAAATTAAGTCCATACCAACAAGAGCAGATTACTTCATTTAGAAACGACCTTGATACAATTTTAAAAGAGCAAACAAAGGAGAATAAAGCATATTATGACCAATACCGCTACGCGAAATTATATGATTTAACAGGTATAGTACCTCCCAATAATTTTCTTAATCCAATAACATGGAGTAATTTCATTAGGGATTGGAAAGAAAATCAAAAAGGCAGATAGTTTAATCCAAGCCAATCATGATAAAGGCACCCCAGTAAATAGGGTCTCTATACTCATTTCTAAGTTCCTTTTTTGCATCAACAAAAGCTTGCCTCTTGTTTCCTGTTTCTAACCATTTCTTATAAAAGGAGATCATTAATTTTTGGGTGGCCTCATCAGATACTTTAAATAAAGACATGATCAATGTCTTAGCTCCTGCTACCTGAAAACTTCTTTGAAGACCATATACTCCTTCTCCTGATTGAACTACTCCAAGGCCTGTTTCACAAGCGGATAATACGACTAGGTCTGTTTTATCAAGGTTCAAATTCATGGCTTCGTAAGCAGTAAGTATACCGGGCTCTAAATTGTAGTTGTATTTTGTTTTTGCCAACACATCTCCTGCTCCCTTTAACATTAAGCCTGATTTTAGCAGTGGATTATTGCCAACTGATGCTTCGGTAATTGTTCTATCTGATGTGTTTTGTGAGGCCGCATCTTCAGAGAAAAAGCCGTGTGTAGCTATATGAAATACACTCGGGCTCTGCATGTCTTTTACATTATTTTCACCTGCTTCTAGACTCAAATAATCTTCTGTTGCCCATCCAAAGGATTTGAATAGCGTAGTTAATGCCTCTACTTCAACTCTGGTCCCAGGTAAATCATTTACTTGAGCAGCACCAGATTTGAAATCTGCTGTATAATCGGATTTTGAGGCTAAATAGAATTTTGGATCACCGAAAAGTAAAGCTCTTTTTGGTGAGTTTGAAAAGGAGCTATCTCTCTGTACGGTGATAAGATCTTTTGTGTTGTTCACTAAAATGATATTTGAATTATCGATCAAATAGTTGTCGCCACCTGTTGGGATGGCCTCTAAATTAATTTGGTTGAAAACGCCGTCAGGTGACAGGTAGATGGTGGCGTTTTTACCCACTGCTTTTTCAATTGGCTCCCAATACTGTTGGTAAGAGTATTTATCGGTTATTCGGTATTTGATACTATTTCTATAGTTGTTGAAATACTTAGACTCTAAGTCGTTACCATTATTAAGGACGATATAAGTAGGCTTACTTTTCTTCTCATTTTTAAGGATAAGCATCACATAAATAATTGAGTCGGTAAGGAATCTATCAAAGTGGCGAAACCTGACCATTTCTATAGCAATTTCATTTTCTTTTAACTTGACTTTAACATCCTCAAATGTGAAATCTTCTTGCTCGATACCTTTATTAAATAGTTCGGACTTGCTGCTAAGCTCTTTTTCAATAGCCTCCACGTCTTTGGCTAGAGACGACAAGTTAAGGCCTATAGCATTCATCTGCTCCTCATTCATTGAAATGGCTTTTGCTAGTAGCTCTTTCTTTTCTAGCCAATTAAAGTACTGCTTTTTTAGCAGGCTGTCAGGACTATTAATTATCCTTTGTCTCATCTTTATAGAACTACTCAGTAACAATCCTTTGGTTTTAAGGGTATTGTTATAAATAGTCTCTATCATTTCAGGATAGTCATCATAGAGTTTTAAAGCCATGGTGTTGTAGAAATCGTAATCACCTCTAATAGTATTCCAATATTTGGTTTTCTCTCTTTCGCTTAGGGCGGGAAAATAATCTTCAATGAATCCTCCATACTTCTGGATTACCTCCTCTATATTTTCTTTTGCTTTTTTATAATCGCCATCCATATAATACACTTTGCTTAGCCTAGCAGTAGCTTTGACATATTCTGGATGGTTATCGTTAAAAAATCGTTCATTAAGTTTCTGGCTACTTTTATATTCTTTCTCAGCATCTCTGTACTTAAATTGCCTGTAGTAAACATCTCCACGTAAGATATGAATGTCTGCGGCTTTAATATTATTTCTTCTCCCTGCTTTATTTAACCATATTTTCTCACTCTGGTCTAGAAAACCTATGGCGTCTTCAAGTTTGTTTTCTGATATGAAGAAAACCGATAGATCTTTTAAAATTTCAGCGTACAATGGACTCAATACAGTGAACTGCTTCCCGATAATATCCTTTGCTTCGAAAAGCATTTCTTCAATTGTAGCATTATCAGTATCTCCTCCTCTAAATTTAGCAATTGCTAATCGTGAAATTGCCATAGCTACGTCAACATGAGTCCTACCAAATTGACTTTCTAGTATATTTATTCCGTTAGAGTAAAATTCTTCAGCTTTCTCAAAATCCCCTAGAGTTTCATAGAGCTCCCCTAATAGCATAATCGCGGGACTGTTTTTGGTAGATTTATTACCAAAAACCTTTTGAGATATATCTAATGCAGTACGGGCATTTTTTTCTACCTCTGTGTAATCGCCTTTGAATAATTGTAGCTTCCCGTAATCAACGAGCGGCAGGATTAGCTTTTGTGAGCCATCACCATAAAGTATTTTGTTGTTTCTTATTGCAGCGGCTAGAATTTCCTCGGCTTGAACATATTCTCCAATTTTTAGGTAAACAGAGGCTAGCTCCTGGGCAGCAATTAAAGGGTTGTAATCAGGGCTAGGAATGGCATTGATGTACAGGTTCTGTGCCTTCTCTATAGCATCTTCTGCTTCGTCATAAAATCCTTTTATGGACCTTAATTTCGCAAATGTTTCTAAAGCCTTAACCTGATATATTAAATCGATCTCATTGTCGAAATCCGCTAATATTTTAATGGCTTCAGAGATATTTTTCTCTGCTTTATCGTATTCGCCAATTTTTATTTGTAGGTCTGCAATTAAGGTTAATTCTTTCCCGAAATTAACATCTAAATTATCATACTTTACTCTTGTAATGAGCAATGCTTTATCTAATAATTCGGAGGCTAATTTGTAGTTGTCATTATACTGATGTTTTTTTGCTAGGTGGTTGATGATATTTACATATTGTGGGTGTCCTGACAAAATCTGTGACTCAAGGAAATTGTAGAAATATTCTTGATATAATTCATCAGCTTTACTGAAGTTATCGGTATGATCTACATAAAAATTGGCTAGTTCAATCTGATTTAGTGCAGTAGCTATTGAAGGTTCACCATATAGTTTTGCATTGGTTTCTTTTTTCGCTTGTATGTAAGATTCGATTACTGCGTAGTTATTTTTCGCTGCTGCTAATTGAATTAATATATCGTAAAGCTCGACTCTATAAGGGTGATCAGTAGGTAAGAAACTTGCATCCGATAACAGCTTTTTAGCTGACGATGCTGTTTTAGATATCTTGCCCTTTCTTAGGTCTGCTTCAAATGAGACTATTGCAAGCTTTACATAGTGGGTGCTGTTTTTATCGAAGTTTGTAGTTAATATTTTCTCTAAATCCTTATAGTAGGTGACGGCTTTATTATTCTCACCCTCTTTGATGGAATACCTGATTAGGTGCTCCAGGTTTCTTAGTGTATATGGGTGGAGATCTCCTAGTGCTGAAAGTGAATAGACGTAAGCATCACTATAGTAATAGGCAGGTAATTCATGTGCTCCGTTTTCTTCTAGCATCTGAGCGAAGTAAAATAGGTGTTCCGAAAATTCGGGACTTTTTTTACCAAGCTTTGTTTTGATCCAATTCTCTCCGTGAATAAAAGCTGAATCAGCACTAATAAAATTTCCTTGAAACCTTAGGGCATTACTCTTTAGTGTGATGAGTTTAGCTACGAATTGTAGATATTGCTCCGCTTCAGATTTTGAAAGATTTTGGCTTTTTTGGTTAAGTGCCTTTTGTAATAAATTAGTCTCGTTTGATTTGATGAGCGCTAAAGCTTTATTGTATTCACCAATATTTAGCAATATATCAGCCATTGATAATTCAATATCGGCGCGATATATTTCGTTTGCCTCTTGCGTTTTATTGAATATTGGGATGGCCTTTTCTAGGTAGTTTTTTGCCTGCAGGTAATTCCCATAATAGATCATATTCTGGGCTACATCTTTTAGGTTTAAAGCATGGCCTATGCTGCTGCTGCCATTTACTTGTTCACTGATTATAAGCGCAGACTCATTTAATTCATAAAAGTTACCAAGTTTACCAATAGCCCAGTTGTACTTGGCTCTCTTTATTCTTGCTACTGCAACAAATCTATTGCTGGACCCTAATTTATCTGTACTGTTCGCCTCTAATTTATTGGTAAATTTAATGGCTTTTTCAAACTTGTTTTTCTCGAAACTGCTTTCTGCTTTAACTAAATATTTGTTAAACTTTTTGATGTTTTGAGCATTTATTTTTATCGGTAGTGGACCAATAATTAAATTGATTAGGATAAAAAATAGTAGGGTTGAGATGTAGCTATTGCAGTTCATTTTAGCTGATTAATACAATTTTATATAGATTAAAGATAACTTAAAATGCTGAGATTACATATCTTTTTTTAAAAGCAAATTCTTTCTTTTATATTTTTAGCTTTGTGGTTTATTATGCTATTTCGGTAGAGCATCTGTATGAATAATCCTTACTTTTGCATCTTTATTGTTTTATGAAGGAAAAGAATTACAAAGAGCATTTTAAACGAAACTATTTACTGGCCTATCCAGTGGTGTTAAGTCAGCTTGGACATGTTTTGGTCGGTGCAGTAGATTCTATGATGGTTGGTCGGGTAGGAACCAATGAGTTGGCAGCGGCCT
>JBKEFO010000148.1:0-7933 GCA_046709585.1 Marivirga sp.
TGAACCCGTGCCGTCATTGGTACGCATTGTTGCAGTAAAAGCAAGGTCAGTACTTCTTGAATAAGCAAATAAGCCTTTAGAATTCATAATACTAGAAAACCCTGCGCCATCTTCTAAATAGCCTGCCACGGTTACGTCATTTGCCTTTGCTGGCACGATGCCTGCAGCGGCTACTTCAGCCCTGAATTCAGGCGTAATATTAGCCGTCGCCTCAAAATAAGTGTTTGATTCCTTAAATTCTTGAGGCCCTAAAGGCTCCATAAACTCTGGATTTTCTGGCGCTAGCTGCGCCAATTCCTCGGCTCTTTTGACAACTTTCCTAAGGGAAGCATCGTCAAACTCATTTATTGTCGATGAGGCTGACCTTTTTCCGAAATTCGCTGTTACTGCTAAGCTTATGTCTTCATTGAAACCGCTAGTAGAAACAGAATTTCTAGCATAACGTATATTACCTCTGCTACTTCCTGATAAACCTGCTTCAAGACTATCTGCTTTTGAGAAGCTTATAACTTTTTCCAATATCTGCTTGGCTTCTTCTTTTGATAATATTCCCATATCTGTTAAATATTTCTAGCTGTGTTAATCACATTCACTCCATTAAAACGCGTAGTTGCACTACCGTGTGAAACTGCACTTATTTGTGACGGTTGTCCTTTACCATCAAAGAAAGAACCGAAAGTTTTGTAGTCACTTTGATCACAGATTTTCACACAAGAATTCCAAAATTCCTGCGTATTTGACTGGTAAGCAACATCAGTTACTGGTCCTTTGATAGCACCATTTTCAATCTCATAAAATAGTGAGCCTCCGAATTGGAAATTATACCTTTGCTGATCGATAGAATAGGATCCTCGACCTACGATATAAATTCCTTTCTCCACATCTTTAATCATATCCGTAGGTGAATACTTCTCCTTACCAGGACTTAATGAGATGTTTGCCATACGCTGAAACTGAACATCATTCCAACTTTGAGAATAGCAACATCCATGCGATTCGCTTTCATTAATAATATGCGCTTGGTCTCTAATAGCTTGGTAATTAACCAAGACACCATCTTTGATAATGTCCCATTTCTTCGTCTTTACGCCTTCATCATCCCAACCAACAGCACCTAATGAGCCCGGCTGTGTCTTGTCAGCGAAAATATTCACAATATCACTGCCATATTGAAAATCTTTGCTTTTCCACTTATCCAGCGTAGCAAAGCTTGTACCTGCATAATTGGCTTCGTAGCCTAATACTCTGTCCAGCTCTGTTGCATGTCCAACACTTTCATGTATTGTTAACCCGAGGTGATTAGGATCGAGCACTAAGTCATATTTGCCAGCATCAATTGAATCTGCCTTCAGCATTTCCTTCGTTTGCATACCTGCAAGGCCTGCATCCTCAATCATATCATAGCGATCGAAATAATGCATGGTGCCGCCAGGTCCTTCCTTCTTATCTTGAGGCCTAGCATCCATGTATTCGAAGCCCATTCCCATTGGAGAACTTAAGGCTTGTCTTGATTTGTATTTACCCGATGAAGGATCGATGGCTGTAACAGTGAAGTTAGGCCATATCCTATGTATATCTTGGTCTATATAAGATCCTTCAGTACTAGCAAAGTATTTCTGCTCATTGATGAGAAACAAAGCACTATTCACATAATTTGCTCCATTGTTTATGGCTTCCGCATTGGCCGACAACAGTAGATCTACCTTCTCTTTCAAAGGAACTGCTACTGCATTTCTTTCTAATGGCGTTTTCCATGAAACATCACCGAATGATGGCACTGGAGCCAAAATAACAGGCTCCGTTTGAATTTTAGAATTTGCCTTTGCGATGGCTATTGCCGTTTCTGTA
This sequence comes from Marivirga sp., assembly GCA_046709585.1. Taxonomy (GTDB): domain Bacteria; phylum Bacteroidota; class Bacteroidia; order Cytophagales; family Cyclobacteriaceae; genus Marivirga. Next base: position 1,849 of record JBKEFO010000148.1, read on the forward strand.
GCGCGTTGAATACCCTTATCAGAGACATCTTTTGTAGAGGCGAAGCCCCATGTGCCATTTGCTAATACCCTAACGCCTACACCGAATGACTCGGTATTGACAGCATTTTGCAATTTGTCTTCTCTTGTGAATATATATTGATTTAGGTATCTGCCAATCCGTACATCTGCATAAGATGCACCATTTGCTTTAGCAGTATTCAAGCCTATGTCGGCTAGTCTTTTTTTCTCTGCTATGTCAATGGGCATTTCTAATAAACGGTCAACATCTACTGCATTCCCAAGCATTGGGATGGTAAGCATTGCACCACCGATACCCATTCCGGTCAATTGTAAAAAATCTCTCCTCTTCATTTGTTAATATTTGAACTTTGAATGGCTTAAAATATTTATTCTTAACATGAACTTATTTTTAAGTTGTCTTTAAATAAAGTCAATTACCAGCGCAAAAGGATGAACGGCGAAAATAAATTTTAAACGGAGATACTTTTGAATCTAAGCTTCACGACCAAATATAGCCAATTGAAAAGACGTTTTTGCAATTCAAAGCGCCATCTGGCAGTCATTCTGATGAGGGTGGAAATCTACCGCTTCAAAGCACTGCTGCTGTTCTTGTTTGGCTACTAGTGGTTAGTAAGGGCAGTAAGAAAAGCCCCGTTCCCGCCATGCTCTGCATGGTGGTTTTTAATACTTTTCGTTACCACCAGAGGCACATCTAATAAGCCTTTGCCTCCTTCGTAATCTATAGCTGCACTGTAGAGATAATGAGATGGACTAGCGACTGCTACTGATTCTACTGGATTATTATGTATGAAATCTTTATATAAACGATGTGTAAATACACTTAACCATACAGATAGCTATCGGGAGTAGCAAAGCTTACGAAATACCACTCTCAGGATTTTGAAACCCGTCTGCCGACAGCCAAGTTTATAATTTCTACTCCTACCAAATAAAAGTACAAGATATTTACAAAAATAGCCTGCCACCATGCAGCGCATGGCGGGAACAAGGGAAGCTATTTCCAAATAAAAACATTTGTTTAGCTCCTTGCGCCGCTACGATTTTCGAATGACCAGTGCTACTATAAGTGGTTAGTGAGGACACGAACCAAGGCGTACTAGAACACGCACCAAGGCTCACAATGAAGCCTATTGAATCTTATAAAACCTACTAGCGGCTAATTAGCACCCGCTTCTTTGTACATAAACCTTAATTAAATAGCTTCTTAATCCGCTTAAAAATATTGGTGTTTTGCTTGCCCTCTTCATTAAAGTCACGCTCTTTATGCTTATTAGAGAAGATCTTTTTCAGAAGTCCGTCTTCCTTGGTAGGCGGACAGTTCATCTTCAGCTGCAGCTTGGCATCCAATTCAGGGAAGTCGGAAAGATATTGCCCTTTCAATTTTGAGTCTGCCTCTAAGGCCTTGATAAACCCCGCATAGATTGGTAGTGCAGAGTTAGCACCCTGGCCTACTGCTGTACTCCTAAAGCCAATGGCACCATTATCTGCGCCAACCCAGCTCACACTCACTAAATCTGGCGTAAGCCCTACAAACCACCCATCTCTGTTGTGCTGTGTCGTACCTGTCTTACCCGCTATATCGCTCTTAATCTTATATTTCCATCTGATACGTGAAGCTGTTCCTTTGTTCACCACCGTTTGCATCATATGCAGCATCATCGCTGCGGTCTCCTTATCAAAAGCACGCTTCTTGCTTTCCTCGATATCAAATTCAGCAAGCACTTTCCCCGTCGGATCGGTGATTTTTGTGATTAATCGGGGCATAAAATACTTGCCCTCATTCAAAAAGCTGGTATAGGCACTGGCTAGCTCCATCATACTTATTTGGGCCGTGCCAAGTGCCAATGATGGCACTTCTGGTAGTTCTGAAGTGATCCCTGCCTTATGCGCTATCTCGATTGCATCTTCAATTCCAGTTTCCTCTAATACCTTAACAGATACTGTATTCATAGACCTACGCAAAGCCTCTTCCATGGTCACATTGAGGTATTTATCTTCCTCATCATTACCATTGACAGGTGTCCAGCCGTCTAGATCAGAGTAACTCACCGCATTGGCGGCAAAATAATTACATGGATCCATCCCTCCTTCTAATGCTGCCGCATAGATAAAAGGCTTAAAGGTGGAGCCCACCTGGCGCTTACTCTGGATAACGTGGTCATATTTAAAATGCTTAAAATCTACACCACCGATATAAGCCCTAATGTCTCCACTACGTGCATCCATAGCTACAAAGCCAGACTGCAGCTGTTTTAGACTGTGCTTTACGCTATCAATAAAACTACTATTGGAGGCTACTGATTTGCCTAGGCTCACCAAATTGCGCTGTTCTTTCTTAGCCAGTAGTTGCATAATTTCTTTCTCCGACTTACCAGAAATTGCCAATCTTTTGTAGTCGGCGCTGGCTTTTACCACGCGGCTGTACACTTGATACTTATTCCAAGCCCCGCCATTACCCCACTCCTTTTCAAACACTTTCTGCAAGCTGACCAAATGCTTTGTCATACTTTCTTCCGCAGCATCTTGCAGTTCTTTGTCTAGCGTAGTATGGATTATCAGTCCATCACCGTAAATATCAATTTCCTTACCTTTCTTCTCTTCATAGTCGTCTGCCCACTGAACAAGCTCTTTCCTTACTTGCTCACGGAAATAGCCTGCTACGCCATAGTTGGGTTGAATATTACTATAATTTAATAGGATAGGCAGTTTTTGTGACGCTGTGAAAGTAGCCTCATCAATCTTCTCATATTTTAGCATCTGACTAAGCACTATATTGCGCCTTGCTAAACTCTTTTCCGGAAATAACCGGGGATTATAGGTATGGTTGGCTTTCAAACTACCTACCAGTATTGCCGATTCTGTCAATGACAGTTGGTTCACCTTTTTGCTAAAGAACGTTTGCGCAGCGGCACCTATTCCGAATGTGTTGTCTGGGAAATTAACAGTATTAAGGTATAAGAGTATTATCTCCTCTTTACTGTATAGCGATTCTATTTCTCTGGCGGTTACTAATTCCTTCATCTTAGCAATTACTAAATCGAATTTTGAATTGATATCACGTGGAAAAAGATTCTTCGCTAATTGTTGGGTGATCGTTGATCCCCCACCTGCAGAGCGGTCTTGCTGAATGATGGTCTTTATTAAAACCCTGCCTAAGCTTCGGTAGTCGATGCCGTTATGTTTATAAAATCGTGCATCTTCTGTCGCAATTAATGCATCAATCAAATGTTGCGGCAATTCTTCATATTCAACATTCGATCTATAGACTCTAAATAAAACGCCTATCGTTGCTTCATTCTTGTCCACTATCTGAGTAGCCTGCTGGTGTTGAATGTTCTTTAATACCTTACGAGAGGGTAGCTTACCAAAATAACCCAGCTGAATACTCAATACAAATAAGATGGCCAATGCAAAAAATGCCACAGTAATTTTAAAGACTAAGTTTACTAATCGACCCAGAAATGATTTTTTATTTTCCCTTTTACCCTTTTTTACCATAATCTCATATCTGCAGCGAAGAACGCGAAAAACAAGCTAAAAGTGTAATCAGTTGAATAATATATACACTTCTTCGAAAGATTTTGAGCATGCTAGCAGTAAAGCTTGTATGTTTGTGCAGTAAATCAATCAACAGAAATTTGGACGAGATTAGACTAGGAGGCGTTCCCGAACATTTCAACTTACCGATACACTTGGCACTTGAGGAGAAAGCTTTTCAAGAAGATGGTGTGAATGTAAAATGGACGGATTTTGATGGCGGCACTGGCCAGATGACCGAAGCCCTAAGAAATAATGACATTGATGTATGTGTGTTACTAACTGAAGGCATTGTCAGTGACATATTAAAAGGAAATAAATCGAAAATCATTAGTGGTTACGTAAAATCGCCTCTCACTTGGGGTATACATAGTGGCGTAGAAAACACTTTAGATAAGCACAGAGAAATTTACGATAAACAATACGCCATAAGTCGTTTAGGCTCTGGTTCCCATTTGATGGCGATAGTAGATGCCTTAGATAAAGATGTACACCTGAAAGAGGAGCAGTTCACGATCGTAAACAACCTGAATGGTGCTTTAGATTCACTCAATAGGCTAGACACTGATGTCTTTTATTGGGAAAAATTCACCACTAAGCCCTATGTGGTAAAGGGTGACTTAAAGAAAATAGGTGAATTTGTAACTCCTTGGCCTTGTTTCATGATGGCAGCTTCGGAGCAGGTCTTGGCGGAAAAACCCAAAGTGGTTTCCAAAATGTTGCGAATAATTAACAAAACTTGCGCACAGTTCATGGAAAAAGAAAATGCCATAGATTTGGTCAGCCAACGGTATGGAATTGATGCAAAAGATGCCGCAAAATGGTATCATGCTACAGAGTGGGCTACAGATGGCTGGGTAAGTAATAAGATGTTAAAGAATGTAGTCTATACCTTAAAAGAAGCAGGTATCATCCCCGAAATTGTGGATACAAATCATTTAATCTGGCAAAGAAACAGAATTTAAGGAAGTAGAAAGTCCTCAGATGAAAGTATGAAAACGCTGCTAAGGTCAATTGTTTGAAAAAAGTCATTTAAGAACGTAAACCTTCAATCCACATGATTGGCTAGCTAATACTTTATGGTTACCACTGAATACTATCCCCTTGGTACTATTAAAATAACCCAAAGCTCTTATCTTTGTGGTTCAGAAATAAAACATACACAAGACACATAATAATATGAGTAAAGCAGAGATGGTTACCAATAAGGGTACTATGATTATTGAATTCTATGATAATGATGCCCCAAATACAGTGAAGAACTTTCAGAAATTAATTAAAGAAGGTTATTATGACGGTTTAACTTTCCACAGGGTAATTCCTGACTTTGTTATTCAAGGTGGAGACCCTACTGGTACTGGCGCTGGCGGTCCTGGTTATTCTATCGATTGCGAGTTAGACGGTGAAAACCAATTCCACGACAGAGGCGTGCTTTCTATGGCACATGCTGGTAAAAACACCGGTGGCTCACAATTCTTTATCTGCCACAGCAGACAAAATACGCAACACTTAGACAGAAAGCATACTGCCTTTGGAAAAGTTGTTGAAGGAATGGACGTGATTGACCAAATCAAACAAGGTGACAAAATGGAGAAAGTAACTATTACTGAGTAATAGCTATAATAATAAAACTAAAAAAGCCAGCTTTATACATAGCTGGCTTTTTTTATGCTATAATTCCTATAACTCAATCCTAGTATTCGCTAAATCGCAAATTAAATCTCTTTATTCCAAAAAATAAGCTTAACAATTTGCGCTATCCTCTTTGTATTGCCATTTCGATACGCACTGCAGACGCTACTCCTAATCCATACACGAAGCGCATATTATGAGAGCCACAGTTATTCTTTTACTTCTTCGATTGAATATATTCCGTCCGCTTTAATCGCTATTTTCTTATCCCGGTAAAGGTTACCTATCTGCTTTTTGAACTCCTTTTTACTAAGCCCAAATACTTCTTTAATTTTCTCAGGAGTTGACTTATCATGGTAAGGCATAAAACCATCATTCTTTTCTAATAGCTCCACTATTTCATGCTTTTTCTCATCCGCAGACACAACCCACTGCACATCGATCTTTCCGTCTACACGAATAGATTTTATTTTGCCCTTATTTTCCATTCCGATATCTAAAGGCTCAAAAACGGTATTTATATAGACCAATCCTTTGAATTCTTGGTTTATGGCCACACCATAGCCAAGTTCAGTTATTCTATATATAATTAAGTCTACTTCTTGACCTTCTACTAAATCGCCACTCCCTTCTACCAAGAAACTATCGATATGCATGGTAGCAATAATCCGGTTAGTTTTTGGATCAAGCACAACATAGGCTACGATCCAATCACCCAATTCAAGCTCATCGGTTTGCTCTGAAAAGGGAATGAGCAAATCTTTCTCCAAGCCCCAATCGACGAAGGCGCCTACTTCCGTCACCTGCTTCACCTCAAAAAAACCAATTGTGTTAAGCTCAGCATACGGCTTTAGGTTGGTTGCAATTGGCCTTTGCGCCGAATCTTTGTAGAT
>JBKEFO010000149.1:0-7928 GCA_046709585.1 Marivirga sp.
TACGGTGGCATTGGAGAATATGAAAGCTAAAGGTGTTCAGTTAAAGCCTGGTACCGTGACTGAATGGCTCGATTGTGGTAACAAAGACGCCACAGTCTATACTAATCAGCGGTATTTAGAGTTTATCAAAGATACCGACCTAATCGCAGTATCATCAAAGCTGAATAATTCAGTTATCATTCCACCAGTATACATTGGCGAAGGTGTTAATATTACCAATTCAGTAATTGGACCCCATGTTTCTATAGGTGATAACTCGGTGATAAAAGATGCAAGAATTAGTAACTCAATTATTCAAACAAATACGACCATTACCAATCTTAATTTCACCAATAGTATGGTAGGTAATAATGTGTGGTTAGAAGAGCGAACAAAAGATTTAAGTATTGGAGATTATAATAAGTTAATAAGTTGATTGATTTGTTGAAACAACATAAAGCCTATTTTATTTACTTTTTCATCATCTGTTTAGGCAGCATGGCGGAGCCATATGCGCAAACCCCCGTACCTATTGAGGAGGAGGAGGAAATCTCCAGTATTGATTCAATTGATTTTGACAGAACAAATGTAGAGTTTTTGGTTACTGAGGGGATGCATTTTCTAGCCATAGAGAATAGTGCGAAGGCATTGGACAGTTTTTTGAAAGCCTTAAAGGTGATGCCTGATAATGCTGCAGTGAATAGTAAGGTTGGCGAGATTTATTTTGAAGATAAGGAATTAGATAAGGCAATGTTTTATGGGAAACGGGCAAGCGAGATAGACCCTGATAATCACTTTTATTCAGCCTTACTAGCGAATATATACACTGAGCAAGGTAACCTGAAATTGGCAATAGAGGCCTTTGAAAGCCTGTATGAAAATAATACTGAGGCACCAGATGATTATTTGTTAGAGCTTGCCGCATTGTACATATATAACCAGGAACCAAAGAAAGCACTAGAAACATATGACAGAATAGAAAGAAGACTGGGCATATTGGAGCAGGTTAGCGTACAAAAACAAAAAATTTATTTACAATTAAATGATTTGAAAGGCGCTGTTAAGGAAGGGGATAAGCTATCGAAAGCCTATCCATCTGTTGCTGATTATGCCATATCACTGGCTCAAATGTATGAGGCAAATGATAAAGAAAAAGAGGCCATAAGCTATTTGGAAGCTTATTTGAAAGAGCAACCTTACCAAGCCTTAGCACACCTCCAGCTGGCGGAATTATTATTTAGAAACCAAGATGCTGTAGAGGCAGTCGTGCACCTGAAGAAGGCTTTTGAATCAGAGGAGATCTCTTTGCAGGATAAACTAAATAATTTTATTCCCCTGATAAATACAATTTCCGATCAGGAGCTTCTAGTAAGTTTAGGAGATGTATTAATAAAACTTCATCCTACTGAAGCAAATGCCTATGCCGCTAATGGTGATATGTTTCTTTCATTTGGTAAAAAGGATAATGCCCTTCGTTGTTATAGAAAGGCTGTGAGCTACAATGCTTCTAACCTTCAGCTATGGCAAAACATATTGAATTTAGAATTGGAAGAGCAAAACTATCAGCAGGTTGCGAGCTACGCTGAAGAGGCACTGACGTACTTTCCGAACCAGCCTGTTATGTATTTGTATGCTGGTTCAGGATATTTTTCCTTAAATAAATATAGCCGAGCAATTACTGCGTGGAAGCAAGGGCAGTCGATAGTATTTAACAATGACCAACTGAAAAGTACTTTTTGGGGCCAAATTGCAGATGCATATCATGCAGAAGGCAACAATGAAGAAGCCTTTGCTGCCTATGAAAAAGCGATCAATTTCAACGGTAAAAATTATTTTGCAATAAATAATTACACTTATTACCTATCATTAGAGAAAATTAAGCTCGAACGTGCAGAAAAATTAGCTCGTATGATGGTAGCAGAGAACCCAGAAAACCCTACTTTTCTAGATACCTATGGTTGGGTTTTATTTCAAATGGGAAATTTCGAAAAAGCGAAGGAGATACTATCTAGAGCGGCGAATTTAAGCGAGTCTGGAACGATCACGGAACACTACGGGGATGCCCTATTTAAGGTAGGCGCTATTGATAAGGCCGTAGAGCAATGGAAAATTGCCCAGCAAAAAACAGGAGCTTCTAAGCTCATTTCAAAGAAAATTAATGATAAAAGCTATTATGAATAAGCTACTCATCGTCATCAGTATAGTGGCAATTACATTGCTAGCATCGTGTAGCAAGAAAATTTTACCTACCTCTACAATTAAAAGAGACTACGGTCTTGAGCGCTTCGATTTCACTTATCTACAAACGAAATCAAAAATAAAATTTGATAGTGAAGATAGAAGTATAACTTCTGCAGCCAGCATAAGAATGAAAAAGGATAGCGTTATTTGGATTTCTATTACCCCGATATTTGGCATGGAGGCTGCCAGAGGCGTTATTACTCAAGATACTATTGTCTTTTTGGATCGGGTGAACAAAGAGGTCTACCGCTATAACTACAAAGGACTTAGTGAGATGATTAATTTTGACATTGATTTTATGATGCTTCAGTCAATCTTGCTAGGAAATCAAGTGTTTGACTTTGAGCAAAGAGATAAATTCTCAAAATCTTCGGGAGACTTAGCTGTTAATCAAGTGAGAGATAGATTTGCTTTACTAACACTTGCCGATTCAAAAATAAGGAAGGTTAAAACAGTAGAAGTAACAGAAGAACCTGCTGGCAATACCATGCGCTTAAGCTTTGAAGAGTATCAAACAGTAGAGGCACAGGCTTTTCCTTTTATCATTAACATCATTATTAATAATAAATTGGCAGGTAGAACAGAAACTACTGAGGTAGACATGACCCATAGCCGAGTAGAAGTAATAAATACACCAATATCATTCCCCTTTAGCGTGCCTTCAAAATATGAAAATTAAGTTCTTCATATTCCTTTTTATTTTAGTAGGTGCCTTTGCTCCGCCATCACTTTATGCTCAAAAATCTAGAGCTGAATTAGAGAAGGAGAAGAAAGAGAACCTACAAAAAATTGAGGATGCGGAACGTATTTTAAATCAAACAGCTTCCAAGAAGAAGGCTACTATAGGTCAGCTAAATGCATTAAACTACAAAATTGAATCTCAGCAGTCTTTAACTAATTCGGTGTCCTCTGAAATTGAATTGTTAAATCAACAGATCAATGAAATTGGGGGCATCATCAGCGCCATGCAACAGGATGTTGAAATGATGAAAGCTGAATATGCAAAAATGCTCTATGCCAGCCAAAAGAGTAATCAAGCGCTATCGAAGATAGCGTATGTATTTGCCGCAGGTACTTTTTACCAAATGGTGATGCGCGTTCAGTATATGCAGTATTACGCTAAGGTAAGGCGTTCACAAGCGGAGCAAATAGCCGAAATTACAGCCTTACTTATTGGGCAGCGAGAGTCGGTAGAAGATATTAGGAGAGATAAGAGCACGCTGCTGCAGGAGCAAATTATGAGAAAAAATGAGCTCACTCAGCTCAAGCAAGATCAGAGTAAATTGGTAGCGAAACTCAGCAGCAGAGAAAAACAGGTGAAATCTGAGATCTCCGACAGAAAGAAATCCGTAGTAAACCTAGAAAAGGTAATTGCTGAATTGATTAAAAAGGAAATAGAGAAAAGCTCTGCCGGTAAATCATCGACAAAATTTGCCTTAACACCTGAGGCAAAAGAGTTGTCCAACTCTTTTGCAGGCAATAAAAGTAAACTTTATTGGCCAGTGAACGCAGGCTTTATAGCACAAAAATTCGGTACACATCCGCATCCTGTTTATCAAAATATCACGGTAAATAATGATGGCGTAGATATACAAACCAACGAGAACGAACAGATTAGGGCTGTTTTTGATGGAGAAGTTAAATATGTGGCCTTCGTGCCTTCCATGAATAATGTGGTGATGGTGCAACATGGAGAATACTTTACAGTATATGCCAAATTAAAGGACGTGGCCGTAAAAAAAGGCGATGTACTCAGCGCGAAGCAAATAGTAGGTACTGTCTATACAGATAAGGATGGTACTTCTGAAATACAATTTCAAGTGTGGAAAAATAACCAAAAGCTTAACCCTGAAAGCTGGTTATTTAAAAAGTAGTAAAGGAACTTAATTTTACGATTCCCTCTTACATAATTATTAGTCAATTCTTTTATAGTAGTAGGATTGGTTCAGACTAATAATATTAAGTAACTTTACATGCACATTTTAATTTCAAAACAATGAACACAGTTTTAGCAATGATGGGCTTAGGTGGTTGGGAAATCATGTTAGTCGTACTTGTCATCTTAATATTTTTTGGTGCTAAAAGAATTCCAGAGCTGGCAAGAGGTTTAGGAAAAGGTATCAGAGAGTTTAAAGATGCTACCAACGAAATAAAAGACGAAATTGAGGACGACGGAAAGAAATTAAAGTCTGACGATAAATAGATTTCGTTTTTGGAAGATTATCAGGATTTATTAGTAGTCCAAAGAGCGTTATCTGATAAAGAGATTAATTTTGGCCAGTTAGTAGCGCACTATCTAGCTAAAATTAAAGCAAATAAACATTTAAATGTATTTTTGGATGTTTATGAGACCGAGTCTTTAGCGAATGCAGATCAACTTCAGTCGAAGCTTGATGATGGAAGACCTATGGGTAAGCTTTTCGGCTTGATAATAGGTATTAAAGATGTGCTGGTTTATAAAGACCATCCCGTACGTGCAGGCAGTAAGATTCTAGCAGGCTTCGAGTCTCAGTTTACTGGAACAGCTGTTCAAAGACTCATCGACGAAGACGCTATTATCATAGGAATGCAAAATTGTGATGAGTTTGCGATGGGTTCTACAAATGAGAATTCAGCCTACGGTGCCACGCTGAATGCCGCTGACATCAGTAAAGTGCCAGGTGGGTCATCAGGCGCTTCTGCAGTTTCTGTACAAGCAGGCTTGTGTATGGCTGCTCTTGGGTCGGATACTGGTGGTTCTGTAAGGCAACCGGCAGCCTTCTGTGGTGTAATTGGCCTAAAACCTACTTATAGCCGAATATCACGTCACGGTTTAATAGCTTATGCATCTTCATTTGATTGCATCGGTATATTTACAAGAAATATAGCCGACAACGCACGTATTTTGTCTGTTGTCGCAGGTGAAGACACATATGATAGCACGGTGTCCTCTCGCGAAGTTCCGGAATATCAAAATGAGCTTCAGTTCAACAAAAAAGTGAAAGTCGCCTTCATTAAGGAAACCATCGAAAATAAAGCCCTTCAACCAGAAATAAAACAAGCATTGGAAGATAAATTATCCTTTTTGAAAGCAGAAGGACATCTTGTTGAAGAAGTGAGCCTTGCTCATTTAGCCTATTTACTACCAACCTATTATATTCTTACCACGGCAGAAGCAAGTGCGAACTTAGCCCGCTTCGATGGCGTGAGGTATGGTTATAGAGCACCTGAGGCCTATGATTTAGAGAGTATGTACAAGTTGTCCAGAACACAAGGCTTCGGAGAAGAAGTGAAAAGAAGAATTATGATGGGCACCTTCGTCCTAAGTGCAAGCTATTTTGATGCTTATTATACAAAAGCGCAACAGGTGCGAAGAATAATAAGAGATGAAACGCGAGCAATCTTATCTTCTTATGATTTTATTTTGCTGCCAACCACTCCCACAACAGCCCTTCCGCTTAGTTCACATACTGATAATCCTGCAGAAATGTACCTAGCGGATATTTACACTGTGCAAGCCAACGTAACTGGTATTCCTGCGATATCTATTCCTGCAGGTTTTGATAATAAGAAGATGCCGATCGGCGTTCAAATAATGACCGATGTTTTTAAAGAGTCAGAGTTATATGCTTTTTCAAATTACCTAATGCATGCTTAAGTCATTAAAATTAGTTTTCATCTATTGTGGCCTACTGTTGATTGGCTGCGTGAATAGTACTATGCTCCTTGGTCAAGAGGTAGACACTATCGCTTATTCAATGCAGGCAATTATGGGTTATGAGTCTGTCCCAGATGTAGTGGAAGATGTGGTGGCAGCAAGGTTATTGGCTTTAGAAAGCGAAGTGCCACTCAACTACAATACCAAAGTGCTAGGCTTTATAAACTACTTCTTAATAAAAGACCGAGAATACACGAAAAAAGTAGCTGCATTACAGTCAAGTTATTTCCCTATTATTGAGAAGCAATTAGCAGCCTATGGCTTGCCAGACGAGCTTAAATACTTAGCAATTGTTGAGTCAGGACTGAATCCTACAGCCCGATCACATGCTGGTGCAGTAGGATTATGGCAGTTTATGCCATTAACAGGAAGGTTAGATTATGACCTATATGAAAATTGGTTCAGTGACAATAAAATGGATTTTGAGAAATCTACGATTGCCGCTTGTCGTTATTTATCGTTCCTTTATAATTATTTCGATCAAAATTGGCATTTGGCCTTAGCAGCCTATAATTCAGGGCCAGGGAATGTTAGAAAGGCCATTCGACGTAGTGGCTATAAGAAATCTTTTTGGGAGATTTATCCCTACCTATACAGAGAGACGCGATCCTATGTGCCTCAATATATTGCACTAGCTTACGCCATGAATTACCTGGAGGAGCATAATATTTTTGTCGATGAGAAGTCTTTTTTACCTGAGTATGATACGATACAAATTTCTCAATTCTTTAATATCCATGAATTTTCAGCTGCCCTACCTATTTGTAAAGAAGAGATAGAACTGCTTAACCCTGAGTTGAAACATGGAGCGATTGCAGAAACAGCAAAGAACTATCCACTAAGAGTGCCTGCTCATATTAAGCCATTTATTACAGCCAACAGAGACTCTATCTATAGTATTTCAGCAGCGGGAAAATCGTATTGGGAGAAGCTTGCGAGAAATGAGATGGGGAGTACCTATGGTCGCCAGAAGTTGCCTTATAAAGTACGTTCAGGAGATGTACTAGGTAAGATTGCGCAAACCTACGACGTGAGGGTTACAGATATTCGTCAATGGAATAGTCTTCAAGGAAATATGATTCGAGTGGGGCAGACTTTGGATATTTGGGTAGCAGATAATTTTTATGATAAAGTAAATCAAAAGATGGCTCAGGCTAGCGCTCCATTGAAGCAGTCACAGCCTTTAAATATGAAATCAGGCATATATCAAGTGTTGTCAGGAGACACCTTATGGGATATCTCTCGTAAATTTGAGGGATTAACTGTGGAGAAGTTGAAAAAACTTAATAATTTACAAGGTAATGCAATTAAACCTGGGCAGAAGCTAAAAATTAGCTAACATACTGCTTTTAGAAGTCCATTCAATAATCAATTTAATTATGAATATTCATTTGTTAAAATGGGGAGTTTTAGTGTCGCTATTATTTGCCCTATGTTTTAGTGCTTGCAATAATGATGGTTCGGATAATGGACAGAGTACATTTGCTGAAATGTCGAAGCAGAAGGCCAGGGGCGAGAATGGTGAAATTATTTTGGTAATATCACCTGACCTATGGGATAGTGAGGTAGGTGAACAAATCAGGTCCCTTTTTAACCAACCGGTGAAAGGTCTTCCTCAGGATGAACCTAAGTATAGTGTTAAGAAGACAGATCCTAGCAAGTTCAACAGTGTATTGAAGGCTTCAAAGAACTTGCTATTTGTTGCAGCATTAAGTGACAAAACCCAAGAAGGGCTATACATGAAGAAGTACTTCACTGATAATTCCCTTAAGCAAATTGCGGATAACCCCAAGCTGTTCTCTTTCAATCAGGAGGATGTCTATGCTACTGGACAGGAGGTTTTATACCTCTTTGGGAGAACGGATGCCGAGTTGGCAGCCAACTTGGCAAGACATAAGAATCAGGTGTCGGAATTTTTCAACGCTAAAGAACAAGAACGTTTGCTTGCTGATTTGAAGAAAAGTGTTTCTTCAGGTATAATGAAATATGTTTCTGATACTTTAGGGGTTGA
>JBKEFO010000150.1:0-7919 GCA_046709585.1 Marivirga sp.
CTTTACGCTTCTGATAAGCAGCTTGCTCATCTGCTGTCAGTTCTATAGGTCGGGTTTTAGCCCACCAGCTTCTATCTTTCAATAATAGGCTATCAGTTACTATGTGATTGGCTTGTTTTTGATAGTCAGGTGGAGCTTTTTCGACATTAAAATCAAAAAATATGCTGTGGTAAAATACAGCAAGTTGATCTTTCTCCTCCAGACTGATGCTACAAGAAAAAGGAAGCCAAGTATTTTGGGAAGCATTTTCTATAAAAGTACTGTTGATCTGAAAGCTCCTAAGAGGGGATTATTTAAGGAAAGCTTCGCTTCATACAATCGCCAACTCTCATCTATGATATATATCGCCTTCGAAGGTAATGCCATTTTTCGTTCTAGGAATCACCTCTATTTTATGTACTAGTAAACCATTCTCTTCAATAGAACCTTTGAGTTCATAGTCATAAAAAGTAAAGGCCTTCTTGGCGATTGGCGAAACAACTCTGTTTGAAAATACACCATTAAAAATCGTCATTGGGTAGTCTTGATATAGTTCAATGAAGTTTGATGTGTTTTGGCTGTATCCAGTGTTATCGTTAAGTACTAAGGAGGCTTTTAATACTTCCGTTTTATTTTCATAGGTGTATTGAAATATGTCTGTTACGGATTCAGATAAATAGAAGATGCCTTCCATAGGCTCTAGCAAGGTGCCAAGAAAGCGAATACTGCTTGATCTATTCTCTGTAGACTTCCCACAGTTTGGTATAGGCTTTAAAAGAAATATCCCTGTTCTCATTTAAATATTTCTTTTTATTCTCTTGAGTACCTCTAATGATGCTATAGGCTGGGTTCTCTCCATTTGGCCGTACAACTACCATATCCAATAGTAGCTTTTCCTCAGCAAGAGTGATATCCAGTTTTTTATATTCTCCCGCTCTAACTTCCATAGTTATTATTTGGGTTTTATACCCTACAAACTGAAAGCTTATGCTATGCTTCCCTGCTGTTAGGGGCAATGTGTGTTCACCATCAAAATTTGTAGAAGCACCAACTGATGTGCCTAGTATAATGACGTTTGCATATGGCAGCAATTGGTTGCTTTTTGTATTCACAAATCCACTTATCCTAGAATTCTGAGCTAAAAGAGGTGTGTTTACAGTAGAAAGGAATAGAATAAGTCCGAATACAATGGATTGAATTATTCTAGTTTTATTTCTATGAATTGAAATTTTTCGCGCTTTAAATATGTTGGTTACTTTCAATGGTGGAAGATAAGATATTTTTCAAAAATGTCGAGAATCAGTTTTTTATAAAACTAATTGAGAAAACTATACTATCAAAAAGTGGGGCTGAAAATAGTTTTTAAATGGTTTTAAGGTTGATTTAACTAGGTTTTATTAATAAATAGGAAAAGGACCAAAAGTTATTTAACCGATGAAAGAGATAAATACACAAATTTCTTTTCGCTAGAAACATAATATTTCTAAATTTGTTGTTACAACAACTATTTTAGAAATTTAAATTAAATCAATTTGCTATGGCAATAATGATTACTGATGAATGTATTAATTGCGGTGCCTGCGAGCCAGAGTGTCCTAATACAGCTATATATGAAGGCGGTGTGGAATGGAATTGGGCAGGTGGCACCTCGTTAGATGAAATGAAGATAGAAGACGGAACTGTCGTTGATGCACACAAGATGCAGGACCCAGTGTCGGATGAATTTTATTATATTGTTTCTGGTAAATGTACCGAATGTACAGGGTTTCATGAAGAGCCTCAATGTGCTGCTGTTTGCCCAGTAGATTGCTGCGTAGATGATCCTGATGTTCGTGAAACTGAGGAAGCGTTAAAAGAAAAGAAAGAATCATTGCACTTAGATTAAAATCTATCAAAAGCATAATAAAAAAAACTGCGTAGTCATATGTGGTTTTTTTTTGTCTAAAAATTTCAAGCTATCTATCTGGTTTGAGAGCCCATCTTGTTTAGATTTGTATATATTAGAATAAAAAAGCCAATGAACGAACAGCAAGCTCAGGAAGAAATTCAACAGCTAAGTGAAAAATTACACTTTTACAATCATCAGTATTATCAACAAAGTGTATCCGAGATATCAGATCACGAATTTGACATGCTGTTAAAAGAGCTTATCGTTTTAGAGGAAAAGTACCCTCAGTTTAGACGTAATGATTCACCTAGCGAAAGGGTAGGAGGTACTGTAACCAAAAATTTTGAAACTATAGCACATAAAATACCTATGCTTTCTTTGGGGAATACTTATTCTAAAGAAGATTTAGAAGAGTTTGACGCTAGGGTTGCTAAGGGCTTGAATGAATCCTATGAATATTTTTGCGAGCTTAAATTTGATGGTGTAGCCATTAGTTTACACTATGAGAATGGTCAGTTGGTAAGAGGCCTGACAAGAGGAGATGGTACAAAAGG
This sequence comes from Marivirga sp., assembly GCA_046709585.1. GTDB lineage: Bacteria > Bacteroidota > Bacteroidia > Cytophagales > Cyclobacteriaceae > Marivirga. The sequence continues at coordinate 2,422 of JBKEFO010000150.1, forward strand.
AGATGATATCACCTTTAATGCCAAGACTATAAGAACCATTCCACTAAAGGTAAGAACTGAACAGTTCCCTGCATACTTTGAAGCGAGAGGAGAGGTCTTTTTACCTAGAGAGAATTTTAATGCTATCAATGCTGACCGTGAGGACAATGGGGAGGCATTACTTGCTAATCCTAGAAATGCAGCTTCAGGAACATTAAAAATGCAAGATTCAGCAGTAGTAGCTAAGCGGAAATTAGACTGTTATCTTTATTCTTATACAGGGAATGATTTAGGTGTTGTTTCTCATGCTGAGGGTATCTATCAATTAGAGAAAATGGGATTTAATGTCTCACGTACGTATAAAAAATGCAAAGACATTGCAGAGGTCATGGCTTACATCAATGAGTGGGAGGAAAAGCGGCATACCTTGCCTTTAGATACAGATGGTATTGTTATTAAAGTAAATAGTCTTAAGCAACAAGACACCCTAGGTTTTACGGCTAAAAGTCCTCGATGGGCCATCGCTTATAAATATAAAACGGAAAGCGCAATTACAGTTTTAGAAGAGATAACGTATCAAGTAGGCAGAACTGGTGCTGTGACACCAGTAGCTAATTTATCCCCTGTTCAATTAGCTGGCACTACCGTAAAAAGGGCTTCACTATACAATGCGAATGAGATTGCTCGATTAGATTTAAGAATTGGGGATAAGGTATATGTCGAAAAAGGAGGAGAGATTATTCCGAAGATCACGGGGATTGATTTAACGGCTAGAAAAAAAGGGAGCATAGCGGTTGATTATCCGTCGCATTGTCCAGAGTGTAATACACTTTTAGTAAGAGCGGAAGGTGAGGCGGTACATTATTGCCCTAATGATAAAGGCTGCCCCCCTCAGATTAAAGGGAATATAGCACACTTTATTCAACGAAAGGCTGCAGATATTGACTCTATTGGAGAAAGAACCATAGGGTTATTGTATGAAAAACAATTAGTGCTCAGTATAGCGGATCTATATGACTTGACCTTCGATGATATTTTTCAACTGGAAGGTTTTAAAGAGCTGAGTACAGAAAACTTGTTAAAGGGCATTCAAGCATCTAAGGAAATACCATTTGAAAACATACTGTTTGGTTTGGGTATTCGCTTTGTTGGTAGGACAGTGGCTGAAAAGCTAGCAAATCATTTTAAAACTATTGATCAGGTGAGTAAAGCCACTTACGATCAGTTGTTAGAGGTGCCAGAAATTGGAGAAAGAATTGCACAAAGCGTAGTGACCTATTTTGAAGATGAAGATAATAGCACCTTAGTTAGGCGTTTAAAAGAAGCAGGCCTGCAATTTGTCTTAATTGAGCAGGAAATCAATCAATTGAGTAATTCGCTGGAAGGCAAGTCATTAGTAGTCTCAGGTGTGTTTGTTACTTATGGACGTGATGAAATAAAAGAAGTGATTAAGCAGCATGGTGGCAAAGTAGTTTCGGCAATTTCAGGAAAAGTAGATATCTTAGTGGCTGGAGAAAATATGGGACCAGCAAAAAAAGAGAAAGCTGAAAAGCTAGGAGTGACCATAATTGATGAAGAAGCATTCACAAAAATGATATCATAAGCCATTGAATTTTATAAAAAGAAAGCTTTTAATATTTAAGATAAGCAGAGGACTGAAGAAGAATAGGTTTCTTCCGAAGGCGCTGTCGTATAAAAAATTAAAGAAAGTCGGTATTGTATTTACCTTCAATGATCTTAAAAAACATGAAGCAGTAAAAAGCTTTATTAAAACATTAGAAGCAGATGGAATAGAGGTAAAAGCTTTAGCCTATAGGCCAAAAGAAACACAAAATTTTGAGTTCTATTTTGATTTCTTCGAAGGAAGAGATGTCTCCCTATTTGCTCAGATGAAATCTCCATATATGTTAAGCTTTCTAGATCAGAATCTTGATTATATTTTTTGTTTAGATGATGAGCTGTGCCTTTACTTACAATACATTCTGGTCAATACAAAAGCTTCCATCAGAATAGGTGCTTTACAGGAAGAGGAAAAGTGTAGAGCTCTTTTTGAATTGATGATAAAACCTGTTAAGGCTGGAGACACCCAACTATTAACGAAAGAAATTATTCACTATACAAGAAAAATATCAGGTAATGAGCAAGCTGTTTAAAGGTGTTGGACCTGCCTTAATTACGCCTTTCAAAAAAGACTATTCAATAGACTTTGAAGGGCTAGAAAGACTTTTAGTCCATACTGCTCAAGGAGCAGATTATTATGTAGTTCAAGGTACCACTGGTGAATCAGCTACTACGACTTTAGAGGAGAAACGAGCTATCTTAGACTTTATATTGTCACATAATCCTAAACAACTTCCAGTTGTTTTTGGAGTAGGAGGTAATAATACGCTGGCTGTAGTATCATTTTTGAAAGATTTTAACTTTGAAGGAGTGGAAGCGATCTTATCTGCTAGTCCACATTATAATAAACCTTCTCAGGAAGGGATATATCGGCATTATGTAGCCATCGCTGATGCTTCACCCAAACCGGTAATACTGTACAATGTACCAGGTCGTACTGCCTCAAACATTGCTGCTGAGACGAGCCTGAGATTGGCGGAACATAAAAACATTATTGGCATAAAGGAGGCTTCTGGGAATTTGGAGCAGTGCATGCATATTGCAGCCAATAAACCCGCGGACTTCATGCTTATTTCAGGTGATGACTTAATGACCAACAGTCTGATTAGCTTAGGTGCAGTGGGCGTTATTTCCGTATTAGCTAATCCTTTTCCTCAGGTGTTTGCCCAGATGGTGAGACCAGCATTAGAAAATAATTTTAAAGCATCTAATGAAGCCTTGTTTAAGCTCCTACAGGTGAATGCATTGATGTATGAAGAAAGTAATCCTGTAGGTGCTAAAGAAGCCTTAAAACAGCTCGGAGTGTGCGAGCATTATGTTAGGATGCCTTTATTGCCAGCAAGCGATGCTTTAGCGAACAAGATCAAAAATTTGATTATTAGCTTAAATTTGAATTAGCACTTTCCATAGGGACTGATTCCTGCTAACTCTGTTTATTCTAAAGCAAATTTTACCGATTATTGGTTGTCAATTTAAAATTAAACTTAATACAACAAAATCAGCTATAAATAATTGATTACTAAGGCTGCGCACTATGCATAGCAGCACGTTAGCAACAATTAGAGAGACATGAGATATTTGAAATAGATTGGATTATTACTTGGAACAGTATTAATCCTATTATTTGGATCTTATTTATTTTACTTCGAAATACTCGAAGATGACTATTTCAATAATAATGCTAGTTAGTACTTAGTAAATGCGAATCACATTGCAATAAAACGGTTATGATTTAACCGAATATTTCACTGGCAATAGAGGCGTTAAAGGTGACACTACCTACCTTCTTAAATATGATGGAGCCAAGTATCTATTTGCTAGCGAGGAGAATCTATTACTTTTTAAAGAACACCCTATAAATTTTCTCACGCAATATGGTGGCTATTGTGCATTTGGTTTAGGAATGGAAGCTGGTGAAGGAATCGGGATGAATAAACTAGGAAAATACCCAGGTACTCTTTCTTCTTTCAAAATTGTGAATAATAAACGCTACCTCTTTTTTGATGCTTCAATATTTCATGCTAAAGAAAAGTGGGAAATGAATGAATCAAAATTTATAGATAATGCAAATTCAGCATGGAAGGAGATGAAGAATGAACTCCCCCCAATGTTTCGGACAGGTTATTGGCTTTTCTTAGTTGATTTTTTTTCTTTTAGACCGCTCTCATTGATTGGTGGGGTGGCCTGAAAGAAAAAAATACATCCTTTGGTCGCTTATCTTCGATGCTTGAATGCCTTCTTTACCGAATAGCTATTTTATTCTCTGACCACTTCGAAATAATGCTAAGAAGCTTGTTTTTCAACGCTGTTCTTTGTTTTCGAAGCAGTCGGATGACAGCTTCCAATTCAATGTATTTATCTCGAGACACCTACTTTGGCAGCTATAATTCTGGCTTCTCTTGTTGGGCATATAGCCTGATCATGGAAGCATCTGTTTTGTCGATTTTGTTACGCTTAAGTCTCCTTTGAGTGAACCTTTTTATCACCAAAGGGTTTTCAAGAGAGCCTGCATAGTCTTTTTTGTAAAAGAAGTTACTAGGCTGCGAGTAGTTTTAAGCACAAGATGGTTTGCACTTTTCATCAACTTCTCTAGTTCTTTAAAATCTGACAAGTTGTTTTCTATCTCGTGATGGCGGTCTTGAGCATCGCAAACATCAAAGACATCTTTAGAGATGTCAATTCTGAAATAATTTGTAAATTTATCTATGACGTAATAGGTTAATATAAGAAAAGACTACCCGGATTTAGCAACAGCAACGGGCTCAAAAGGCCTAACGAACTATCCTAATTCAGTGGTAGGAAAGGAGCGGGGACTATCAATGTTGACGGGCCATGACGCACTGGATAGGTTAGCCGTATTCCGCTCCTTTATTTTTGCTGTTTATCACTAAATTTAATTATTTGTAATCTTTCATGTCTATATGCAAAACTGTTTGTTCGCGCTTAAATTATTGATTTTTTCATATGTTTGAAGTCCGGTTTAATCGGAAGATATTTCGATTAATTAGCCGCAATCTATATTTGTACTAACCGTAAATCGTAATTATCGAAAAATTGAACCCAAAAATTGCATGTAAAATCCTAAGGGATTGAAAGGGTTTTTAAGACTTTTCAATGTAACACTTATTTTGCTTTTTCTTGGCTATCGTGGCGTTCGAGAAAGGCGTTCCAATAAGGAAAAAAGCTTTATGACGATTGAGAAGGTCAGCTTTGCGGATGATAGTTATCATTCAAAATTTAATGACTCAATAAGTGAATAAAAAGACGCTCAATCATGAAATATCGATGGTTATGATGCAATAATAGTAAGTCGAGAAACGATTGGTTCAGTAGGCATCTCAGAAATAACTATCAAAATCCACTCCAGCAAGACAACTACATACTTTCAAAAAAGTAATTAACACTATTCCTAAGGAAAAACAAGCTCAGCCAGCTCATAATAATTCTTGAATAATAAAATTAATAGGTGCCTATGTATTAAAACGGTAAGTATGAGGAAATAACCTATTGGTCGAGTTAATGTCATTGTTCATCGAACTCTATAAGCAGGACAAGAATATTCATCTAGTTTCAGCCCTGCCCACCAAAATCATCAAAAATATATGCGATTTAAAAAAACTACTTTATTCATAATTTCCTCCTTCTTTTTGTTTCGTAGCTCTTTTGCACAAGAAACTGTGAGTACCTCCGGCGGAAATATCCAAAGTGAATCTGGAACAGTCAGCTTTACAATTGGACAAGTATTTTTCAATAGTTACGAAGGAACTAACGGGCTTGTCTCTATGGGTGTTCAACATGCATATACAATTAGTGAAGTTACAGGAATTGAAAATAAGATGCCCCAACTTCGTTTGTCTGTTTACCCAAACCCTACTACAGATTTGCTCATGTTGCATGTG
>JBKEFO010000151.1:0-7898 GCA_046709585.1 Marivirga sp.
GGAGGCGGGCAATATAGATGGATTAACAGTAATTTTAAGGTCCAGGATTCCTTGATTTTAATAAGTTTTGCTACTGGTCACAACTTGAGAGTTTATAATGTATCTAAGGATACTAGTTATATGCATCAGATGTCAAGTTCTTATATAGATGGAATTCCTTCAATTCCTGCCAGAATTTTTTCTGTTTCTAAACAAGAAATAAGAGATCATTTTATTGTCAATGGTAGTTACCAAAGTGTGGGTTTTGTTCCTTATGGAGAATTTTACTTCCGAAAGGTGTATCTTCCAAAGAAAGATTATGATCCGTCAAATTTTAATGGGTTACAATCTTCTTACATTTTAACTGATAAGAATTTTAAGAAAATTGGTGAAAAATTATTTCCATTACGATCTTACTCTGATTTTTGTATTTCGCCCATTGGTCTAATGCTTAGAAAGATGGACGTAGGGGAAGACGTCCTAATGTTTGATATATTTGAATTGAAGTACAATGAATAGGTTTGTAGTAATTATCTTTTTTTTGTTCAGTATTTCTTGTAGTAGCAGGGTATCCTCTTATCAGAAAATTGTAAATTCTTTAGCTAGTTCTGAAATCTTTAATTTGGAAAATTATTCAAATGTTTTGATACTACCTGGTTTGGGTTGCGATGGATGCATTTCGGACGTTGAGAATTTTATTATAGAGAGACATAATTATTTAAGCTCGACATTAATAATATTAACAAGAATCGAATCTGTAAAGCTTTTAAGACTACGATTAGGAAAGGAGTTGTTAAATAAAAAATATGTGATCATTGATGAAAATAGTTTGTTTGACACTCCTGAGTTGCAAACCATATACCCAGTAAGGTTAATATTAAATGAAGACGGGCATGTACTAGAAGTTATTGAAAAAACGCCAGAGACACACGATTTTTTTAGCGCTTTGAAAAAATAGGTTGTTTTAAATATTTGGACTTTGGTGTTTAATAAGCAAAACAAAAAAGGAAGATCATTTGATCTTCCTTTTTTTACATCTAAACCATTAGTAAGCTCAGCATTTTGAAAACTAGCTACGTGACCAAGAAAAAGATGAAATTAATCTGACAATTAATTAAATTGGAGTACATCTCAATTAAAAGGCTTTATTCGGTAGTTTTTACAATTACCCAACAAAAATTCTGAAAAAAATTAATAAAAATAGTATGCATGCATACTATTTTTATTATATTTGGTTTAATGAAAAGAGAAGAAGCAATAGATTATAACGTAAAGGCTGCATGGCATGCAATCTCACGCATGTATAATCAGCAGGCTATCCAAAATGGTATAACCACTTCAATAGGATTTGTATTGCTTAATATAAATACCAAAGAAGGTACTCCGGCTACCAAGATAGCACCGCTTATGGGGCTAGAAAGTAGGAGCTTAACTCGAATGTTAAAAAACATGGAGGAAAAAGGGCTTATCTACAAGAAACCTGACTTAGAAGACAAAAGGTCTGTGAAGATTTTTTTAACAGAAAAGGGTATCGAAAAGAAAGCTATTTCCCGTCAAACAGTCAAGGTATTTAATGAGGAGGTCTTCAGTAGATTAAGTGAAGCGCAATTGAAAGCGTTCTATGAAACGATACATACGATCAATGATATCATTGATGAGAATGAAATATACAAGACAGAAGTAAAACAAACAGATAATTAAACATAAAATTTTTGAGCGTGAGGCTTTTATGCAACCGATTTAATGCATCTGGTCTAGCGATCATTTTTTGACTACTAAAACAATTAACCATATGAAACGAGTCATCAGAAAAGTAGCAGTTTTGGGTTCCGGTATTATGGGTTCCCGTATTGCTTGTCATTTTGCCAATATAGGTGTACAAGTACTTTTATTAGACATTGTACCTAGAGAGGTTACAGATGAGGAGAAAAAGAAAGGCTTAAGTTTAGCGTCACCTGTCTTAAGAAATAAGATAGTGAATGAAGCCTTTGAGCTTGCTAAGAAAAGTAAACCTGCAGCGCTTTATCACAAAGATTTTGCCAGCAGAGTTACCGTAGGCAATTTTGAGGATAATATGAAAGATATTAAGGACTGCGACTGGGTAATTGAAGCAGTAGTAGAGCGTCTTGACATTAAAAAAGTAGTATTCGAGAATGTTGAGAAATACAGAACTCCAGGCACTATCATTTCCTCTAACACTTCAGGCATACCTATTAACATGATGTTGGAAGGTAGAAGTGAAGATTTCCAAAAGTATTTCGTAGGAACGCACTTCTTTAATCCACCAAGGTATTTAAAATTATTAGAAATTATTCCTACGCCGAAGACTGACCAATCTTTAGTAGACTTCTTGATGCATTACGGTGACTTATTCCTAGGTAAAACGACTGTTTTGTGCAAAGATACTCCTGCGTTTATTGCGAATAGAGTAGGTATTTACGCTATCCTTAAAGTGGTGGAAACCATGCAAAAGATGGACTTGAATATTGATCAGATAGATAAACTAACAGGTCCTGTAATAGGGAGGCCAAAATCAGCAACATTCAGAACATCTGATGTAGTAGGTTTGGATACTTTAATTAAAGTAGCTAATGGGCTGTATGAAAATCTACCTAATGACGAAGGCAGAGACACATTCAAATTGCCAGCGGTAATTACGCAACTGGAAGAGAATAAGTGGTTAGGAGATAAGACAGGACAAGGGTTTTATAAAAAGACTAAGAAGAACGGACAGACAGAGATCTTAACATTAGACTTAAAGACTTTAGAATATCAGCCTAAGCAGAAAGCTAGTTTTGCAACATTAGAGCAGACGAAGGCTATTTCTAACTTGAAGGAAAGATTCCCTGTTTTACTAAATGGCAAAGATAAAGCAGGTGAATTCTATAGAGATTCGTTTTACGGTTTATTTAAGTACGTATCCAACAGGATTCCTGAAATTTCTGACGAGTTATTTAGAATCGATCAGGCATTATGTACTGGATTCGGATGGGAAATTGGTCCTTTTGAAACTTGGGATACTGTAGGTGTAGAAAAAACGATAGCCAAGATGGAAGAGATGGGTTATAAGCCAAATAAATGGGTTTATGATATGCTCGCCTCAGGCGCGAAATCTTTCTACAAGGTGGAGAATGGAGTAAAGAACTACTACGACATTGACACTAAATCTTATAAAGCAATTCCAGGAACTGAAGAGTATATAAGCTTAGAAAATCTTAAGCAAAGTGGTAAAACAATTTGGGAAAATGCAGAGGCAGGTATCATCGATTTAGGTGATGGTGTAATTTGTGTGGAATTTAGATCTAAGTCAAATACCTTAGGTGGCGGCGTTGTAGAAGCTATCAATAAGGGTATTTCTTTAGGAGAGGAAAAATACAAAGGCGTGGTGATTGCTAATGAAGGGTCTAATTTTTCGTTAGGAGCCAACCTTGGAATGGTATTTATGTATGCCATTGAGCAAGAGTATGACGAATTGGACTTCATGATTCGCTCATTCCAGCAAACAATGATGCGTGCAAGATATTCAGCAGTCCCCGTAGTGGTAGCGCCGCATAATATGGCCTTAGGTGGTGGATGCGAATTAGCAATGCATGCCGATCACGTTCAAGCTTCTGCTGAGACCTATATTGGTTTAGTTGAAGTAGGAGTAGGCTTAATACCAGGTGGTGGTGGCACAAAAGAAAACGCGTTAAGAGTATCTGACAGCCTTGAGGCAGGAGATGTGGAGTTAAACGCCTTGCAAAGTGCATTCATGAATATAGCCATGGCGAAAGTAGCTACCTCCGCTGAAGAGGCAAGGGAGATGGGTATTTTGAGACCTACTGATGGAATCTCCATGAATAGAGATCGTCAGATCGCCGATGCAAAAACGGCAGCGCTTCGTCTGTATGATGAAGGTTATACAATGCCTAAGCAGAGAGAAGATATCAGAGTACAAGGTAAAACAGGTATTGCCTTATTCATGGCTGGCGTAAGCGGTATGAAAATGGGCAATTATATTTCTGAGCATGATAAAAAGATTGCTGAGAAGATCGCTTATGTGATGTGTGGTGGTGATTTATCTTACCCACAAGAAGTTTCAGAGCAGTATTTGTTGGATCTAGAAAGAGAAGCATTCTTGTCGCTCTTGGCGGAGAAGAAGACGCTAGAGAGAATTCAATCTGTGCTACAAGGTGGTAAACCACTCAGAAACTAGCATAAATAAATTATCAATTAAGAACTAACCATGAATAATCAAGAAGTCATTAGACAATTGAATTCATGACTAAATAATAAAATTATGGACGCAGCATACATAGTAGCAGGATACAGATCCGCAGTTACAAGAGCCAAAAAAGGAGGTCTTAGATTTTACAGACCAGATGATTTAGCTTCTGACGTAATCAAACACCTAGTTTCTCAAGTAGAGGGTGTAGAAAATAAAATGATTGATGACCTAATTGTAGGCAATGCAGTGCAAGAAGCGGAGCAAGGTATGCAAATGGGTAGAATGATTTCTTTGCTTGCTTTGGGTAAGGAAGTGCCAGGTTTGGTGATTAACAGATATTGTGGTTCTGGTCTAGAGGCCATTAATATGGCGGTGGCAAAAATTCAGGCTGGCTTTGCTGATATCATCGTTGCAGGTGGTACAGAGTCAATGTCAATGGTGCCTATCATGGGTTACAAAACAGCTCTGAACTATAAAATTGCTACTGAGACACCCGATTATTATACTTCAATGGGCTTAACGGCTGAGCAGATTGCGCAGCAATGGAAAGTTTCTCGAGAGGATCAAGATGAGTTTGCATATAACTCACATATGAAGGCTTTGAAAGCACAAGCAGCAGGTAAGTTTGATGATGAAATTGTACCTATTGAAGTCACAGAAACTTATGTAGAAGACGGGAAAAAGAAAAATAGATCGTATACAGTTTCTAAGGATGAAGGTCCTAGAGAGGGAACAAGTACTGAGGTGCTAGGTAAGCTAAGACCAGTTTTCGCCCAAGGCGGATCAGTAACGGCAGGTAACTCTTCGCCAACAAATGATGGGGCCTCGTTCGTGTTGGTGATGTCAGAGAAAATGGTGAAAGAATTAAATGTGAAGCCAATTGCTAGAATGGTAGGATTTGGCGTAGCAGGTGTTGAGCCACGTATCATGGGAATGGGCCCTGTAGAAGCAGTGCCTAAGGCGTTGAAGAATGCAGGCCTCAAGCAAGACGACATCGATCTAATAGAATTAAACGAAGCTTTTGCAGCACAGTCGCTAGCGGTAATTCGTGAATTAGGGTTAAATCCTGATAAAATAAATGTGAACGGTGGAGCAATTGCTTTGGGTCACCCATTAGGTTGTTCAGGTGCAAAGCTTTCAGTTCAGTTATTTAATGAATTGAAGAAAAGAGAGCAGAAGTACGGTATGGTAACTGCCTGTATAGGTGGGGGACAAGGTATTGCCGGTGTTTACGAAATGGTTTAAATGAAATTTTAGTGGGTAGTTAAAGAATACTAAGTACCCACTACTCACTATTAAATAATATAATTATGTCAACAGCAACAGAAAAAAAAGTAGCTACTAAGGGTGGCGAGTTCTTAATTAAGGAAACATTAGCACAGGATGTGTTTACTCCTGAAGAGTGGAGTGAAGAGCAGAAAATGATTGCTCAAACTTGCAAAGACTTCTTAGAGCAAGAAGTTTATCCAAAACTAGATGAAATTGATAATGTAAAAGGTAACCCTGAATTAATGCCATCATTGATGGATAAATCGGGAGAGCTTGGTTTGTTAGGCACATCTGTTCCAGAGCAGTACGGTGGTTTTGGAATGGACTTCAATACTTCTATGCTAGTAGCTGAGATAATTGGTGCTGGATATTCTTTTGCAGTGGCCCTATCTGCTCATACAGGGATTGGTACACTTCCAATCTTATATTATGGTACTGATGAACAAAAGCAACAGTATTTACCGAAATTAGCCACTGGTGAGTGGAAAGCATCATATTGCTTAACAGAGCCTGATTCAGGTTCAGATGCTAATAGCGGGAAGACGAAGGCTGTATTAACAGATGATGGTAAGCATTACGTCGTTAACGGGCAGAAGATGTGGATCACCAATGGTGGATTTGCAGATATCTTTATTGTTTTTGCGAAAATAGATGATGACAAAAATCTTTCTGCCTTTATTATAGAAAAGGATTTTGGTGGTGTTACCATGAATGAAGAAGAGGCTAAGATGGGAATCAAGGGTTCTTCGACACGTCAAGTATTCTTTAATGACACCAAAGTACCTGTAGAGAATTTACTTTCTTCAAGAGAAAACGGCTTTAAAATAGCGGTTAATATCTTGAATATAGGCCGTATAAAACTTGCTGCTTCAACTATTGGAGCATCCAAAGGTATAATAGCTAATGCGGCACAATATGCCACTGAGAGAAAGCAGTTTGGAACGGCTATTGGTGAGTTCGGTGCTATCAAGTACAAACTAGCTGAAATGGCTACCAGAACGTATGTCTCTGAGTCAGCTGCTTACAGAGCAGGTCAAAATATTGATGATGCATATGAAGCATTAATTGCTGAAGGTATGCCTGAGGCTGAAGCGAAGCTGAAGTCGGTTGAAGAATTTGCTATTGAATGTGCGATAATGAAAGTGCATGGTTCAGAGGTATTAGACTATGTTGCCGATGAAGGTGTGCAGATTTATGGTGGCATGGGCTTCTCAGCTGATGCACCGATGGATAGAGCTTATAGAGATGCACGTATCAATAGGATATTTGAAGGTACCAATGAAATCAATAGAATATTAACTATTGATATGCTACTGAAAAGAGCCATGAAGGGTAAGTTGGATTTGATGACACCAGCAATGGCAGTTTTGAAAGAGCTAACTTCAATCCCTGATTTTGGAGCGCAAGAAGAAGAAGGTTTATTTGCTAAGGAGAAGAAGGTACTTTCTAATCTTAAGAAAGCAGGATTAATGATTTCAGGAGCAGCGGTGCAGAAATTTATGCAGAAACTTTCTACTGAGCAGGAGATCTTGATGAACCTAGCCGATATGCTTATTGAGGTATATACCGCAGAATCAGCCGTGTTGAGAACGGAGAAATTAGTATCTCTAAGAGGTGAGGCAGCTTGTGAGCAGCAGATTAACATGGCGAAATTGTATATGCATAGGGCTGTTGAAGTAGCGAATAATGCTGGTAAAGAAGCAATCTATGCCTTCGCTGAAGGAGATGAGCAAAGAATGATGCTATTAGGCTTAAAACGTTTTACGAAAATTGAACCGGCTAACCTAAAAGTAATCAGAAGAGCCATCGCTGATGCCGTACTGGAAAAGAAAAGCATAGAGATCTAAATTAAAGTCAATTGTTATTTGAAAAAGCCTATTCGTATTGAATAGGCTTTTTTTATGATAAAATGTTGATTTAAATTAGCTTTGCCGTAATAAATGGCCTAATAATGACTTATTATAAGTTATTTGACGAATAACTGTTGTGAGAAATGGTTTTTTGTTCTATGTTTGTAACATCTTATATAAGTCAATGACTTTGTAAGGTTTTGGTTGAAATAGAGAGGTAGCTGGGGAGCTACCTCTCACTTTTTATGGCCATTCCATTTCTGATGTGACATTCGTCTTATTGCTTAAGCCATTTTTTTCTATTCATAAGCTGTTCATCATTTATTGTTATTGATTTAGTGACTTCATAGCGGCCGTAGTAAGTGCTAGATCTATCAAAGGGCAAATGAAGACATCTCAATTTACCTTTCCTCCAGAATGTAATTTCAATTTCATCCGACGATTCCAATGTTATAGCATCTATTTCCATTGCTGTACTTTGATTTATGGAAATAATGGAGTCACCTATTCGCAGGGCTTTGTGAGCAGGACTACCCGGTGCAGTGGCAATTACCTTAAGTTCTTTAGCTTCTATGGTGGCGCCTAAGCCGAAA
>JBKEFO010000152.1:0-7889 GCA_046709585.1 Marivirga sp.
TTGCTCGCCAAACTTTGCAGCACAATAGAAGAGGATTGTATTCCTACATTCCCGCCCGTCGCAGTTATTAGCGGTATAAAAAATGCCATCGCAGGCACTAATAGTATATCCTTTTCAAACACACCAATAAATTGCGCTCCCAATAACCCTCCAAACATGCCGATAATTAACCATGGCAACCTTGCTCTTGTAAGCATCCATACACTATCATCCTCTTCTACATCTTCAGAGATACCGGCCATCATTTGTCTTTCTTCTTCCGCCAGCTCTGTAATAACATCCACAATATCATCAATGGTTATTCTTCCCATTAATTTTCCTTGCACATTCACAACAGGCACAGCATCCAAATCATACTTTTTCATGATCTCTGCGACATCCATTTCATCCATATACGTTTCAACAGAAATCACATCATCATCGTAAAGATCTTTTACTTTCAAATGCTCATCTGCTAAGATTAAACGTTTTAAGGACACTCTTCCAATTAGCTTGTTCGTATCATCTACGACGTATACCGAGTAAATCTTTTCTACATTCTCAGCTTGTCTCCTAATTTCTTCAATACATTGGTTGATAGACCAGTTTTCGTTTGCTTTAATAAGCTCCTTAGCCATCAAGCCTCCTGCTACATCCTCTTCATAACGCAACAAGTCAAGAATATTAGACGCCTTCTCCTTATTATCTAGCGAAGCGATTACTTCCTCCCTATTTTTAAGAGGGAGCTCATTAATGATATCCACAGCATCATCAGAATCAAGCTCATTTAGCATTGTTGCTATCTCAGAACTCTCGAAATTCTTTAAGAACTTAGCGCGAATATCCTCATCAAGGTCATTTATCACCTCCGCACTTACCTCATTGTCTAGCAGATCTAGTACGTACTTAGAATCCCCATTACTGAGCTCCAACAATAAAGTTGAAATATCTGCTGGATTAATATTGTTTAGGGTAGTAAAAATAAAAGAGGTATCCTTCTCATCTATTGCTAGCTGAAGCTTCTCTACATACTCCTTTGATAATTCAAATTGTTCAATCCTCTCCACCGCTTATTGCTTTAGTAAGTTCTACAAAATCTGCAACGCTTAATTGCTCTGCGCGTTTGTCTAATATCGGTAATTCTTTTAACGCATCCGATAATCCCAATGGCTTTAGTGCATTTCTTAAAGTTTTCCTTCTATTGTTGAATCCCTGCTTTACTGTTTGAAAAAACAACTTCTCATCACAGTCAAGCTTTTCAACATTATTCCGCTTTAATCTTAAGACTCCTGAAGTAACTTTTGGTGGTGGATTAAACACTTCTGGTGGAACAGAGAACAAATACTCTACTTCATAAAAGGCCTGTAGAAAGACACTTAAAATACCATAAGTCTTACTACCAGGACCTGCAGCTATCCTTAGTCCTACTTCCCTTTGCACCATACCTACTACTTCAGGTATTTGATGTTTATAAGCCAGTACCCTAAAAAATATTTGTGAAGATATATTGTAGGGAAAATTTCCTACTATCCCGAATGGCTCGCTTCCGTACACATCTTCCATTTTCTGATGTAAAAAATCAGCTAGTACAAATTGTTCTTGGTGAGCGGGGTACTTTTCCTTTAAAAAAGCGATTGAGTCCCTGTCTACATCAAAAAAAATAGTATCAAATTTAGCCTGCTCCAACAATATATCTGTTAACACGCCGGTACCAGGCCCTATTTCTACAAGTTTATGATACCCATTATGTTTAGTCAGACTATTAACTATTTTTAGAGCTATCCCTTGATCTTTTAAAAAATGTTGTCCGAGATGTTTTTTGGCGCGCACGTGCTTCATGTTTCAAAGCAGATAAAAAAAAACTAAATTGCACAGAATTTAACGATAATATTTTCAACAATTAAGCATTATGTACTTAATTATTCATCTATGGAGTCAGAAAGAAAGCCAATAATTGCCATTACCATCGGAGACGTAAATAGCATTGCACCAGAAGTAATTATTAAAGCGCTAGATGATAGCCGTGTGCTAAAGATGATGAGTCCAGTGGTTTATGGCTCAGGCAAAATCCTATCTTATTATAGAAAAGCGCTCAACATCAAAGATCTCAATTATTTTCAGTTAAAGAAAATTGAAGAAATGGATGACCGCAAGTTAAACGTGCTGAATCTATGGGAAGAAACAGTTAATATAACGATGGGAGAATCTACTGCTGAAGCTGGGAAGTATGCTTTAATAAGCATCAGACAAGCCACTGAAGATGCTATAGATAAGAAAGTAGATGCCATTGTCACTGCCCCTATTAACAAACATAATGTGCAATCAGATGATTTTCAATTTGCTGGACATACCGAATATTTAGCGCAAGCTACAAAGTCAGATGATAGCTTAATGTTGTTAGTGGATGGAAATTTAAGAGTTGGGGTTGTTACTGGGCACATTCCTCTAAGCGAAGTTAGCAAAAAGCTCACTAAAAAGAAGATCGATAAGAAGTTAGCAATTATGGAAAGGTCATTGCGTGTTGATTTCGGCATAGCTAAACCAAAAATAGCGTTACTAGGCCTCAACCCCCATGCCGGAGACAACGGCGTAATTGGAACCGAGGATGATGAAATCATAAAACCTTTAATTGCAGAGTGGAAGGAAAAAGGCAAGCTAATATTTGGTCCATTTCCTTCGGACGGCTTCTTTGGAAATGGTACCTATAAAAAATTTGATGGTGTTCTGGCCATGTACCACGATCAAGGATTGATACCATTTAAAACCTTATCTTTTGCTAATGGCGTCAATTATACGGCGGGACTACCTATTGTACGAACTTCGCCAGATCATGGTACGGCTTATGATCTTTGCGGTAAAGATTTAGCTGATGAATCTTCTATGAGACAGGCTTTGTTTCTAGCGGTGGAAATTATTAAAAACAGGAGAGAATATTCCTAATCATATTTAGCAGATTAAAATAAATTAATTATCTTTGCGCTCTTAATTCAGTTGGGATGGAAAAGTTGAAGGAATACGATATTCAAATATACAAACTCAGCAATAAGCTGCACAAGTATGAATATACTGTTTCAGATGCTTTTTTTGAGCAATTTGGAGGGGAAATTGTTGAAAATGGAAAAGTAAAAATCATTATATCTCTTGACAAACGAGAGAATATAATGGAGGCTACTATTACATTTGCGGGATACGTTGATTTATTGTGTGACAGAAGCTTGAAAGATTTTCAGCATCCAATTCAAGTGGAGAAGAAAGTGCTTTTAAAATATGGACTAGAGGAGTCGGAGTTTGAAGACAATGTTTTCATAATAACAAAGAGCACACAGGTAATAAATCTATCGCAATTTATATATGAGACAATTGCTTTAGAAGTTCCTTTAAAAAAGATTCATCCTGATGAAGTTCAGGATGATGAAGACAACAATCAATACTATTATATTGATGAGGAATTTGAAAGTGAAGATGATAACAGTCCTAAGGACGAAGAAGTTGACCCTAGATGGGCAGCACTAAAGAATTTAAAAAACGAGAATTAAGCATTAAAATTACAAATAAAAATGGCGCATCCTAAAAGAAAAATCTCCAAAAGCAGAAGAGATAAAAGAAGAACACATAAGAAAGGAACTGCAAAGTTATTAGCGATCTGCCCAACTACGGGAGAAGCGCATTTACCTCATAGAGCTTTCTGGCATGAAGGTAAGCTTTATTATAAAGGTAATGTAGTAATGGAAAAAGAGGTGTTAGTTTAATACCTTTCTTAAAAGATAAAAAGCTTTGCTTAACAGCAAAGCTTTTTTTGTTAATAGGCAATTTTACTCGGCATACATACTATTGCATGCTTAAATGCATAACACTTCTGAAAATGTTGTAAATTAATCGGGCAAAAGGGCAATAATTGATATATTAGCAATTCAATAATAAGATTAGCATACAACTACCTATGAGCAAAATAACAGCCGCAATAACTGGAATTAATGGTTGGGTTCCTGATTACAAACTCACTAATAAGGAACTGGAGACCTTGGTTGACACCAACGATGAATGGATAACCTCTAGAACCGGGATTAAGGAGAGAAGAATATTAAAAGGTGAAAACCAAGGCACTTCGGTTATTGGTACTGGAGCGGTGAAGGGATTGCTGGAAAAGACCAATACAGATCCTAAAGACATTGATCTCATTATCTGCGCCACTACTACCGCTGATATGTTATTCCCTGCGACAGCAAATATCATATCTCATAATGTGGGGGCCATAAATGCTTTCAGCTATGACTTACAGGCGGCATGCTCAGGCTTTTTATATGCCTTAGTAACAGGTTCCCAATTTATTGAAACTGGTAAATACAAAAAAGTTATTGTAGTAGGTGCAGACAAAATGTCGTCCATTATTGACTACCAGGATAGACAAACCTGCATTATTTTTGGTGATGGTGGAGGTGCCGTACTACTAGAACCAAATACTGAAGGTTTGGGTATTCAAGACAGTATCTTGCATAGCGATGGGGCTGGAGAACAATATTTACACATGAAAGCTGGCGGTAGCAGAAAGCCCGCAACGCCAGAGACCTTAGCAGCTAGAGAACACTACGTTTTTCAAGAAGGAAGCCAAGTATTTAAGTTCGCAGTAACGAATATGGCAAGCGTAGCAGCAGAAATCATGGATAAAAATGATTTAACTTCCGATGATATTGCGTGGTTAGTGCCTCATCAAGCAAATAAAAGAATTATCGATGCCACGGCTAATAGAATGGGTATCAATAGTGATAAGGTGATGCTAAACATTCAAAAATACGGTAATACCACTAGTGGTACTATTCCTTTATGCTTGTGGGAATATGAAAAACAAATAAAAAAAGGAGATAATATTATTTTGGCAGCATTTGGTGGAGGATTCACGTGGGGTTCTATTTACATCAAGTGGGCCTATGATTCTTAATTAATAGAGTACAGATGGCAAATACATCAGATTTTAGAAATGGGCTTTGTATAGAATATAATCATGATCTATTCATGATTACAGAGTTCCAACATGTAAAACCAGGTAAGGGACCTGCTTTTGTAAGAACGAAACTAAAAAGTTTAACTACAGGCAAAGTACTAGACAACACCTTTACGGCAGGTCATAAAGTGGTGACTGCTAGGGTTGAAAGAAGAAAGCAACAGTATTTATACAAAGATGACCTAGGTATGCATTTTATGGATACCAATACCTTTGAGCAAATTTCAATTCCTGATGAAATGATCGATAATGTAGATCTATATAAGGAAGGCCAAGAAGTTGAAATATTATTTCATGCAGAAACAGAAAAAGCATTAAGCTGTGAACTACCTCCCTTCGTAGAAATGCAGGTGACTTATACAGAACCTGGCATTAAAGGAGATACTGCGACAAATGCAAGTAAACCTGCTACAGTAGAAACAGGTGCTGAGATAAAAGTACCCCTCTTTATCGAACAAGATGAGTGGATTAAAGTAGACACTCGCACCAGATCATACGCAGAAAGAATAAAAAAATAATTGATTTAGATTTAAAAAACCGACATTAAACAACTATAGCTATGAAAGCAAAAGAAATTCAAGACCTAATTAACTTCATCTCAAAATCAGGATTAGATGAGGTTAATATTGAAACAGAAGAGTTTAAAATAAAGGTAAAGAAATCCTCAGACGTTAAAACTCAGATGATTCAAGCAGCTGCCCCTACTCCAGCGCCAGCAGCAGCAGCTCCAAGTGCCGCAGCAGATGATGACACCAGTTCAGCGACAAATGATGACGATAAGTATTTAACTATTAAGTCTCCAATGATTGGTACATTCTACCGAACTCCTAATCCAGATTCTCCTACCTTCGTTAATATTGGTGATAGTGTGAAAACTGGAGATACTGTTTGCATAGTTGAAGCGATGAAATTATTCAATGAAATTGAATCTGAAGTTTCAGGAAAAATTGTAAAAGTACTTGTTGATAATGCAACACCTGTTGAGTACGATCAGCCATTATTTTTAGTTGACCCTTCATAATTTGTCAATTAACGGTACCTGAAATAGTTTTTAACAAAATTAAATTAAAGTGTTTAAGAAAATATTAATTGCAAATAGAGGCGAAATTGCCCTACGAGTAATAAGAACTTGTAAAGAAATGGGCATTAAAACAGTGGCTGTCTATTCAACTGCTGATAAAGATAGTTTGCATGTACGCTTTGCTGATGAAGCGGTATGTATCGGTCCTGCCCCAAGCAAAGACAGTTACCTCAATATTCCAAATATCATATCCGCTGCGGAGATTACTAATGCTGATGCCATCCATCCAGGCTATGGTTTTTTGTCCGAAAATGCAGAATTCTCGAAAATATGTGGTGAATATGGCATTAAATTCATAGGACCTGACCCTGAAATGATTAACAAGATGGGTGATAAGGCTACCGCCAAGGCTACTATGAAAGCCGCTGGTGTACCTGTTATCCCCGGCTCTGAAGGTTTGCTAGAAACTATCGAAGAAGGATTAATACTTTCAAAAGAGATGGGTTATCCTGTTATTCTAAAAGCTACAGCAGGCGGTGGAGGGAAAGGAATGCGGATTGTTAAAGATGATTCTGGCTTCAAAAAAGCTTGGGATGACGCCAAACAAGAGGCTTCTGCCTCTTTTGGTAATGCAGGTCTTTACTTAGAAAAATTTGTTGAAGAGCCACGCCACGTAGAAATACAAGTCATCGGTGATAAGACAGGTAAAGCATGCCACCTTTCTGAGAGAGACTGCTCAATTCAGAGAAGACACCAAAAATTGGTGGAAGAAACACCTTGCCCAGTAATGACAGATGAATTACGCGAAGCTATGGGGAAAGCTGCCATAGCAGGCGCCGAGGCTGTTGGATACGAGGGTGCCGGAACAATAGAATTCCTATTAGATAAACATAATAAGTTCTATTTCATGGAAATGAATACACGTATCCAGGTAGAGCATCCTATCACTGAAGAAGTAACAGACTTTGACTTAATTAAAGAACAGATCAAAGTAGCTGCAGGAAAAACGATCTCAGGACAGAATTACTTCCCTCACTTATTTGCAATGGAATGCAGAATAAACGCGGAAGATCCTGCCCATGGATTCAGACCTAGTCCTGGCAAAATCACTAACTTACATTTACCTGGTGGGCATGGTGTGCGTGTAGATAGCCATGTTTACGCGGGTTACACTATTCCTCCTTATTACGATTCAATGATTGCTAAACTTATTGTATCAGGGCAGTCAAGGGAAGAAGTAATCGTGCGGATGAAAAGAGCATTAGAAGAATTTGTAATTGAAGGTGTGAAAACAACTATTCCATTTCATATTAAATTAATGGATGACGAAATCTTTAAATCAGGGATCTTCACAACTAAATTCTTGGAAGATTTTGACTTTTCTAGTATAAAGTAATAAACGAATCGGAATTTTAAGAGGCATCAATAGGCAGTTATAGACTGTTAATTGATGCCTTTTTACTGTTATATTAATATATTAGCATTATGAGGCAAAAGCTATTATGCTATTTCATATGTTCATTAGTGTCAATAGGCACTGCTACTGCTCAAAAGGACACGACGGCCTATAAAAATATTGGCTTAGGCATAGGCCTTAATCTGACAAGAACTGATTTATCTGAAACCTACCAGAAGCCAACAAGCAGTTTTATAGCCTATCTTCAATTTGCCAAACAACGGAAACTCACCAGTGCACTCTATCTAAGTTTTGGACAATTAACCTCTGAAAATTCAGCCGTAAAATTCTTAGATCAAAGTGAATTCCAAATTAACAGCTTTTCATTAACAACTTATCAAAGCGCCCACTTTGAAGGTATTTACAACCTTCTGAACAAACACGGTTTTAAAATTTCGGTATCGCAAGGATTCGGCTTCATGCGTTACAGTGTT
>JBKEFO010000153.1:0-7873 GCA_046709585.1 Marivirga sp.
CTCATTACTACAAAGTGTCCTGCCGTCATGTTGGCAAACAAACGTATTAAAAGAGAAAAAGGCTTAGTTAATACACCTAACAACTCTACTGGGATTAATAAAATTTTCATGGGTACTGGTACACCAGGCATCCAGAAAATATGTTTCCAATAATTTTTATTACCGCTAAACTGGATAATGATGAAAGTGAAAATCGCTAAACAAACTGTTACAGCTATCTGACCAGTAACATTGAATCCGAGTGGTGTTAAACCCAACATATTCAAAATCCATATGTAAAAAAATACAGTCAATAAATAGCCCATATATTTCTCATACTTCTTTTCGCCAATATTAGGCCTAGCGATTTCATCTCGAACATAAATTACTAGTGGTTCCAAAACTCTGCCAAAACCTGTTGGTATTGCACCTTTCTTATAACCTCTAGACAATGAACCAAAACTCCAGATAAGTAGTACCCCTGTTATTAACATACCCAATACACTTTTGGTTATTGATAAATCTAGCGGTTGTGCATTGGTAGGATGGTTGCTGTCATCTAATAAAATAGCACCGTCTGCAGTAGTTTCATAAACCTTGCTGTGGTGCAATGTAAAATACTTTCCATTTGATTCGGCTGTCGTTTCACCATGATGGAATTTTGAAGACATAAAAACATGAAACCCTTCACTCCATAAAATTACAGGTAATGGGAAGCCCCAATGCTGACCTGACTTTCCATCTGTGAAGAAAGTAAAGTCATGCGAGTCTTGTAAGTGATGACGAATATAGTCGTTAATTTCTTCTTGCGTATCGACCTGGCCTACGGCCTCTTCTTTTTCGCCGTCACTTGCGAAAGCAAAATTGACAGAAAATAAAATTACTAAAATCGATAAAATTACGCTAGCTCTCTTTAGCATTATTATATTATTACAAATACCTAACAAATTTGGGTGCAAAGGTAATCAAAACTTTCTAAGTTCATCTTTATAAATTATGTTTTTTTCTCCGATGTGCTTTAGTTGAATCATCTTTCGATCATCTATAGCGAATTCATTAATCGACCACAATATCCCGCTTCAATAATTAAGAACAACATTGTAGGAATCACCATTGAAAGCCGATCAGTCATCAAAAAACCACTCTCATTAAAAATCGTTTCTTTAAACAATAAAACAAAAGTACCCATTTTAACAAAAACACTTGCTAAGTAAGCGTAACCTACCTGCGAGGGTAGCTTTACACTTAATAACTCGGCTGCAAGGCAAATAAATGTACAACTTAAAACATTAAACAAATAGACATTAAACAATGAATAGTGCAAGACTATTTCATGCTCTGCCAGCAAAAATTGATGGACAAAAAAAGCTGTAAAACTTACAGCTATCAATAGTAGGTAAAATACAATAAGCCTTTTAATCATTTAATTATCGGTGTTCGCGGCTAGCACTTGCCGAATTATCAGAACTGTAGATAAAATCACAGCAACCATGGTTATGATTTTAGTATATAATTCATCTCCTGAGCCATAATTCCTATCCACATATTTACCCAATAGATTACCCAAATAAATTACTACCACCATCTGCACGGCAATACCTGAGAACCTAATAAAGCTTTTATACTGTTTTGGCTTCTTTGAGTTTGTTGGTTGCTTGTCCATTTTGTGCCTCATCTCCTATTTTGATGCTTTTTGTAACTACACCCATTTTACATGCACCATTGAATGTTGCTCCTGACTCTACAATCAGTTTATTCGTAATGATATCTCCTTGCACCACAGCGGAAGGCTTTAAAACTAATAGTTCAGTAATTTCTACTACTCCCTTTACTTCTCCCTCAATTTCAGCATTCTGTGCTAATACATTCCCCTCAATGTGTGATGTACCACCAAGCACTAATTTTGATTTCGTTTTGATGTTACCTATCACTTTACCGTCAATTCTGATATTACCGAAAGTCTCTAAGTCACCATTTATAGTAGTTCCTTTCCCTACTGTATTGCTTGAACTAGTTATATCTTGAGCCATTTGATTTTTCTGTTGCTTGTTATTAAACATGTTATTATTAATTTTAAAAAGTGATAAACTCTTCTGGATCCACTGGATTACCATTATACCATAGTTCCAAATGAACGTGTGGTCCAGTAGTCAACTCACCAGTGTTACCTATAATAGAGATTACCTCTCCTGCATTTACAAAATTACCAACTTTTTTCAATAATGCCGAATTATGTCGAATTACTGAAATTAAATTTGCTCTATGCTGCACGGCTATGATGTAACCCCCGTCCAGCGTCCATGACGATAAGATAACAGTCCCGTCTGCTATAGATTTTACTGGTTCGTTGTTTTTCGCCACAATATCTACTCCATAATGGTCAGTAGCTAGATTATAGGGAGAACTTACAATACCTTGTAATGGTGGAAAGAAAAAAATGTCCTTTAACTCATCTGAATACGTGTTCTTTTTGTAAGATGTTAAGGCCGACTCGATTTCTTTAAATTCCTCCCTAATAATAGAGTCCCCATTTCCAATTTCTCTAGGATTCATATCTTGGTTAAAATCGGCAGCACTCACATTCTCAGGCGGCCTATAAACCGATCCTTGAGGCACTTCACCTCTTAATATATTTTGAAAATTATCAATAAACCTTTCTTGATTTGCCAATTTTCCCTTTAATGAATCCAGCTCAAGGGTCATGGTTAGTAGCTTCCGATTATACTCCATTGTTGTATGCCTAGGGTCAAACCACTTTGCTAATGCTGTCTGTGCTAAATAAAGTGAGCCAACAAACAATAAAACAAAGGTTAACAAACTAATTACTATTACCTTTGCATAGGTAAAATTAAATGAAGATACTTCAGCTAAGTTTTCTTCGTTTCTTACCACCATTTGATATCGAGTGGTAAGCCAATTAGACATCGTTTTTCTAATGCGCAAAGCTTTATTTATTTAATTGAACACAAAAATACATATAATCATTAAGTCTCAATAGTATTATTATATGAATCATGTAATTTAGTCGTTTGTAGTTATTGTGAATACACTGAAAACTTTTAAATATCTCCTCTCCTCAGCAATAATAATGTTGCTCTTATCAGCATGTTCAAGCAGCAATTCTGGTTTTGTTGGTCATGCTTACCATAATGTAACTGCAAAATATAATGCTTATTTCATTGCCAGAGAAGAGTTAAACGAAGTATATGCTGAATTGGAGGAAGCTTACGAACCTAATTTCAATAAAACCTTACTGGTTTTTGCTCCAATTGACACAAATATTGTGAAAGCTGATTCCGCGATTATTGCTGACGTTATTAAAAAGGCCTCTATTGCTATTCAAAGACATGAAGTGAGCAAGTGGGTTGATGACAGCTACATATTAGTAGGGAAAGCGCGCTTAGTAAGTCAGGCATTCGAAGAATCAATTGAAACATTCAAATATGTGAATGTCAACAGCGAGCAGAAGCAAACCCAATACAATGCATTAATAAACCTCATTAGGACATTTATTGAGTACAAAGAGTATAATAATGCACAAGCCGTTATTGATTATTTATCTCGAAAAAAATTAGATAAGCAAAATAGAATTCAATTTTACTTACATGCGGCAAATTTTGCGCAACGCACAAATGACCCCAGCAACCTGATAAAATATTTAAATGCCGCTACTGAGATCATGCCTGGAAGTCAAGAAAAAGTAAGAATGCACTTCATTCTTGGTCAACTTTTCCAAAAGGCGGGGTTTGATTCGTTTGCTTACAAAAACTTCGAGAGTGTTATACAAAATAACCCCACCTACGACTATTATTTTCATGCACGCTTACACATGGCACAGGTAACTGAACTCTCTGATGGGGCTGATATTAAGAAAATCAGGAAATACTTCGAACAACTATTGAAAGACGGAAAGAATAATGAGTTTAAAGATAAAATATATTATGAAATGGCTGAGTTTGAATTAAAACAAAACAATTTAAATGTGGCCATAGAGTATTATAAATCAAGTGCACTGGTAAGTGTAAACAATCAAAGACAAAAATCATTCTCCTACCATAAATTGGGACTTCTCTATTTTGACGAACTAACTGAATATGAACTGGCAAAAGCATACTATGATAGCGCCTCCAAAATAATGCCTAGAGATGAAGAGATTTATCCCAAAGTAGCCAAAAGGCAGCAAGTGCTTTCTGTCTTTATAGAACAAATCAATACCATTGATAGAAATGACAGCTTATTGAATCTAGCGAACATGGACAGTTTAGCCTTGAATGATATCTTCGCTAAGATTCAAGTGCAAAAATTCGCAAAACAGGAATCCGAAGCCAAACGCAAAAGAAAAGAAGCAAGAAATACAGTGAGTACAAGCAATTTTGGCGGTTTTGCCGCGACTTCGTTCAACACTGTGACTAATACAAGTGGTAAATTTTATTTCTATGATGCTGCAACTGTAGCAGGCGGTAAAAGGGAATTTTCTAGTTTATGGGGCAATAGGTCTCTTCAAGACAATTGGAGGTTTGAATCGACCCAGATTAACACTAATAATGAAGTAGCGATTAGTCCTTCTGATGAAACATTTGATGATGATCCGCTAGTCGACAATGTCGTAGCATCCGCCAAAGAGTTAGAGTCTACAGAAAGAGCAGCATTTTTTACTCGGATACCATTTCTTGAAAAGGAACAGCAAAAACTAAATGCCCAAACAGAGATAGCCTTCTATAAACTAGGTAACATTTACAATTTTGACTTAATAGAGAAACAAAAAGCAGTAGAGACCTACCAAGAGTTACTAGAACGGTATCCAGACACAGAGTATAGGGCTGAGATGCTGTACCTTCTTTATGTGTATTTTAAGGACAAAAATCCTGAGCAGTCACAGAAATATGCAAACGAGCTAGTGAATAACTATCCGAAAACAATTTTCGCCAAACTAGTCCTCAATCCAAATTATCAAGAAGAAAGTAATTTAGCGAGCTCCAAGGTAAAAGCCTTGTACGAAACTGCTTATATTGCCTATTACGGGGATAGCCTCGCAGTAGCTGACAGCATCATTGATTATGGCTTGAGTAATTATCCTGAAAACGATTATGAAGACAACCTTCATTTACTGAGAACACTTATTATTGGCAAAACAGAAGATAGAAATACATATTTATATCAATTACAGCAATTTGTTAAAGCTTATCCGGAAAGTGAATTAATTACATTTGCAAAAGAACTGTTATTGGCAGTAGAAAATTATAAAAAGAAGTTACAAGAGCTTGACGAAATTAGGTACATCCCCTATTTTGAACAGACGCATTATTTTGTTGTATTATATGAAAATAATAAAGCCTTAGCGGGACTTTTACCGACAGAAATAGAGAACTTTGCTGAAACATTTTACCCTAATGAAACACTTAATGCCGGCAATTTGATTTTTAATGACGAATATGCTATGATATTACTAAGTGAATTCAAAGATAAAAAGGTAGCAGAATCATTTTATATGAAATTTAATAGTGAACTTTCTCCTATAAAGGATTTTAGCAGCTTACAATTCGATTCTTTTATTATCTCAAAAGATAACTTTCAAATTTTCTACCAGTCTAAGATTGCCGATAGTTACGAACTATTTTTCAAGGAAAACTACAAGTTAACACCATGACAGACAAAAATAATTCAAACAGGAAGATTAAAAAACTGATCGTGGGACTGTGGTCTATTTTCATACTAGGCATGCTTACTTTTGGCTTGTTTATTTATACCATTAGTATAAATTTCAATGGGTTGTACGGAGAATTACCAAGCTTAAAATCACTTGAAAACCCCGAAAGTGACTTATCATCCGTACTGTATTTTGCAGATAATAAGGAGATGGGGAAATATTATCGCTACAATAGGAGTCAAGTAAATTTCGATCAGTTATCTCCCAATGTTATTAATGCGCTAATTGCTACTGAGGACATTCGGTTTATTGATCATTCTGGCATCGATTTTTACGGCTTAGGCAGAGTTTTATTTAAGTCAATCTTAATGTTTGATAAAAGCTCAGGTGGAGGAAGTACAATTTCTCAGCAGCTAGCAAAAATACTTTTTAGAACAAGGAGCGATTTATCTAATGGTAGTTTAAATAATGTTCCAATGCTCGGCCTTGTCATTGCTAAGATGAAAGAATGGATTGTGGCAGTGAAACTCGAGCAGTCCTATACTAAAAAAGAAATAATAGCCATGTATTTGAACACCTTCGAATTCGGAAGCAATGCCTTTGGTATAAAAACAGCCTCAAAAACATTCTTTAATACAACACCAGACCAGCTGAGTGTACAGGAAGCAGCCGTTCTAGTCGGCTTATGCAAAAACCCTAACTTATACAGCCCAGTTTATCAACCTAAGAATGCTTTTTACAGAAAGAATACCGTGTTGGGGCAGATGCATAAATATGGTTACCTGAGCGACCTCGCCTTTGATACGCTAAAGGTAAAACCTATTGAACTAGACTACGATGTAGAAAATCAGAATGATGGTTTAGGAACTTACTTCAGGGGCCAGATTCTATGGGATTTACTTTCATGGTGTAAGGAAAATGACCTCGATTTATACGAAGATGGCTTGAAAATATATACCACCATTGATAGCAGAATGCAGAAATATGCTGAGGAAGCTGTAAATGAGCACATGAAGTTTCAGCAAAAGCTCTTCGACGAACATTGGGATGGCAAAAACCCGTGGCGCGATGAATCTGGCAGGGAGATAGAGGGTTTTGTAGAGAAAATAGCACGACGAACAGGCATTTACAAATCATTACGCAAAGAACTTGGCGATGATGAGCAATCGATCTTTAAGAAGTTAAAAGAGCCCAAAGGAATGACGGTTTTCAGCTGGGATGGCGACCTTGATACTGTCTTAAGCACTTGGGACTCAATCCGATATTATAAGAATTTCTTGCATGCTGGTTTCATGGCAATGAACCCACAAAATGGCCATATAAAAGCTTGGGTTGGAGGTATCAATTATAAATACTTCAAATATGACCACGTCCAGCAAGGAAGAAGGCAGCCAGGCTCTACTTTTAAGCCTTTAGTGTACGCCGCAGCGATTGATAATGGTTACTCACCATGCTACCAAATACAAGACCTCCCAGTAACATTTGAGGTAGTGGGCGACCCTCCAACATGGACTCCATCAAATGCTAATGGAAGATACACTGGAGAGACGTGGACCATTAGGGAAGCAATGGCTCAATCACTCAATTCAGGAACAGCCTATATTATGAAAAAAATCGGGCCTCAGACAGTGGTAGATTACGCGAAACGGTTAGGAGTAGAGAGCCCGTTACTAGCAGTCCCTTCCTTGTGTCTAGGTACGTCAGACGTTTCCATCTATGAATTAATAGGTGCCTACAGTACATTTGTAAATGAAGGCTTTTATACCAAACCATTTTATATAGAGAGAATAGAAGACAAAAATGGAAGAGTGCTGCAACAGTTTGTACCAAAGCCAGAGGAGGCACTAAGTGCGGAGACCGCCTATGTCATGTTACATATGCTAAAAGGAACCACAGAACTTTCTATCGGTACCGCGATTGGCCTAGATAAAGAACTACGAATGGATAATGAAATCGGTGCTAAAACTGGTACTACCCAGAACTTTTCAGACGGTTGGTTTGTGGGTATCACCAAAGACATAGCTGCCGGAGCTTGGGTGGGTGGCGATGAAAGAAGTATTCACTTTAAGAATATCGGACTTGGGCAAGGAGCAAGGATGGCCATGCCAATTTGGGAGATATTTATGAGAAAGGTGTATGCAGATGAAGAGCTAGGGATTACAAAGGGGCCATTTAAGAAGCCTGCAAATCTGTCAACACAAATTAATTGTGATAAATACAATATGCAGCAGCTGAATGTTACCGACT
>JBKEFO010000154.1:0-7788 GCA_046709585.1 Marivirga sp.
TTATTAATTTCCGATATTAAAGTGATTTGATAGTTTAACCAATAAGAATAATATGAGCGATTTTCCATGGATTAAGCATTATCCAGCAGGGGTGCCTAGAGAAATAAACCCAGACAAATATCCTAACCTTCCAGCTTTATTTGAAGAGGTTTTTATAAAGCATGCTTCTGCTGAAGCATATGAGAACATGGGGAAGGTGTTAACCTATGCTGAGGTCGATGAGCATTCTAATAACTTTGCTAGCTATATCACTAATGTGGCGGGGCTAAAAAAAGGAGATAGAATAGCTATTCAGATGCCTAACTGTTTGCAATATCCGATAGCCATGATTGGCGCTTTAAAAGCTGGATTAATAGTGGTGGGAACAAACCCTTTGTATACAGCGAGAGAAATGGAGCACCAGTTCAAGGACTCTGGAGCAACAGCAATTGTTATCGTCGCTAATTTTGCGGATAATTTAGAAAAAATATTACCTGAGACCGACATTAAGACTATAATTCATACCGAATTGGGTGATATGGTTGGAGGGCTCAAGGGCTTAATTGTCAATTTTGTAGTAAAACACGTGAAGAAGATGGTGCCTTCTTACCATATTCCACAAGCGATTAAGTTTAAGGATGCATTAAGGCTAGGTAGTAAGCATGCCTTTAAAAAACCTGAGATATTATCCTCAGATTTAGCTTTTTTACAATATACTGGTGGTACTACTGGGGTAAGTAAAGGTGCTAAACTTAGCCATAGAAATTTAATAGCACATACCATGCAAACGCAAGAATGGTTTAAGCCTTTGTTTAAAGATGGCCAACAAGAGGTTATGATCACAGCCTTGCCGTTATACCATATCTTTGCCTTGGCTGTAAATGGGTTGTTAATGTTTAGTATTGGTGCAAAGAGCGTATTAATTACAAATCCGCGAGACATGCCTGGCTTTATTAAAGAGTTAAAAAATCATCAATTCACCTTGATGACGGGGGTAAATACCTTGTTTAATGGATTGTTGAACCAGCCTAATCTCAAGGATGTTGACTTTAGCCACCTAAAGGGATCTATCGGAGGCGGTATGGCAGTACAGCGTGCGGTCGCTGAGAAATGGAAGAAGGTCACAGGCGGGCCCTTAGTGGAAGGTTATGGTTTGAGTGAAACTTCTCCAGTGCTAAGTGTTAACCCATTAGACGGAACGGATAGAATAGGGACAATTGGTTTGCCTACCCCAAGTACGGAAATGAAGATCATGAATGAAGAAGGAGAGGAGATAGCGATTGGAGAGGCCGGTGAAATATGTGGTAAAGGCCCTCAAGTAATGTCAGGTTACTGGAATAAAGATGAATTAAATGACACTACTTTTTTTCATAAAGAATGGTTTAGAACTGGTGATGTAGGTATCCTAGACAATGATGGCTTCTTTAAAATTGTAGATCGAATGAAAGATATGATAAACGTGTCAGGATTTAACGTTTATCCAAATGAAATAGAAGAGGTGATTGCTGGAATGGAGAAAGTGTTGGAGGTAGCAGTTATTGGTGTGCCTGATGAAAGCTCAACGGAGAAAGTGAAAGCATTTGTTGTTAAGAAGGACCAAAGTTTAACAGAGGAGGAAGTGATTGCCTACTGTAAGGAGAACTTAACTCCTTACAAATGCCCTAAACTTGTTTCTTTTGAAAAAGACTTACCTAAATCCAATGTAGGGAAGATAATACGAAGGCATCTGAGAGAAAAAAAGGAGGCTTAGGCCCCCTTTTTTTATATTTATTTACACTTCTAATTTAATTGATGCCGAGTTAACACAATAGCGTAGGCCTGAAGGTGCTGGTCCGTCAGGAAAAACATGACCTAGATGTGCGTCGCAAACATTACACGTTACTTCCACTCTTACCATTCCATGTGTTCCGTCTTTAATGTAGTTTATAACATTATTAGCAACGGGCTCTGTAAAGCTAGGCCATCCTGACCCTGATTCGAATTTCAAATTGGAGTCAAATAATGTTGTGCCACAACATATACATCCATATTTGCCTGGCTCATGCGCTTCACAATAGGCCCCCGTATGTGCTCTTTCTGTCCCTTTATTTCTTGCTATATCATATTGTTCAGCGGATAAAATTTCTTTCCATTCAGCAGCAGACTTTTCTAGTCTTCTTGATGGTGCAGGGCTTCCGTTGTTAGCCCAGCTAATTACATCTTTCCAATTCGTCATATATAGTTCTTTTGAGTATAAACTGTAGGATTCTATAATGGTTATTATTCAACAAAAAAAAGGCCTTCCATTTGGAAAGCCTTTCATCATTAAATGTACTAATGTGTATATAAATTATGCTAATTTAACATTCACTGCATTTAAACCTTTTCTTCCTTCTTGGATTTCGTAAACTACGTCATCATTTTCTCTGATCTCATCAATAAGACCTGAAACGTGTACGAAATACTCTTTTTGTGTTTCTTCATCGATAATAAAACCAAAACCTTTGGAGTCGTTGAAGAATTTTACTGTTCCTTTGTTCATTATAATATTTGTTAAATTTTAACAAAGGTAGTCTTTTTATTAACATTCCAAATAATATGTACTTTTTATTTCTTTTAACACTTTATTTTTCTTGTAAACAATGGAGTCGATTTTATTAAAGGTTTATAGATACAAAGTTATGTAAATTTTAGCTATTTTCACTCTCTAATTAAAAACAGACAAAGTAGTTTTATAGCTATTGTATTATCGAAATAAATAGATGATGGACAAGAATTTGTATGCGTTATTACTGGTTGGAGCCTTACTTGTTAGTTGTGAAAATAAAAAGCAACAAGATGCTGTCGCCAAGGATTTGGAAATGAATGAGCCGTCAATCCAATTTATAGACCAGTTTATATTGCCAAATGATCTTATGGTTGATAGCACGCAAGTTGGTGGCTTATCGTCTTTGGATTTTTCTCAAAACTATCATTGGTATGTCATTTCAGATGATAGATCTGAATATGCTCCTGCTAGATTTTATAAAACTCATATTCAGTACGATCTTAGTGGGATTGATACGATTAAGGTTGAGGAAGTAACCTTACTAAAAAATAATGATGGTAATTTATATAAGTCGCATTCTATGGACCCTGAAGCCATACGGTATAATACCAAAAGTCATACGCTATTTTATGCTAGCGAGGGTGGGAGAACTGAGGGTGATAAGGCCCCTTTTATAAGAGAGATGGATACTTTAGGGAATGTGATAAAGACGTATAACATCCCCAGTATTTTTGACTATTACGAAAATAGAGGGCTAAGGAAGAATGGTGGTTTTGAAAGCTTAGCCTTTGAAAATGATAGTATAGTCTGGTTTGCGAATGAGTTACCTTTATTTGAAGATAGCGATGTACCGACTTTTGGGGGAGGTAAAACCCCAATAAGATTAACAAAATTTGACATCAAAAATGATGAAATGGTTGCAGAGTATGCGTATGAGATTGAGCCTATCCAGGCGGAATCTGTGCCTAGAGGGGAGTTTAGTATTAACTCTGTTACTGAACTTATATCGCTAAGCCAGAATACGCTATTAGTACTGGAAAGAGCTTATATTACTGGTGTAGGTAACTATGTGAGAATTTTTAAAATAAATATAGATGATGCTACTGATATCAGTGATTTTAGCTCATTGAGGGAAGAAAGCTATCAAGCTGTAAAAAAATCTTTATATATAGATTTTTCAGACTATGGGAAAAGAATCGATAACATTGAGGGCATGGCATTTGGAAATGAATTGGAAGATGGCACAGTAAGTTTAATCTGTGTATCCGATAATAATTTCAGTGACAAGCAGCAAACCCAATTTTGGTTGTTCTCTATCCCCAAGGAATTGTTAGACATGGAATAAAGTAGCAACAATACCATTAGATATTTTTAAGCCAACGTAAGTTGGCTTTTTTTATGTCTTATAAATAGTATTTTTAGATGATGCGATAGTGATATCTATTTGTTTATTTATAATAAGCAGAAGAATGTAGAAGTGTATTGTTTTATTCCGTAACAACTAATCAGTTTCCATTGCCTAAATAGAATAATCTAATATCTTTACGACCTAAAATTAATATTACATGGCATCAAGAGGCGGGTTCTCAAGTAAGATAGGATTTATATTAGCAGCAGCAGGTTCAGCTGTAGGTTTAGGGAATATATGGAAGTTTCCTTTTGAAGTAGGAGAGGGCGGTGGTGCTGCTTTCGTCTTCGTATATCTCATTTTTTGTTTCCTTTTGTGTTTTCCTGTAATGGTCACAGAAATAGCAATGGGTAGAAAGACTGCTAAGAATCCTGTTGGAGCCTTTAATTCTTTAGGTTACAGAAGGTGGAATTTTATCGGTAAAATAGGGATCCTTTCCGGCTTCTTAATTTTATCTTTTTATAACGTAGTAGCAGGCTGGGCTTTTGGATATTTTATTGAAATGTTGTCAGGGAACTTTGCTGTTGGCAGTCAATTTAGCGAATACATTAAAGACGTTTTCAAAGTAGGGGGTTATGCAATTTTATTTATGGCAGCCACAGCATTTATAGTTTCTAAGGGAGTTTCTGGGGGTATTGAAAAGGCTTCTAAAATATTAATGCCTACCCTATTGATCATGATTATTGGTTTAGTGATTTACTCTTTGACCTTACCACATGCATTTGAGGGTTTATCTTTCTATTTGGTGCCTGATTTTTCGAAGTTAACAACGAAGGTAATTGGCAGTGCTATGGGGCAAGCTTTCTTCTCGTTGTCTTTAGGTATGGGTGCCTTAATAACCTATGGTAGTTACGTAGGCAAGAAAGATAATATCGTTAGTTCTGCAGCCTTTATAACACTAACTGATGTAGGTATCGCTTTCATCTCTGGTCTAATGATGTTTCCTTTAGTAGCTTACTTAACAAATGGTACTATGGAAGGCGCAGGACAAGGCGCAGGCTTAATCTTCGCAGTGCTACCGGGTGCTTTTGAAAGTTTAGGTCCGGTTCTTGGAATTGTAATTGGTTCTGCGTTTTTCTTATTACTTTCTTTTGCGGCACTAACTTCAACTGTTTCTCTTTTAGAAGTGCCTGTCTCATATACAGTGGATGAGTTGAAAATGGATCGAAAGAAAGCTGTGTGGGTAGTAGCTGGTATTGTATTTATTATTGGCTTACCGTCTCTAGTAGGAAATGGTTATTCTGAATTCTTTACCAATTTTATTACGTATTTCGGTGCTGAAAATCCAACGGATTTCATGACTTTCGTTGGACATGTTGCAAATGATACATTCTTACCATTAGGTGGATGCTTAATAGTTATCTTCGCAGCGTATGTGTGGAAGACGGAAAATCTAAGTGAAGAGATTAGCCATGGATATGAGGGCTATAAAGGCTCTTTTATTGAAAAGTATATTAATTTTGCTGTCACTATATTTTGTCCTATTGTTTTAGGAATCATGTTTATTACAACGGTATTATCAAAATTCTTTAATATTAATATAGGGGAGTTACTCTTTTAAGTTATTATAGCGCATAAAAAAAGCCTCTCTGTCTGTGATAGAGTGGCTTTTTTTATGTCCTATCGCAATCATTTCTAGGGGTGTTGTCAGGTAGATACTTATCTAATTAGTATTATTTCAAGTGAATAAGGCAGCGTTATTCTGTCGTTGGAATGGCGATAATATCCAAGAAGAGCCGCTTCAAGAAGTAAACAGCATGTTATTTACGAACAAAATATTGAGCATAAAAAAAGCCCTGCTACGTAGTGGCAAGGCTTTTTATTAATACTTTCAAAAGATTATCAATCAGCTTCGACAGATAAAGAAATTTCTTTCTTCACCTCTTTGTGCAAATCAATCACTGCTTTATATTCACCAACTTGTTTGATGTCGCCAGAAATAGCGATTTTCTTTCTGTCAATGTCAAAACCTTTCTCTTTTAGGCCTTCAGCAATTTGTACAGTTGTAACTGCACCAAATATTTTACCGCTTTCACCAGCTTTGGTTTTGATTACCAATGTTAATTCACCGATTTTGTTTGCTAACTCTTCTGCATCTTTTTTGAGCTTTTCAGCTTTGTGTGATGCCTGACGAATATTTTCGTCAATCATTTTTCTGTTTGAGTTGTTCGCAATAATTGCAAAACCTTGAGGAATAAGGTAGTTTCTACCGTGCCCTGGCTTCACACTTACTGTGTCATTTTTATACCCCAAACCATTTATATCTGATGTTAAGATTACTTCCATGTCTGATTAAATTTTTGGGTTATTATTTTAATGAATCAGTTACGTAAGGTAATAAAGCAATGTGTCTTGCTCTTTTTACAGCCTGCGATACCTTCTTCTGATATTTTGCACTTGTTCCTGTAATTCTACTAGGTAATAATTTACCTTGCTCATTTACAAACTTCAATAAGAAGTTAGGATCTTTGTAATCAATATACTTGATGCCGTATCTTTTGAAGCGACAGTATTTCTTTTGATTATCTTGTTTCTTTGCGTTGATTGGCTCGTTATGAAGTGTCATTTCGCTACCTCCTCTTTAGTTTCTTTAGTTTTATTGAATGCGCCATTTCTGCGTCTTTCGCCATAAATAATAGCATGCTTGTCTAAAGCTACTGTTAAAAATCTCATGATCTTCTCGTCCCTTCTGTACTCTAATTCTAGGGCTGCAACAGTTTCAGGAGTAGCTTTGAATTCTATGAGGTTATAAAAACCAGTGCTTTTATGCTGAATCGGATAAGCTAATTTCTTTAAGCCCCAGTTTTCAACATTAATAATCTCTGCTTTTTTGTCCTCCAAAACTTTTCTGAACTTGTCGACAGCATCCTTCATCTGAGCCTCAGATAAAACGGGAGTTAAAATGAATACCGTCTCGTAATTTTTCAATTCCATTATAAATTATTTTTAATTTCGGATTGCAAAAATAGTTGATTGTTTATTCTAATACAATAGTTGTTGTAAGTTTGTGTAATAAAGTTTGCTGACCTTACAACCTTTTCTTACCGCCAATAGTCTTTAGACGGATTTCCTTACTTATGAAGAAAAATTTTGCTGCTCTATTAATTCTACTGTTAGCCTCCTGCATGGATGCGGATTTTGAAAATCAAGATCTTTGTGCATCGTTTATTTGTGGAGAACCTATGCTAGAACAAGTAAATATAACGGTTTATAACAATACTTCGGTTGATTTTGAGGAGATTATATGGAGTATCGGAGGCAAGGTGGATACCATTAATGTATTGGCGTTTGATCAGTTTTCTTGTTGGGTAAATTATGACACAGTACAAACAAATTATATTTTCGCTCATGGTATTGCGGACGATAGTGTTTACATATCGGACTCGCTATTTATAGATACGACTATAGCGGATACAATAACCGCAGGTAATTATTTAATTAGGCTTACCCTGGCAGCAAGCGATAAATTAGCTTTCTCACTTGTCGAAAATTATAGTGTTGAATGCATTGCTATCAATTAAGGTTTGCGAATTCTCTAGTAAATAGGTGTTTCAGTTTCGTCAGTAGCATTAAGTCTGCTTTTATGTCCTATTTTTTTTTATACAAGAGGCTGGCTTGACAGTTTTCATCGCATAAAGCCTATCAGCAACTGTTCTCATAGAATGATTTTTGATGCTACACGCTCAATCTTCAAGAGTTTGAAGCTTTTTAGAATATTTCACTCAAAAGATTTTTTATAGATTTATGACTTCCTCGTATTTATGTACAATGGTTAGATTAGGTTGTTCTTCTATTGTACTAAAAGATATGTTACTTGCTGAAGTGCATATGTTTTGCCGCAGCCTTTATTTTTGTTGAACATGAATATTGTTTT
>JBKEFO010000155.1:0-7770 GCA_046709585.1 Marivirga sp.
AATAACATCCTTCTCCCTACCTTCGGCAATAAGAAAGGCCATTCTAGGGTTCACATGGTCTATTTTACCAACAATAAATTCTGGCTCTTTCGTAGACATAAAAGTACTTCGTGAGGGCATCTCTATATTACCCTGCTGTACAAGCTCATTAAGGATGCGCTCAATTATCTTTTTGGCTTCCGCAGAGTTGCTTTGTAAAGCCTTTGCCATGGTACGCACAGTATAAGATTTGTGCAGGTTGTAATCTAATATTTGTTGTATCTCGTTTTTTAAATCTGGTAAAGCCTTTACATTTCTTTTAGGCTGCTTTTTACCACTTCTTTTGTTAAATTTTTTGTTCATTATAGTTTATAATATGTCTTCGTAGTTTAAATTATTCAGCCACTATTATCGGCTGCTTCTACTACTCTAATAATTTGTTCTGTCTCTAGTATGGGCAATACTTGCATCTTTCTATAAAGCTGGCAAGTAAGCACCACATCCTTCTCGCAATAATCGGCGATCCTAGACAGGTCTTTTTCTTGATAATAAATTCCGCAAACTTCGCTGCCATCAATATCATCTTTACTCGTAGGTAAATCAAAAATATGTGCTAGCAAGTCAAGCTTTGAGTAATGTTTTCGGTCTCCAAATTTCCATAGCTCTAGCGTATCTACGTAAGGAGTTTGCCATGGCTTTTTTGAGGATACATCTAAAAGGTCTGGAAGTTTCAATTGATGAATTAATATTCTTCTGCATAAGAATGGAATATCAAACTCTTTAATATTATGTCCGCAAATTAAGGTCTTCGCGTTGTCAATCTTTACTAGTATACCGATTAAGTCACTTAAAAGTTGTCCTTCATCCTCATTTGCTAAAGTTTTTACTCTTAAACTAGCTTCATCTCCATCAGACATCCAGCCTAAGGCGATAACAACGACTTTTCCAAATTCAGCATAAATCCCCGCCCTTGGATAAATTTCTGCTGCTGATTGCTCCTCTTTTACTAAGAACTTAGCTTTGTGATTCCACAACTGCTTCTCCCGTTCTGATAAAACCTCATAATTCTCATGAAGCGGTACCGTTTCAATGTCAATAAAAAGTATGGCCATAAAGCATGATATTTTATACTAATGACTGCAAACCCCTATCTATGTGGGAGAAAGATATTAAAAAGAATTGGAATGTACTATCATTTAATAGCAATGAACATATTCTTAACACAAACTTTTCAATTCAGTAATATTGAATAAACCTTTAAAAAACACTACCATTTTAAAGATGGACTGCTAACTTTACCTCCTGAAAATTGCCATTAACTATGAAATATAAATCACCAACGAGCACCGAAAGCTGGGGGCTTTTAAAAACCCACTACGAAACAATCAAGGATATTCCCATCAAGTCCTATTTTGAATCGGATAAAAATAGATTTGAAAAATTCAATCTTAAGTTCGAGGATATCTTTGTCGACTTCTCTAAAAACAAGCTAGATGCAACGGCTATGAACCTCCTGTTTGAGTTAGCTGAAGAGATGGATTTGAAGGGTCAAGTTGCCGCATTTTTTGACGGTTCACCGATCAATTTTACGGAAAAACGTTCAGTCCTTCATACAGCCCTCAGAAATTTCTCGGGAGAACCTGTCTTGGTAAATGGTGAAGATGTTATGCCGCAAGTAAAAAAGGTGTTGCAACAAATGGAAACTTTCACCCATAAAATCCACTCCGGAGAATGGAAAGGATACAATGGTAAAAAAATCGATTCCATCGTTAATATAGGTATTGGTGGTTCAGATTTAGGGCCTGTAATGGTAACTGAAGCTTTAAAAGCATACCAAAAAGAAGGTATCACCACACATTTTGTGAGCAATGTAGATGCCTCCCATATCGCAGAGGTATTCAAGAAAATTAATCCAGCAACTACACTATTCCTAATTGCCTCAAAGACTTTCACTACCCAGGAAACTATGACCAACGCATTTACTGCGCGAGAATGGTTTCTGAAGCATGGTGGAAATGAGTCAGACATTGCCAAACACTTTGTTGCTTTAAGCACTAACCAGACTGCTGTGGAAGCATTTGGAATTGATGCTGCCAATATGTTTGAGTTCTGGGATTGGGTTGGTGGCCGTTATTCATTGTGGTCAGCAATAGGGCTA
This sequence comes from Marivirga sp., assembly GCA_046709585.1. Taxonomy (GTDB): domain Bacteria; phylum Bacteroidota; class Bacteroidia; order Cytophagales; family Cyclobacteriaceae; genus Marivirga. The sequence continues at coordinate 2,138 of JBKEFO010000155.1, forward strand.
TCCATTGCCTTAAGTGTAGGCTTTGATAATTTTGAGCAATTACTCAAAGGTGCCCATGCCATGGATAAGCACTTTGCTGAGGCTAAATTAAGTGAAAACCTTCCTGTGATATTAGCGCTAATTGGGATATGGTATAACAACTTCTTTGGTGCAGAAACGGAAGCGATTTTACCCTATGATCAATATTTACATCGATTTGCAGCTTATTTCCAGCAAGGGAATATGGAAAGCAATGGGAAGTCAATCGATAGAAATGGAAATCCAGTGGATTATCAAACAGGACCTATTGTATGGGGTGAGCCTGGCACAAATGGACAGCATGCATTCTATCAACTAATACACCAAGGCACCAAGATGATTCCTTGTGATTTTATTGCACCCAGCCAATCACACAATCCTATTGGTGACCACCACGATAAGCTATTAGCTAACTTCTTTGCCCAAACGGAGGCCTTAATGATGGGCAAGACTGCGGAAAAAGTAAAAGAAGAACTACAAGAGAAAGGTATGAGCAACGAGGAACTTGAAAAGCTCTCTCCGTTTAAAGTATTTGAAGGTGATAAGCCTACAAACTCCATCTTAATTAAGAAGATTACCCCTTACACCTTAGGAAGCTTAGTGGCACTTTATGAGCATAAAATATTTGTTCAAGGTAGCATTTGGAATGTGAATAGTTTTGATCAGTGGGGTGTGGAGCTAGGGAAACAGTTAGCCAGCCTAATATTACCTGAACTGGAACATAACAACCCTGTAATAGGTCACGATAGCTCAACTAATGGTTTAATCAACGAGTATAAAAAGATGCGCTAAGCATTTATATAGTTCATTGGGTTTATAAGTATGCTGCAAAAAATAGCTAACCCTTTAACTTAATCTTAAACTTATTAGGCACATAAAAAAAGAGACCATATAATGGTCTCTTTTTTTATGTTTACTTCTATTGTAGGACGATTCTACCTACCAAATGCTTCTACCTTATAATCAAGCTTGGTGCCATACATAGGGAAGGTTATTTTTATCAAACCATAGAAACCCCGCTTTTCTAAGCCTGGTCTCATGCCAATTTCAGCACCATAACCCCAACCTAATGTACGGTTGAAGTGTCCATCGATGCCAATTCTACCGCCAAACATAAAGGTATTTACTTCCTCTCCATTGTACTGAAAAAACTGGGAAGCACCTTCTGGTTTATGAAAAAAGTCTTCTACCCTCACAACAGGCATAATAAATAGATCGAAGAAAGTTGAAAAAATATGGTCATCAACTAGCTCCTCATAAGTCTTATCTGGCTTGGCAGCAAAGTTCTTCATCCATGTAAAGCCTGCACCAACACTTAAACCATAACCTACTACATTACCAAAGACGGCATTTTGTAAATTACCAGAAAGCGTATCCATTGCCGAAGGTTCATCTACACCAAAACCCGACACCTGAATACCTTGCGCATCAATTGCTCTGGATAGTTCAGAAGTTGTCTCATAGTACACACCACCTAATCTAGCAAATAGTATCTCTCTTCTCTTATTTGGAATTTCTGCTCTTTTAGGAACCTTAGCCGCCCATTGCGCTCCTTCATAATTCTTAGAATACAAAGATATCATACTTTCAGACTCCTGCTCTTTGTCCCAAATATGATAAGAAGCACTTACCTCCGCATACAAATATGTTCTTGCCCTTCCACTGAAAGTCGGATCATTTTGTGCTGCATTTCTTGCAAAATCACTTCCTGAAAAATAAGGCGTACGCGCATTCGCTTTAAAGTGCATGAAGTCATTTAGGTAATAGGTAGCGTCAATACCGAAACCAGAGGTAATGTTCCCTACATTAATATCACCATACATAGGTGTGATACCTATAAATAACTTATTGATATCATAAGGGTCATTATACATCTCCTCAAAGGTCACCGTTTTATTGGCACTACCTCTTCTAAACTGTGCATTTGCAGCATTGCTCAGTCCAAATAAGAAGATACATAAAGCTAATAAATGAATATTTTTCACGTTACTATATTTTTGTATAAAAGTAAATATAACAATAAAAACTATTTTGCAGCCAATTCTACCCTTCTAGGGATAAAATAGTCAAAGAAAAACACTTTACAGCAGGCTCGTCAACACTTTTTTATGGGCTGCAATGATATGTTCAATGTCCTCTGACGATAGTGCCGTAGATAAAAACCATGATTCAAATTGAGCAGGAGGCAAGTAAACGCCCTCCTTTAACATACCTTGAAAGTACCTTCCAAATAGGGCTGTGTCACAGGATTTCGCAGATTCAAAATCGGTTACCTCTTGGTCGGTAAAGAAAATACTGATCATGGAGCCTATTTGATTAATAGTGAATTTATGACCCAAACTAGTATTTACTGCAGCTAATTCTTTTGCTATATAGGAAGTAGTTTTTTCCAGTTGCTGGTATACTTCAGGATGCTCTTTTAGATACGTCAAAATAGCCAGTCCAGCAGACATCGCTATAGGGTTACCAGATAAGGTTCCTGCTTGATAAACGGGTCCCTGCGGTGCCACACAGTCCATTATCTCCGCCTTACCACCATAGGCTCCTACAGGCATGCCTCCACCGATAATCTTTCCTAATGTTGTTAAATCTGGCTTTACACCAAAAACACCTTGCGCTCCTGCTGGTGACAATCTAAAACCTGTCATCACCTCATCAAATATCAACACGATACCTTCTTCGGTACATAACTCTCTAAGGCCTTCTAAATAACCCTCAGCAGGAAGCACACAACCCATATTGCCGGCAACAGGCTCAATGATAAGCGCTGCAACTTCTCCTTTATTAGCTGCAACCAACTGTTTAACAGCTTCTAAATCATTAAAAGGGGCAGTTAAAGTATCTTTAGCTGTACCTTCAGTAACACCTGGTGAGTTAGGTATACCCATAGTTGCCGCACCACTGCCAGCAGCTATCAAAAAGCTATCGCCATGACCATGATAACAACCTTCAAACTTAATGATCTTATCCCGACCAGTATACCCTCTGGAAACCCTAATTGCTGACATGGTAGCCTCTGTACCTGAGTTAACCATCCTTACTTTTTCTATCGAAGGTACCATAGAACAGATTAATTCGGCCATGTCTACCTCTTTTGCTGTCGGCGCACCAAAAGATAAAGAGTTCTTTAGTGCTCCTGCTACAGCTTGCTCTATCAACTCATTTGCATGCCCTAAAATCATAGGACCCCATGAATTGATCAGCTCTATATAACGGTTATCGTCCTCATCATACATATAGGCGCCTTTAGCGCGCTTAACAAAGATTGGATCTCCTCCTACCGACTTAAAAGCCCTAACAGGTGAGTTTACACCACCGGGAATAACTTTTTGTGCAGCCTCAAATAATTTTTTGCTATTCGTTAAATTGCTCATAGATAAGCTGTTTTTTTTACGTTCTTAAAATTAATCTATTATTTCTTGTTGTACTGCCGGAAGGATAATGAAGTCAAGGTCTACTAGCTTTAATAGCGGAACAAATTGGTTATCATTCGATTTGGTGTAGTCAAAACCTGTATACAAATAACCCTTCTGAAAACCCTTATCATACAACCCATATTGAAAGTAATTACCATAATCAAAAAGTTGCTGCCCAAAAAAGCGCATAGTCTCATATCCCGAATAGCTAAATTGCGATGGTAAGATATTGTAGGTGTCCTTGTATTTTGACTTAAAGGCGGCCAATTCCTCAGAGGTAAAATCAAAAAAATTCTGTCCTACGAGTACGATGCCTAATCTTTCAATCTGCTCATATGAAATTTGATCAAAGTCTACCCAGCTTTCCATCCCGATCACCGGCACGCTGTCTCTCCTAGTTTCCACAGCACTTAGCACATTAAATACAAGCAGCTTATCATCCTCAGTGGCAACCATAATATGTCCTATACTATCTCTACTCATTATTAATGAATCGCCATCATTCACCCTGACTTTTTTTAGGTTGGCTATATATACCTTTCCATAATTTAAAGTGTCTGCATCAAACACCTCAGTTAAGCTCTTTAGTACTTCCGATGAAGCCAAGGCAGATCTCACAGGAGCGATCCATTTAACATTGAAAGAGTCTGCTTCCAAATACTTTTTGTAGGAATATGCAAATAGGCTATCCTCCTCGCTCTTACCATAAAAAATAGTCGCTACTTTATTTTCATAATTTTCAGCCGCGTATTTTGCCGCTTTTCTTGCCCTTGTCTGGGCTGTAGATTTTAACAAAAACGAATAAGGATTTTCGCCAATTATCGTCGAATTGGTTGATAGCGGATTTACCATATTCAATCTGTATTCCTTTGAGTACTCCTTCATCAGCATGGCTGGCTTTGGATACAGCGGACCAATCACTAAATCCATTTGTAAAAGGTCACCCGAGTTGATGATTTCCGCCGTAACAGCACTATCTCTTTTCGTGTCAAAGGCAAATAACTTGATTTGCTTCCTTCCCTGCTCATTCAATTCACTAGCTGCCACTTGAATGGCTTGGTAAATATCCAAGACAAACTGATTGCCTTTATTTCCTTTAACAGTTGTTAAATCATGAGCCATAAATGGCATCATAACACCCACATTATACGTATTTTTAATTTGAGACACCTCTTTATTAACCACACCTATTAATTCTCTGTCTAATTGAAAAGATTCAATAAGAAACTCCTGCAAAGCCACAGGCCTATCAATAATTGGAAGCTTGTTAATTTGGAAAGCTAGGTGTGCCGCCAATACCGAGTCATAAGGATTTAATTCTAAAGCCTCCTTTAAAGCGGAGACATTATCGTACACTTGCAATGACTGTAATTCGATAGCATATCTTGCCGCCTTTAGATTTGGTGTTTCAATTTCATTAAAGACTTCAATACCTTTCAATAGCTGTCCATCTTCAAGTAACAATTTACCATACCAAAGCCCCAAGTCGTCTCTATTTTTCCACTGATCATGTGTTAACCAAACCCTTCTTAGTGGCACCAAAGCTTCCGTGGTATCTCCTAATTGATAGGTTGCAATTGCATAATAATAGTTTGCATACAGTGCGAAGGGATTTTGCTCGTTCAACTCCAGCAACTTCCCGAAACCTACCTTTGCTGCCTGGTAATTCCCAAGTCTGAAATTCACTTTTGCGGCGAGGTATTCTTGTTGATAGTCAACTTGGCCGTATAAATTAATGGCTCCAGAAACAAAGAAAATGATGAAAATGAATTTCAGTAATCGGCTCATAGGTCGCGTTGTTTGGTTAGAGATACTTTTTTATTCCCACTCTATTGTCGCTGGTGGCTTAGAGCTAATATCGTACACTACTCTGTTTACCCCCTTCACTTTGTTGATAATATCGTTAGACACATCACTCAAAAAATCATATGGTAAATGCACCCAGTCGGCCGTCATGCCATCTACGCTGCCAACAGCCCTTAAGGCAACTACTTTCTCATAAGTCCTTTCGTCTCCCATTACTCCTACAGATTGAATCGGCAATAGGATGGCTCCAGCCTGCCATACGTCATCATATAAACCACTAGACTTCAATTTACCTATAAAAATCGCATCTACTTCTTGTAGAATATTCACCTTTTCTGGAGTGATGTCACCTAAAATTCTAATCGCTAAACCAGGTCCAGGGAAAGGATGTCT
>JBKEFO010000156.1:0-7730 GCA_046709585.1 Marivirga sp.
GCCCTTTTTGCTTTTTCTTTGTTTTGATAGTCAAGTTCAACATTGGCAATTGCTAGCTCATCTGCTCTTTTTGCTCTCTCTTTGTATTGATGGTCAAGTTCAACATTGGTAATTACTAGCTCATCTATCCTTTTTGCTTTCTCTTTGTTTTGAAAGTCAAGTTGCTTGTGCGCTAAAGCCAACTCCTCTGACATTAATTTATTCTCGTTGATGAGCTTTATAAATAGTTCTTCTCGCTGGTTGCTTTGAAAGGCATCTTGTTTTTTCGCTTTGATTAATACTTCTTTCATTGCTTGGTGAGCAATAATTATTTTTGATGCCAGTTTTTGATTTTCAAGAATCAGTTCATCTATTGTTTTTCTTTTTTCCATACCCTTTCAAAATAACACTAAATTGCTTCTAAAATTGAATCAAAGTACTCTTTAAGCTTGCAAACAATGCTTAAACTATGATGGATGGTGCTTAGAATGCACTAAGCTTGCTATTTTCTCACAGCCACGGTAATCATTAAATTTACACATTATAGCTGATTTTCCAAATACCATAAAACTTTCCTGATTGATGAACCCGCTTTCATTCATAGCTGATGTTACAGGTAGTTCATTTTAATGTATTTCAAGTTGTATCTGAAAAATCGCTCTTGTCATTGGATTCTTTAAAAACAAGATCAAGAATTCCGAGTTTATCGTGTCGATATGAGTATTTTGTTTTTTGGTCTCTTCTTAAATCTACTTCTATTGCCTTGGTAAGTTGTCAGTTGGAATCGTATTCTTAAGTTTCTGTTCGTGATGTTTTATTGTATGTATCTAACAACTCCATTTTGATTATATTGGCGTTTATGTCTAACTATTAGTTCTAAATACTGTTTCGTCATCTTCGGTAGCGTGTTCAATTTTTCGGTCAGTTTTGATTTCATCTAAATACCGTTTTTCACCTGCTTTAGTATCGTTTTTGTCAAATTGGATTTTAGTCACATACTTTTTGTCAGTAACATATTCGTACCGATATTGGACGGAAATGACATTTGCGAGATATCTTGTTTCAAGTAAGGGTTTTTCTTCGCTATCATAAACGTAAGCGTTCTTTAATTTTAAAGTACTGTCTTCGTTCTATTCTAAATATATTCTTATGTTCTCAGGTATGATATAGGCTGTTATTCTGATAAGCAAACTATCTTCAAGTTTGCTTATCTTTTTTATTCCGTCTTCAATCTTGTAGTAATAGTCATGGCGAAACGAGCCATCAGAATTAAAATATTTTATTCCAATTTCTCTGTTTTAACATTAAACCTATGGATTGATTTTTGGAAGTAATCGTTTTCCATTTCAATTCCGATAATAGCATTACTGTTTTTATCAAATTCAGGCGAAGAGTAGAGTATGTCTTGAGAGGAGAATTTTTTTAATCTTATGATTTTTGGTAAATTCAGATAGTGAGGTTTCTAAGTCAAGTTGGTAAAATAACTTTTCAGCTTCGTGCTGAATTTTTGATTGTCCGTAAACAATTTGTTAGGCATGTCCCTTTAACCTGCCTTAATTAAGGATAACGTTACGGCTATGATGAGTGGTGATTTGAACCTGTATGTGTTCTAAGGTAAAACCTGTAATTTTGGCTTTTATTTTAAGCAGCATGTTTATAAAGAGAAACGTATGGCGTTCCTCTTTTAACTACGGCAAAAATCCGGTGGACAATTTTATTGCGCACAATGTTTAAAGTACTCAATTGGCCTCAATCTTTTTTCCTACAAATAATATAGGAATCTCCATGCATTTTAATTTTTTCGTACTTATCCTTGGCAAGACCTTCACAATAATAAAGAATTTCAAAATCAAGGAAACATTCACGAAGTCTGTTTTTCTCTATGTAGTATCTTATTTTACAACAGTCTTCCCTTTTTATAAAAGTATTAGGTTCAATCATTCTTTCTGATGAAACATAATCTTTAAATTCAGGATCTAGATAATTTCGTAAGGACATAATGATAATACCTCCTTTTTTGACCGTCGATTTAAGCGCTACAAGCAAATTATCGAAATCATTCCGACTCATGCAACAACCAACAAGTAGGCAGTTAATCGCATCATAATAATTTTGGGGATATTGAAAATCTAATACATTAGTATTCAAAATTGAAACATTTGTCAGTGAGTTATCAGCTATAAATGCTCGCAAACGGTCTAAATGTGTTTCGTTATTATCCAAAGCTGTAACTTGGAACCCTCTCTTTGCAAAGAACACAGTATCTGCTCCCTCCCCACAACCAACATCAAGTAAGTACTTCGCCTTATTCAAATAGGGCAATGCTTTCTCTGCCAGGGGGTCAGTTTTAAAAGGGTCTTCAAATCCATACTTATTTTTGGGGGTGCTGTTTAAGATGCTCATAATATAATTAAATTATTCTCTTTTATATTTATGAAATTGCACATCAACTTCAGGTTCGTAAAGTATCCAAGCTATGACGCACAATATGTAAACATACACATTACCGTCATGAAAAATTTTCGCTATTGTTAATAGACTCACTATTTTCAAGATAACAACAATGTGTTTAAATACTATCAATTCCTCCTAGTTATTGGTCATAAGACCAACAAATGGGACGGAATGATATCTTGTGAAATTAGTGTCAAGTTTATTTAGTATGTCATTGCGAGCTTGTGTGCCGAAGGTCGTGGCAATCTCTTTATTATAGGTATCCTTGGTTCGTGGCCTCACGAAACAAAAAGAGCGAAAGTACACATGAAAAAAGAAGCCTGTTTATTGAAATTTAGATCAAGGAATCTATTGAGGTTTTTATGAGATGGTGGCTGTTTCGTGAGGACACGCACCACCGCGATTGGAAGAAGGGATTTGCAAGAGACTATACAAGCAGAGGCGGTTTTATTGAGTACGTTATTGCGAGTTTGCGTGCCGAAGGCATGGACGAAGGACTGGGCAATCTCTTTTTAAGGGGATTGCTTCGTTCCTCGCAATGACAAATTGTAGTTTTAATACATAAAAAGAACTCGTGGGGATTGTTAATTATAAATTCTATTTTTCGTGGCTACTAATTTTTCTTCAAACAAGCTTAAAAGCTCTGCTTGCATGCCTGCTCCCTTGTCTTTGTTGTACCAGTTTTGTAGTTCAACCTTTTTTTCTTCGGGGCTTAAAGTGTCGCTGTTAATTTGACTCAGATGAATGGCTTGAGCCGCTTTTGGCCGTGGTCCCCAGCTAAGTAAATCACTGCCGGTAGCATCACGCACTACTAATTTAGGAATGGATTTACCGCCGTTTGTTAAGTAGTTCTCGATCTCACTGTTGGGTGCATCCCTGTTTTGTACCGTCAGCGTGATCATCGGATTTAAAGCCGCAAGTTTCGCTATAAAAGGCTGTGTGTGGGCAGCATCGCCACACCAAGGCTCAGTAATGAGCAACCATTCTTGCGGGCTGTTTATGGCCTTGATCTCGTCTGTTAGTTCAGGAGTTATTTTTCCAATTTTATACCAGCGCTTTAATCGGCTGTTGTTAAGTTTTACATAGTTCAGGTATGCCTCATTGTCGTATGGTGGTAGGCTCATTTGACCATCTGCTATTGCTTGAAATTGTTGTTCGTATGTATTAATATCCATTTTAAAGGGAGTATAAGTTTTATTATTCTTTACGAAGGTACCGTCAGTGAGTTCCTGTAAAGCATATAAATGTCGCATGCTTTACATTGAATAGTGCCATCGCTATGGAGGATAAAAACGCTTTTACCTTTTCAATGAGGCCTTGTTAAATATATACTCAGCTATTGGTGGGTTAAAGGTGATCTCTATAATTACAAAGTCGGTGCCTTTGCCACCTTTGAGCATGTCTTTATAATTGACCCGTTTCGGATACCACCGCCCTTCAACCTGGCTGATTTCACTGTTATTGATTTGCTTTAGTAGCTGGCCACTTTTTGCATAGAGCTCTTGCCTTAGTGGCACGTAACGCGCCTTATCTACCCAAATCTTTTGCTGCTGATAACTTATGTCAGCGACTTTTGCCTTTAGCTCTAACAACCAACAAGCACGGCCATTAATTGTTTCTTCACCTAATATTTTGGCGTCATATACTTCCTGCATGGACCGTTCCTCCATCATGTCCTCATATGATAGGTCTGAACCCATCACTGACTGCCGAAGCATATGGCCTGAAAGTTGTATGGTGCGGTCTGTTGCTGGGTTGTATATCCACAGCTTGTCGGCTAATTTCAGCATCTTGGTGCCTTTTTCTCTATCAGGAGCAAGGTATTCGGTGAATGCCTTATTGTTGCCCTCTGCATAATTTTTGGAGATGACTTCTCTAGTGGCGCGCTTTCCATAGATAATCATTTTGGAGGTCATGATGGTTGTTCTAGCCTCCATATTCTGATCAATTTTTTGGAGAATATCGTCAGCATTCTGTGCCATCAGTGGGGCAGCAGCGAGTAGGAAGAGGCATATAAGTGACTTTAGGTGTTTCATACTTCTAATTCTTTAAATAAGCTGGCAGTTTCTCTTTTGTATATTCCTATTCCCGAAAGCATGGTCCCTAACAACATGGCCAATACTCCAGGGATGTAGCCAATATACAGCTGGCTAGGAATCAGCTGTGCCCTTAGCGTGCTGGGGATTAACATGCTGCCTTGGGTGTTAATGTCGCTCAGGTCTACACCCACTTCTTGCATATAGTAGGTAGCCAAAAGACCCAGTATGGTGCCTATGGTTGACCCGATAAAACCGATGAGTATGGCTTCAATTTGTGCATTTACGTATATTTGATTCTTTGACTCTCCTAATGCGAGCCTAATGCCATATTCTTTGTAGCGCCTGAGGCCTCCTAGCAAACCTGTATTCCACAATACAACGGACATAGCGAAGATGAGTACTATCACAATAATTTGAGACATATAGTTACTATAAGTAAGCATTTCTCCTAAGTTATTTTGTTCTTCCAGAGCGAACATCATAGGAGCAAATTCATCTTGTGCATCAGCATATGACTTATTAAAGGCCTTGCTCAAGGCAAGCGCTTCGGCACTTTGGTAGGAGCTATTTTCGTAGAACCCTAAAAGCTCACTGGCACCATCGTCCATGTCCAACATTCGTCTGGCATCTACTAAGTCAATGACCAGCGCACCTCTATCCAGCGCCCCTACACCAAAGCGTACTGCGCCAATGATAATGAAATTCTTAAAGCTCATGCTGCCATTCATGGTAGCACCCACATAGGTGATGGTGTCGCCCGCTTGCAAGCTTAATTTGTTAGCAAATTCGTAAGACACCAAGGCTTCGCCCGCTTGCTGGGGGATGCTGCCCCAAACGAGCGATTCTTTAATATTTAGGCGATCAATTTCTTTATTATTCTCAGAGAATAGATTCACTGCTAGGCCTATAGCGGGTCCTTGTCCTTTGGTCTGGCCATTTACATCGGGCACATCTAGTAGGCCACCAAAGCGAATTCTGCTAACCCACTCCAAGTCCGCGGATTGCTTATTCAATGTGTTGGTTAGTTCTGCTACTCCCAAAAGCGCTAAGTCGTTGGGCATCTGCGATTGATTATCGGCATAGGCCTTGGTCATGATTTTTACATGGCCTGTTTCGAAATTAGCATTTTGGCGGATGACATCATTGAATACCCCTGCTAAATAGCCCGTTAGAAATACTGTGAGCATCACACCTAAGGCAACAATAATAATTGGCAGTAAGCTTCTGTCCTTATCTCTGAGGAGGCCTTTTAGTAAAAACTTGATCATTGTATTTTTCCTTTAATAGCGCTAACTGGATCCATCTTAGCAATTTTTCTCGATGGAATAAAGCTCACGATAGTGGCTGCAACCACTACTAAGCCGATGGTGCCAAGTAACAGTTGCACACTAAATGCAGGGTATATTCTTTGTGCTATACTTATTCCCATATCCACATCTTTAGCATAATCAGGCATGCCTATTCCTGCCGAAGCAAAATAATAAAAAATGGGCGCTCCGATTAGGAGACCAACTAAACTTGCAAAAATGCTGTACATGCTGCCTTCTACAGTAAAGAGCTGCACCACTTGCCAGCGGGTCATTCCAAGGGCTATGTAGGTGCCTATTTCTTTCTGTCGACGGAATATAGACAAGACCTGTGTGTCAAATATGGCCAATAAGGCTATGCCTAATAGCAGTGCATATAAGATGGAGCTGCTGGCACTCTTCATCTCAATGATATCTGTCAACTGCTTTAAGAGCATCTTTTTATTGTGGAAGGTCCATGGTGCTTCATCACTAGTAACCTGAAAATTTTTGTCCGCAATGTAGTAGGTAGCCTCTTCTGCTAAGCCAGTCATCTCCCACAGTTGTGCGATGTCAATCCATACTTGGCCATGGTCTACACTGCCTACATCTGTTTTAAAAATGTCAACTATGGTGAGGGTCGTGGCATCGAATGTGCCATTTTTGTCTCTCCAACGTAATAGCAACTCATCGCCAGGTGCTAATTTATTTGTCTTTGCCATACGCCGACCAATGATCGCAGCTAAGGCGTATTCTTCATTTCTAAGGCTAGTGGTTGGCAGGGCTGAAACCTCTTGCAAAGGGTCAATTCCTTTTAGTACTATTGATACCATTCTGTTTTCCGGATAAATGGAGGCTTGTTGTATCAATACAGGGGTTAGATAATTGCCTTGCATACCAGTATAGGCGGCATGGGCATCTGTGAGCGTAAAAGGGTCTAATGGATCATAGGCTTGGTGTCTTAACTGACCTTGGCCATATTCCCACTTTACGCTATCTCTTTGTGCTTGCAGGTTCCAACCTTCGAGGTAAGCATTAAAGAAAATAATAACAATAAAAGTGAAGGCCAAGATACCAACATTGAGCCAGGTGCGGAGGCCTGCACCCATTAGGTTTTTATAGGCGAGTTGGAAAGCTAGTCTCATGCGCTTATATTCTCTGATTGAATATACTCATCTTGGTCTACTTCACCACCTTTTAGGTGCACGATACGGCTGAGGTATTGCATGACTTTTTCATCATGCGTGGAAAATAGAAAAGTAGTGCCTAATTCCTTATTTAGTTGCTGCATGGTCTGTATGATGGCATGTGCATTCGCGGCATCTAAGTTGGCCGTAGGTTCATCCGCTAAAACTATTTTTGGTGATTTTACCATAGCCCGTGCAATGGCGACCCTTTGCCCTTCGCCACCAGATAATTTTGTTGGCTTTTTGTTGGCTATGCTGGCTAGGCCTACCCAGTCAAGTGCCTGCATCACCAGCTTTTTTCGCTCGGCTTGTCCTACATTTTGGAGCAGCAGCGCGAATTCAACATTTTCAAATACCGTATACACAGGTAATAGGTTATATACCTGAAAGATGAATCCTAAGTGGAGGTTCCTAAGCTTCGCTGACTCTTTATGACTCAGGTGAGCAATGTTTTGATCCATCACCCAGGCATTTCCTTCAGTAGGCTTATCCAGAGATCCTATGATATTCAGTAAAGTTGTTTTGCCAGAGCCACTAGGTCCTACAATTCCGGAGAATTCTCCTTCCTCGAATGTGAGGTTGATGTTACGTAACGCAGTGAACTCACCTTCTCCCTCGGGGAATTTCTTAGTGACGGATTCTAGACGTATGATAGGGGCCATAATTTTTATGTTTAATGGTTAAAAACGACTAAGAGCCTGATGCCAGGGCCTGAAAAGTTGTTGACGAAGTCATTTTGTTGTATGCCTATAAGCTGTGATGGATTATAATAGGCCATTACGTAG
>JBKEFO010000157.1:0-7727 GCA_046709585.1 Marivirga sp.
GGTATTGTTGCATCTAGGTGCATAGAACATTTTTATAGACCTACCATTATCCTGACAGAGTCGAATGGTCAAGCTACGGGTTCAGCTAGATCAGTTGCAGGGTATAATATTCATACAGCCATCGAGCAGTGCAGTGAATTATTAGATCAATTTGGGGGACATAAATATGCCGCTGGCCTTAGTATGCCAATTGAAAATATCGATGCTTTTATTGAGAAATTCGAAAATATTGTTGCTGCGAACATTCAGGATGACCAGCTTATTCCCAAAATTCACATTGATACCTTCCTTGATCTAGACTTGATCAATGAACGCTTTTATAAAATTTTAGCACAAATGGATCCTTTTGGACCAGATAATATGCAACCCGTTTTTGCTGCTCATGAGGTGATGTTGGTAGAAGAAGTAGTTATCATGAAGGAACAGCATATTAAATTGGTGATAAAACAAAAAGGAGGTAAGCAAGCAGTTACTGCCGTGGGATTTGGAATGGCACACTTTAAGGAGCTAATTTCGTTTAATCAGCCCTTCGAAATAGCTTTCAACATTCAACAAAATGAATATAAAGGAGTAAATAGTTTGCAGCTAATGATAAAAGATATTCGACTAATTTAATTATTTTTATTAGTTGGCTATTTAAGGTATGTTTGTTGTTGCTATGAAGCCATAAAAGCTAAGTACATGATATTAAGAGCAGAAAATCTAGTTAAAAAATATAAAAAAAGAACTGTCGTTGATCACATCTCTGTAGAGGTAGAACAAGGCGAAATTGTTGGCCTTTTAGGTCCTAATGGCGCTGGAAAGACTACTTCCTTCTACATGATCGTTGGCTTGGTAAAGCCCAATTCCGGTGAAATATTCCTCGACGGTGAAAACATTACCAACCTACCTATGTATCAAAGAGCAAAGCTAGGTGTAGGGTACTTGGCCCAAGAAGCATCCGTTTTTCGCACCTTGACGGTGGAAGAAAATCTTATGGCAGTGCTTGAAATGCGGAAAATATCAAAGGCAGAAAGGAAAGAGAAAATGGAAACGCTACTTGAAGAATTTAGCCTTACGCATGTGAGAAAGAATCAGGGGATGGTTTTATCAGGTGGTGAAAGAAGAAGGACCGAGATTGCAAGAGCTTTAGCCATGGACCCTAACTTTGTATTATTAGATGAGCCATTTGCAGGTGTCGACCCAATTGCGGTAGAGGAGATCCAAACTATTGTGTCCAAGTTGAAAGAAAAAAATATCGGTATCCTCATTACCGATCACAATGTAAATGAGACTTTGAGCATCACTGATAGAGCTTATCTTATGTTTGAGGGTAAATTACTTAAGGCAGGTACAGCAGAGGAACTAGCCAATGACGAGCAAGTTCGACGTGTCTATTTAGGCAAGAATTTTGAACTTAAAAGAAAAATCTAAATGGAATTTCTAAGCTCCATTATGACATGGGTCATGAAGAAAAGAATTCATGAAGTCGAATTATTCATGAAGTACCCCAATGAGGTACAACATGAACTTTTACCTTGGCTGACCTATAGAGCTAGAAATACATCTTTCGGAAGAAAATTCGACTTCGAAAACATAAAAACCTATAACGAATTCAAGAACAAAGTACCTCTTCATACCTATGAAGAACTATATCCCTATATCGACCTACTACTAAAGGGAGAACAAAACATTTTATGGCCTACTGAAATCCGATGGTTCGCTAAGTCATCTGGCACGACAAATGACAGAAGCAAGTTTATACCTGTCTCTGATGAATCTTTAGAAGATTGTCATTTTAAGGGCGGTAAAGATCTCCTGTCTATTTATCTGCATAACAACCCAGATTCCAGACTATTCACAGGCAAGAACCTTAGCATTGGAGGCAGTCAGCAGGTAAACCAATTTGATAATAATTCCAATTCATTTTACGGAGATGTATCGGCCGTAATCATGAAAAATTTACCGTTTTGGGTTCAAATTATAAGAACCCCGTCATTAGAAATTGCACTAATGGACGAGTGGGAAAATAAAATTGAGGCCATCGCACAAGCTACCATCAATGAGGATGTCACCAGCCTCTCTGGGGTTCCCACCTGGACAATCGTACTGCTGCATCGAATTCTAGATATAACGGGCAAAAAGGACATCTCAGAAGTCTGGCCTAATCTTGAACTGTTCATCCATGGCGCTGTGTCTTTCACGCCATACAGACATTTATTCAATGACACCATTAAGTCTCCTAAAATGAATTATGTCGAGACTTATAATGCGTCGGAAGGGTTCTTCGGCATCCAAGATCGATCAGATTCAGAAGAGATGCTACTCATGTTAGACTATGGAATCTTTTACGAATTTATACCTTTAGAAGAAAGTGATAGGAAACAACCAAAGACTATGCTGCTCGATGAGGTTAAATTAGGCCAAATATATGAAGTAGTGATTAGCACGAATGCAGGCCTTTGGCGATACAGAATTGGAGACACCATTCGATTTACTTCTCTGAACCCCTTTCGTATTAAAATTGCAGGTAGGACGAAGCATTTCATCAATGCATTTGGTGAGGAGTTGATGATAGAAAATGCCGAAAAGGCTATTGCGGAGGTTTGCAATAAATCAGGCACTGCAATTGACAACTTCACGGCAGCGCCGAAATATCTTTCTCATGGTAAAAGTGGCGCTCATGAATGGGTAATAGAATTTTCAAAATCGCCGAAGGACTTAGGGCATTTTGCTGATCAATTAGACAACGCCATAAGGGAACTGAATTCCGATTATGATGCAAAAAGACAAAAAGATATAGCCTTGGGAAGGCTCATATTGCACGAAGCACCAGCTAACACCTTTTACAACTGGATGAAACAAAGAGGTAAATTAGGTGGCCAAAACAAGGTGCCTCGCTTATCAAACAGCAGGGAATATGTAGATGATCTACTGAAATTTATGCGTAAATAAACTACTTGAGATCTAATTCAGATAATTTATCACCAAACTCTTGCTGCATCTTTTCATAAAGCTGCCTTTCTTTTTTACGCACCAACTCTTCTATTAAAATACCAATTTCATGCAGTTGCATTTCATCGGCTTCTTTTAAAGCATGAACCGTCTCTAATATCTCATCTTCCTCCTGTCTTAACTCATCCAATAATACCGAATCAGAGAAACACCAATCGATTAATACAGGATATATAACTTGACGGTGTGAATTAAAATTAGGGGCGAGAAGCTGCTTGAGTTTCCCTCGTAAAAACGCTAACTTTTCCTCCTTACTCTTGGGCATATTTTGGTATGCTGGCACATCAATTTTGAGCACCTGTGACAGTACTAACATATGGTGATGTTCCCTACTTAATGGTATTAAATATTGATTTCTTCTCATGCTAATAATAAAGCTATTCTAAGAATATTCTTTCTTAAGTCCTCTTATTTTGCTGCCCACTTTATGGTACAACCGATCGCCTTCGTTTTTGTATTCGATACTTGATCCCCCAGTAATAAAGCATCAACAGCATCTTCGACATATTTTTTGTCTGCCGCTGCTCCATCTCTGGTGTTATTATCAATGGCTCCTATATATCTTACTTCTTTGTTTTTATCTAAAACATAAACATGGGGTGTATTGGTTGCTCCGTACGATTTTGTCACTTCTTGGGTAGCATCATAAACGTAAGCGAATGGGAAATCCTTCTCCGTTGCGCGTACCTTCATTAACAGATAAGAATCTTTTGGAGACTTTTCATCATCATTGGGGTTAATGGCGATCACTGGAAATCCTTTAGTGCCATACTTATCATGCAAGGCAATAATTCTATCCTCATAAGCCACCGAATAGGGGCAAGAATTACATGTAAAAACAACGATATACCCTTTAGCCCCTTCATAGGAAGACATAGAAACCATCTTGCCACTTACCCCTTTCAGTGAAAAGTCAGTAGCGGTGTCCCCAACTTGGTATCCAATAGGTGCTGTGGTAAATGCAAGCATACCGATGCTAAATAATGTTATTAATGTGACCTTCTTCATATCATTTTATTTTAAGTTTTGAATTTAAAAGTGCCCTCAACTCACCCTGCTCAAACTCCTGCTCATAAAGTACTTTTCCACTAGCATTGATAAAGAGTGTTGCAGGTATGGCCCCCGTCCACTCTGGAGAGACCTGATCTATCCATGAATCATAATCCAAATCATCAATCAAATAAAGTGAATGGGCATCCATTCCTTTATTTGCAGCAAACAACGCTGTTTTCTCTACCTGATCTGCAAAATCTAAACTAATAAAAATGAAGTCTATTTCTGGAAATTGCTTTGCCGCTTCTATAAACAAAGGCATCTCTTTTATACAGGGTTTACACCAAGTAGCCCAAAAATTAATGATCCTTGGATTTTGATTCTGCTCAGAAGTAAGTATCAGTAATTCAGCAACCTTAATTATTTTTACCTTACCAGTCTGTGCCATTAGGGAGAGACTTAAGACTGAAAATAATGCGATGACAACTATTTTTAACTTAACCATTATCCTAAATACGGAGAAGTCACTAATTGGGTTAGCTAGGGATCAGCTTATCGATCAATTCCTCTTAATGATAAATCAGGTATCTTCTCCACCACTATTCTTGAACGTGATCCCCCCAATAGTACAGCACCTAAAATAAGCATGCCTCCATCTTTTGTTTCTATTGCTTTTACCAATCGGAGAGGATCTTGGCCTCCGATATAGTCAATTGCATTAATGGACTCACTACCCACCGTATAATTAGTCCATTTTAGCCTATTATCTGCTGTTTCATATACGTTAATTACTTGTCCAGTGGCAACAATATCACTGCTAACGCTTGTAGCATTACCGTCCACGCCAAAGTCCGCAAGGGCAAGTCCGGCCAATTGATTAATGCTGACAGAATCGTCTTCCCCCAAAGGATGCGCAATTTGAAAATACTTATTTCCTCCTCGAGAATAATTAATGGCACTTACAAGATTACCCAAATAATTATATGAAATAACTTCTCCGGAAGCAGATGAGCTAATTTTCCCTGTCTCAATGCCAAGTGCATCTGTATATGTAAAGGCTTTACCTTCACTCCTGATCGAATTGAAAAAGAGTATTTGCCCGTTATTTATATTTCCAAGAAGGAAATTGAAGTCTTGCTGGTCTAGTGCATCGTTCACCAGCTCTTTTTGATTGCCGTTGAGGTCGAAATTTCTTGCCCACTCCATTGCAAACCCCGACTGAATTTTACTTAAAACCGGACCTATAGAATCATTATAATTGAGCATCAAAAAATTCTCTGCATCATACCTACCAAAGGCCAATGGTTGTCTATAGCCGGGATATGTGCGTTGGGTTGGTATCACTTCCTGATTAAAATCATCTACTTCTATTAATGAGGCAGTTTGATCACCGCTAGAGGCTGCAATAAAATAATATTTGCCTTCATTAAACACCAGTTCACCAACGGGATTTTCAAAGGTCGCCGGCATTGTTTTACTCCACAGCAATTGACCTGTATCGTCAATTTTCATGACGAAAACTGAATTAAGGGACCCTTCAGCCAATATTAGGTAGCCTCCGTCTTCTGTTTCTACAACATCTATAGGACTGTAGTCAATACCTTGGCCTGCATCTGCAAACACTGTTTTAAACTTTTCTGTTGGCAGGTACTCTGTAAGCTGTTCCGTGCAAGACACCAATACTGTCAACGAAAATATACAAATCAGGTATCTCATAACTCAATAGGTAAAAACTCCTTCGTACTTAAATATTTCAATGGCACAACCATACCTATTAATGCCGAGAGCTGAGTCGCACTCATGTCATCGAACACATCGTAGGCATTATTTACTAAGTTTTCATTAGCATATCGTGTGTTTTCGTTTGACAAGTTAGTAACTGTCTGGTTCAGATTAGCTTCAGCTGTAAGGTAAACGTTACCAATTCTAAATCGAGCACCGACAGCGATGTGCGCACCAAAACTAAAGTTATTTAACAATCCACTTACCTCTTCAGAAAAGCTAAGATCTGTTATTGTATACTGCTCATTAATTATTGATCGGCTAACGTCTTTATTGGCACGCATTAAGAATCCAAAATTAAGGCCAGCCTGAACATAAGGAATGATAGCAGGAATACCTGGCTTCTTCCAAGAGGTATTCCACATACTGCTGTTAACCTGCCTTATCATAAAACGAAAGAAAACAGGTACTTGTATATAACTTATCCGATGTTTATGCTGAAACTGTATGCCATCTGTACTGTTTAGCAGGTCCTGATTGTAAGTAAATCTTAATTGTTGCAACTGCACCCCTCCACCTAAAACTAATCTTTGCTCAAACTGATAGGCAGTTTGAAGGCCATAGCTCGTTCCTAACTCAATTTTATTCTGATACGTTTTTTGGTACAAATCACTTTCCAAAGGGTTAGCAGCCTCTATTACATTGAAATCATTTATTACATTAATCAGACTATAATTGAACCCTCCCACAAAACCAAAATACCATTGTGAGTTTTTATATGGATTATTATTGAGCTTTTTAGAAGGCGCTTGCGCGAAAGAATTCAGCGCTAATACGCATAACAACACTACAAAATTGATAATTTTCATTACTATTCTAATATACACCGACATAAAGATCCAATAAATATCCATTCAATCAAAATAATGCACCTACTATACCAAGCTATATGCTGAAGTCTTTTAGTATCTTTGTAGCGATTATGAATGAAGAAAATTACAACCAAGCTATAGAAAACGAAGAAGAAGGTCTTTTTGAACATTATAACATCAAAGTGGACAAAAAGCAAGACCCCTTAAGAATTGATAAGTTCTTAATGGACAGGCTACCAAATGTCACTAGAAATAAAGTACAAACAGCCATTAAAGATGGTTTTGTTAAGGTTAATAATGAAGCTATAAAACCAAATTACAAGGTTCATCCAGAAGATGACATCGTAATAGCTTTACCTGAGCCACCAAGAGATACTGAGGTCAAGCCTGAAGATATCTCCCTTAACATTATCCATGAGGACGAAGACTTGCTCATAGTCAACAAAGAAGCCGGGATGGTTGTGCACCCTGCGCATCAGAACTGGACTGGCACCCTCGTCAATGCTTTGACTTATCACTTCCAACATTTACCAGAGATGCAAGGAAATGAAGGCAGGCCCGGTCTAGTTCACAGGATAGACAAAGATACCTCTGGGCTATTGGTGATTGCCAAAAATGAAGGATCTATGACCAAACTTGCCAAACAGTTCTTTGACCATAGCATTGAAAGAACCTACCACGCATTGGTGTGGGGAGAAGTTACGGATGATGAAGGGACTATAAATGCCAATCTAGGACGCAGTTTAAAAGACCGAAGGGTGACTGACACTTTTCCCGATGGTGAATTCGGCAAACGAGCGGTCACACATTTTAAAGTACTAAAGCGCATGAGGTATGTAACCTTGATACAATGCAACCTAGAAACTGGGCGTACGCATCAAATAAGAGCACATATGAAATATCTTGGCCATCCATTATTTAATGATGCTACTTATGGTGGCAACAGGATCTTGAAAGGAACACAATTCTCAAAATACAAGTCTTTCGTCGATAACTGCTTTAAGATTTTACCTAGACAGGCTCTTCATGCTAAATCGCTTGGCTTTATACATCCCAAGACAGGTAAAGCGGTACAGTTCAATTCTGAGCTACCCGATGACTTTCAGCAACTACTAGAAAAATGGGATAATTACATCCAACATCATT
>JBKEFO010000158.1:0-7710 GCA_046709585.1 Marivirga sp.
AAATCCTGGTTTGGATATATGTTTTTAATAAAGTCTATAATTTTATCAAACTTAGACATTGTATATATCAGCTTTATATTGCTTTAAATTTTCTTTTACCTTAAACCATTCTATGGTTTCATTAATACCACTTTTCAAATCATAATTTGGTGACCAATTTGTGTATTTCTTTATTTTCTCATTTGAACCAAACAACCTAAACACCTCACTTTTTTCAGGCCTAATTCTATCTGAATCAGTTACTATTTTAGCATTTGGGTTTATCTGATTAATCATTTCTAAAGCCAATTCATGAATAGATATCTCTGATTGTGTGGCAAGGTTTACCTCATGACCTATTAATTCTGGTGTTTTAGCGATTTCTAAAAATCCATTAACGGTATCTTTTACAAATAATAAATCACGAGTTGGAGTAGTATCACCTAACTTAATCTCAGTCTTACCATTTAAGAGTTGAGTTATTATTGTTGGAATTACCGCCCTAGCCGATTGTCTTGGCCCATAGGTATTAAAAGGTCTCACAATTGTTATAGGCAAATCAAAACTCCTAAAAAAAGAATCAGCAATAGCATCTGCTCCTATTTTACTAGCAGAATATGGGGACTGTGGTTGCTTCGGGTGATCTTCTGTAATAGGGACGAATTGAGCCGTTCCATAAACCTCGGATGTAGAAGTCACTAAAACTCTTTCAATACTTAAGTCCTTTGCAGCTTGAATAATATTCAATGTGCCTTTTACGTTTGTATCGACGTATGAATCGGGTGAATGGTAGCTAAAAGGTATGGCTATCAATGCTGCCAAATGTAAAACAATATCTACTCCCTTCATGGCAGTTCTGACACCATTAGGATCCCTGACATCACCAGAAAAAATTTCAAGTTGATCTAGTTTTTCTTTTGACAAGGTATCTAGCCAACCCCAAGAATTAAATGAATTGTAATTTACGAAAGCTTTTACATCATAGCCGTCTTCCAAAAGTCTTTCTGTTAAATGGCTACCAATAAACCCATCCGCCCCTGTTACTAAAACTTTTTTATTTTCCTTCATTTTTTGATGTCATTTAAATTATAATTACTGATAATATTTGAAACTATACTTAAACCTTTATCTTTTTCTGACAAGACAATTTCTTTTCTACCTAATTTCCAATCAATGGCTAACTCTGGGTCATTATAAATAATTCCTCCCTCAGCCTCCTTATTGTAATTGTTATCACATTTATAAATAAACTCTGCGTGCTCGCTTAAAGTAACAAAACCATGAGCAAACCCTCTAGGAACGAAGAGTTGCTTTTTGTTCTCCCCACTTAATTTTAAAGCAATATGCTGCTTAAAAGTAGGACTTTCGGGCCGAATATCTACCGCTATATCTAAAACTTCTCCACTTAATACCCTTACTAATTTGGCTTGCGCATGTACCCCTTTCTGAAAGTGTAAACCTCTTAATGTACCAAAGGTCGAACTTGACTGATTGTCCTGTACAAAATTTACCGAAGTACCAATTCCTTCTTCAAATACTTGCTTATTATAACTCTCATAGAAATAACCTCTATGATCGCCATGAATTGTGGGCTCCAAAATAAAGCATCCTTCTAAATGTGTTTCTGTAAACTTCATTTAATTAAATTTAGCAAATATTGTCCATAACCACTTTTAACTAATGGTTTTGCTAAACTTCTTAGCTTATCCTCATTGATAAAACCCATTCTGAAAGCGACCTCCTCAATACATCCGATTTTCAATCCTTGTCTTTCTTCAATTACACGAACAAATTCAGATGCTTGCATTAATGATTGAAAAGTACCAGTATCTAACCACGCAGTACCTCTATTGAGAACACTTACCTCAAGAGTACCATTTTCCAGATATACTTTGTTTATATCCGTTATTTCCAACTCCCCTCTAGGGCTTGGCTTAATGTTTTTAGCAATTTCTATGACTGAATTATTATAAAAATAGATTCCTGGAACCGCATAAGAAGACTTAGGTTCTGCTGGCTTTTCCTCTATAGAGATCGCTTTACCAGCTGCATTAAACTCTACTACCCCATATCGCTCTGGGTCATGCACATGATAAGCATAAACAATACCTCCATTGGGTTTCGTATTGGACTGTAATAACTTAGACATACCAGAACCATAGAAAATATTATCGCCTAGCACTAGTGCAACATCATCCTTGCCAACAAATTCCTCTCCAATGATAAAAGCTTGCGCTAGGCCTTCTGGTTTTTCTTGAATCGCGTATTCAAATTTACAACCTAACTGAGAACCATCTCCTAAAAGTTGTTTAAATAAGCCAGTATGTTCAGGTGTAGATATGATTAATATTTCACTTATGCCCGCCAACATCAAGGTAGACAAGGGATAATAAATCATTGGTTTATCATAAACAGGCATTAATTGTTTACTCAATGCTATCGTCAATGGATGAAGTCGAGTTCCCGACCCTCCTGCTAAAATAATTCCTTTCATAGTTATGATTGATAAGTTTTGTTGTAATAAGCTTGGTAATCGCCTGAAGTAACATTATTCAGCCAGTCTTCATTTTGAATATACCAATCTATTGTTTTTGCTATACCTTCTTCAAATTGTAAACTAGGCTCCCAACCTAGCTCATTCATGATCTTTTGGGCATCAATAGCATACCTTAAATCATGCCCTGCTCTGTCTGTGACATAAGTAATGAGTTTTTCTGAGGTTCCTTCTGGGTTCCCTAATTTTTCATCCATCACCTTGCAAACAACTTTGATCAAATCAAGGTTTTTCCACTCGTTAAATCCGCCAATGTTGTAAGTTTCCCCTTGCTTACCTTTATGGTATACCATATCGATAGCTCTCGCATGATCCACAACATAGAGCCAATCTCTTACATTTTCCCCTTTGCCATAAACTGGTAATGGCTTATTGTTTTTAATATTATTTAAAAAGAGTGGGATAAGTTTCTCAGGAAATTGATTTGGCCCATAATTATTAGAGCAATTACTAATGACTATTGGTAAACCGTAAGTATTGGTGTATGCACGTACAAAATGGTCAGAGCTCGCTTTGGAGGCCGAATAGGGTGATTGAGGATCGTAAGAAGTTTCCTCCGTAAAAAATCCACCATCATGTAATGAACCATATACTTCATCAGTAGAGACATGATAAAACAATTTATTACTAAAATCCGCTTTCCATGCTTCCTTAGCTGCATTCATTAAAGTTACTGTTCCAAGAATATTCGTCTTTAAAAATTCTAATGGGTTAGTAATAGAACGATCGACATGAGACTCTGCTGCTAAATGGATTACACCTTCAAAATTATACCTTTCAAAAAGCTTATTGATAAAAGCCTCGTCAGTTATATCCCCTTTTTCAAAAACATAATTAGACTCATTTTCGATATCTTTTAGATTCTCTAGATTACCTGCATAAGTTAATGCATCCAGGTTTACAATTTTATAATTGGGATATTTATTCACAAATAGTCTTACAACATGTGACCCAATGAAACCCGCACCTCCAGTTATTAAAATTTCTTTCATTTTTTATAATCTTTTATCTACAATGTTTTTATCTAAAAACCCTTTAATATCGTATATAACTGTATGATCTTTCTTTAAAGAAGTAAAGGGGATATTTACAAATTCTTTATGAGAAACAGCCAATACAATCGCGTCATATTGCTTATCCAAATTATCAATAAGTGAAATACCATACTCTTCTTTCACTTCCTCCTTATCTGCTTGAGGATCGTAAGAATCTACCTTAATTCCGTAAGAGCATAATTCATTAATTACATCAATGACCTTACTGTTCCTGATATCAGGACAATTTTCTTTAAAAGTAATACCCAGCACTAAAGCGTTCGAATCCTTTATTACTGAACCCTTTTGTGCCATTAATTTCACAACTGAGCTAGCAACGTATGCCCCCATATTATCATTAATTCTTCTACCTGCCAATATCACTTGAGGGTGATAGCCAATAGATTCTGCTTTATGTGTTAAGTAATAAGGATCTACCCCAATGCAATGCCCTCCTACCAAGCCTGGCTTGAATGGCAAGAAATTCCATTTTGTTCCAGCAGCTTGTAATACATCTTCGGTATCAATTCCCATTCGATCAAAGATCAATGCTAGTTCATTTACAAAAGCTATGTTCAAATCACGTTGAGAGTTTTCAATCACCTTGGCTGCTTCTGCAACTTTTATAGTCGGTGCCTTATGCGTACCTGCTGTAATAATCTCTTTGTAAAGCTGATCAACTTCCTCAGCTATTTCAGGCGTACTTCCTGATGTCACTTTCTTTATGGTCGGTAACCTGTGTTCTTTATCTCCTGGGTTAATTCTTTCAGGAGAATAACCACAATAAAAATCTTGGTTAAATTTTAAGCCGCTCACTCTCTCCAAAATAGGAACACAATCTTCTTCCGTGCAGCCAGGATATACTGTTGATTCGTAAATAACGATGTCTCCTTTCTTCAACACACTTCCAACAGTTTCAGAAGCTTTTATTAATGGTGTTAAATCTGGCTGTTTATATTCGTTAACTGGTGTTGGGACAGTAACTATAAATATAGATGCCTCTTTAAGCTTGTTTATGTCAGAAGAAAATTCAAGCTGAACAGCCGTTTCAAGTTCCTCGGAGTTTAACTCCAAAGTTCTATCCTTTCCAACTGCAAGTTCTGCAATTCTATTTTTATTGATATCAAATCCAATAACAGGTCTTTTCTTTCCAAACTCTGCTGCCAGTGGCAAACCCACGTATCCAAGACCAATAACTGCTATTTTTTTCATATAAAATCCAAATAAGAAGCAAAATTAAGGAATTTTAGTTAGAACTGAAGGAGATGTAAGTATTATTATGAATCTTTGATAAGCCACTTAGAAAATCAAGCATGAGTACTAAAAAAATTATCCTCCAACATATCACAAATCAGCTAAAAACACAGCTTGCTAGCTTTCAGAAAGACTATCAGGACTTGCAAAGCGCCTTAGCCAATGAAACTAAGAGCTCGGCAGGTGACAAGTATGAGACGGGTAGAGAAATGATTAACCAAGAGGTAAATAAGGTATCAGATCAAATAAACAAGCAAGAATTATTCATCCAAAAGTTGGAAAAAATTGACCACTCTAAAAAAATAACCCATGTCACAGATACCGCACTAATATCTACTAGTTTAGGCACCTTTTTTATCGGAATACCACTGGGAATCGTCCAGTTAGCGGATCAAAAAGTGTTCTTTATCTCTGTTCAATCTCCTATATACCAAGCTATGAGAAATCTAACAGCTGGCGATCATTTTAATTGGCAAAGTAAAAAGATTGACATCCACGAAATAAGCTAGCTACGCCTCCTCTCTCAAAATGACTAAAGGTGGCTTATTTACGACCTCTCTAGTATTGAATAAGCCTATCAAAACAGTAAGAGCAGTGATTAATAGGTATGTTATCGTGATAGAAAGAAAATTAGGAATAAAAGTGGTTTCAAAACTAAAGTAGGCCAAAGCCCACGAAGCCAGTAAGGCAATAAAGATTCCCGTTAGGGAGGCAATACTACCCAAGAAAAAATATTCCATAAAATTGATCTGAAGAATTTGCTTTTTGCTAGCACCTATCGTTCTCAATAGTACCGCCTCTTGTACTCTTTGGAATTTACTAATACTCACTGAGCCTATAAGCACAATAATACCAGTTATAATGCTGAAGAAAGCCATGAATTTAATCACAAAGGATATCTTTCCTAGTACCTCATCCAGCGTTTTAAGAATTAAATCCAAATCAATAATAGATATATTAGGAAAGGCTTTCACGATGCTTTGCTGTAGCTGAGCTGATTGTTTTGGAGACTCATACCTAGTGAGCAACACGTGAAATTTGGGTGCTGCTTCCAAAACCCCTTCAGGAAATAAAATTAAAAAATTTGTTTGCACCCGTTGCCAGTCAATTTTTCTAATACTGCCAACATAAGTAGGTATACGTGCTCCCTGAACATTCCAAATAATCTCATCCCCCATTGATACATTCATACTTTCGGCTATGCCCTCTTCTAATGAGACAAATATAGAATCTTGACCACTCACCTTTTCTCCAAAACTTCCTTCAACTAATTCTTCAGAGTCGATTAGATCTGCGCGGTAGGTGACCCTATACTCTCTATTGAGCACCCAGCCTTTAACCCCAAGCGTGGTGTCTTTCTTTATCATTTCAGCACTATTACCTTTTATAGTGCTCATCTTCATCGTTACTATAGGTACTTCCTGAATTATAGGTAAGCTATCTCCCTTGGCAATTTTAATTACCTCTTGGACTTGGTCAGACTGAATATCAAACAACACCATATTTGGCTGCTCTTCGCTGCTGCTCAACTTCACTTTGTCAAGTAACAAATCTTGGCTAAGTAGTAAGGTGGAAATTAGCGCTGTGCCCAAACCAATAGTAATAACTAACAGTAGCGTTTGATTATTGGGGCGATATAAATTGGCTAAGCCTTGTCGCACAACAAAAGCGCTTTTGGTCGGGAAAAACTTCCTCACAGCCCAAATAATTGCCGTACCGACTGCTATGAGCACCAAAAAAGACACAAATAAGCCAGCTGTAAAATAGGCTGCCTCTTTCCATTCTCCTAGTTGTAAATAGGAGAACCCGAAGACGAAAAGTAGAATTAAAAGGTAAACAAAATATTTACTAATATCATTGGTAGCTGCTTCGAACGAGGCTCTAAGTACTTTAAGAGGTGAAACAGATCGAATTTCCAAAAGTGGTATTAGCGCGAACAAGATGGCAGTAATCACGCCTAATAATAGGCCTTGGATGATCGCAGCTACGCTAATGCTCAATTCTATTTCAAAGGGTAAGAAATCTGCAAATAGTTGTGGTAGATAATATTGAATACCTACTCCTAACGCTACACCAACAGCTGAGCCTAGCATTCCCATGAACACAATTTGAATCATGTAAATCCACATGCTCTGACTAGAAGAAGCACCTAAACAACGCAAAATAGCGACTGTTTTCACTTTACTCTTAACATAAACTTGTACCGAGCTGGCCACGCCCATACAACCTAGAAGCAGGGCAATGAAGGCAGTTAGGTTTAAGAAGCCGGTTAAATCACTGTAAGCTTCTCCTAAATCCTTTTTCCTTTCCTCCACATCATCAAAACGCACTTCAGCTTTTTCTAAAGTGGGCTTTAATTCTTCTTCGAAAAACTTTTTACTGTCTACCCCTTCTGGAAACTTACCGTACAACTTATAATTTACCCTACTACCCGTTTTCAATAAACCCGTCGCTTCCAACTCATCAAGAGGGATAAATACAGGTGGTGCAACAGTAGTAGTAATGGCTGACTGACCTGGTGTTTTAATTAGCTCTGCAGCAATCTCAAATACAGCATTCCCTACTTTTACTTCGTCACCCGCTTTGGCGTCAAACTGTAGCATCAGCGTTTTATCAACAAGAGCTTGTTTATTTTTAGTAAAGGATGCTGCAGGTGCTAGCGGCAAAGTTTCAATCGTACCATAAAAAGGATACCGCGCATCGACTGCCCGCACGTTAATAAGTCTAGTGCCACCATCTTTTGGGAAATAGACCATACTGGCAAAGCTTCTTTCTTCAGAAAGTACTAACCCTTTATCTGTTAAAAAATTTACTAGGGTATCCGAAATCGGACTTCTGCTTTCAATTTCAACATCAGCACCCAATAAGTCCCTTGCTTCATCATTAATC
>JBKEFO010000159.1:0-7708 GCA_046709585.1 Marivirga sp.
ATGACCTGCAATGGTTGTCGGGAGCATGTAGAGAAAAATCTTGCTCAGCTAGAAGGGGTTGAAGACGTCCATGTGAATCTTGAGAGGAAAGAAGCAGAGATCAAGAGTAATAAAAGCTTCTCTATAGCGCAGTTGCATGAAGCAGTGCAAAGCGATACAGACCGATATGATATCCATATGCCAGGAGAGGAGCCCGACGAATTGATAGCGTTTCCAACTATTAAAAGGAAGGCGAAGCCTGGCGCTAAATACTACTGTCCTATGCACTGTGAGGGCGAAAAAATCTATGCCAAGCCCGGCGACTGCCCAGTTTGTGGAATGGATTTAGTAGAAGAGGTAAAGGCACAAGATGCCAGCAACAGTACGGAGTACAGCTGTCCTATGCATCCTGAAGTGGTGCAAGAGGGTCCTGGAAGTTGCCCGAAGTGCGGTATGGACTTGGTACCCAAGGAGGCGGATGCCGAAGAAGAAAATACCACCTACAAAAAGCTTCTTAAGAAATTCTGGTTGTCGGCAGGCTTTACAATTCCAGTCTTTCTAATTGCCATGTCAGAGATGATTCCCAATAATCCACTCTTTCAATTATTGGATGTAAAATATTGGAATTGGGTGCAATTAGCCTTGTCTTTACCGGTTGTGTTCTATGCCACATGGATGTTTTTTGAGCGTGCTTACCGCTCTATCATAACTTGGAACCTGAATATGTTCACCCTCATTGGCATAGGTGCTGGTGCTGCTTGGCTATTTAGCGTCTTCGGTATGCTATTTCCAGATATTTTCCCCGCACAATTTAAAACAGATTCTGGTAGTGTGCATGTGTATTTTGAGGCAGCAACAGTCATTCTAACATTGGTGCTGGTGGGGCAGCTCCTTGAGGCTAGAGCACATAGTAAAACCAATTCAGCGGTAAAAGCACTGCTGAAGTTGGCGCCCAACAAAGCGATTAGAGTGAAGGATGGCAAGGAAGAGGTAGTGGCCATCAATGACATCAAGCTGGGAGATGTTTTGCGTGTGAAGCCCGGGGATAAAATTCCGGTTGACGGCATCATTGAAGAAGGAGGAAGCAATGTAGATGAATCGATGATTTCAGGGGAGCCTGTCGCCGTGGCGAAAAGTAAGGGCGATAAAGTAAGTGCGGGAACCATTAATGGGAACCAATCTTTCACCCTAAAGGCAGAAAAAGTAGGCGCCGACACCCTGCTCTCACAAATTATTGAGATGGTGAAAAAAGCGAGCCACAGCAGGGCGCCTATTCAGAAGCTGGCGGATAAAATATCAGGTTACTTTGTGCCGATAGTAGTCATCGTAGCCGTTATCACTTTTGCGATATGGGCTATCTTTGGGCCCGAGCCACGTTTTGTCTATGCCTTCGTAAATGCTATTGCAGTATTGATTATTGCCTGCCCTTGTGCCTTGGGCCTAGCAACGCCAATGTCGGTGATGGTGGGAGTAGGAAAAGGTGCCCAACATGGCGTGCTGATTAAAAATGCTGAAGCCTTAGAAACACTGAACAAAATTGACATTTTGGTGGTGGACAAGACTGGTACCCTAACAGAAGGTAAGCCATCGGTAGAAGAAGTAACTGTAGTCGATAGCTCACATACTAAAGAGGAAGTGATAAAATGGATAGCCACCATCAACAAGCAGAGTGAGCACCCATTGGCAGAGGCGACTGTGAATTACGCTCAAGCACAGGAATTGGAAGTAGGAGAGGTAAAGGACTTTGAAGCACATACTGGAAAAGGTGTGTCGGGTAAAGTGGACGGTAAAAAATTGGCTCTAGGCAATGCAGCCATGATGGATTCAGTTGATGCTACTTTAACTGCAGAAGTAGAGAAGCTAAGCAAAAAAGCGCAGCAACAAGGAAAAACTGTTTCTTTCTTAGCTTCGGAAGGGAAAGTAATTGGCTTTGTAGTAATAGGAGACGCTATAAAGCAAAGCAGTAAAAAAGCAATTTCTGATTTGCAAGAAAATGGTGTAGCCGTCATGATGCTCACTGGTGACAATGAAGATACTGCCGCTGCAGTGGCAGAGACCCTAGGCCTTACAGACTTTAAAGCAGGCATGTTGCCAGAGGGTAAGCTTGCTGAAATTAAACGTTTACAGGCGGAAGGTAAAAAAGTAGCGATGGCTGGTGACGGCATCAATGATTCTCCGGCACTCGCACAGAGTGAAGTAGGTATTGCTATGGGCACAGGTACAGATGTTGCTATTGAAAGTGCAGGCATTACTTTGGTGAAAGGTGATCTAGATGGCATAGTAAAAGCTTTCCACTTGAGCAAGCAGGTGATGGGCAACATCAAACAGAACTTATTCTTTGCCCTTATTTATAATACGGTAGGTATTCCTATCGCTGCAGGATTGCTCTTTCCAATGTTTGGCTTGTTATTAAGCCCTATGCTGGCAGCAGGAGCCATGAGCTTGAGTTCTGTAAGTGTCATCGGGAATGCGTTGAGGTTACGGAATATAAAATTGTAAAATCAAGGGCTTCCTGCTAGCGTATTATTGGTCGGCCGTGGGCATTATAACGTATTATTTATTATTTTTACTTTTAATATCAATTGACACCAAATAGGATCGAATATGACAAATTTTAGAATTGCATTAATAGCTTTAGCCTTTGGCGCCTTTATTTTTCAATCGTGCACTTCAGAAAAGAAGGAAGCAACGGAAGAGCATGAAGAGATGAAGCACGACGAAATGGACCACCAGGACCAGATGGATGGTGAAATGATGGAGGATAGCACAGTGGTTTCAAAAATTGAAGCTTCTGCCGTGAGTAAGGAACAATTGGAAAGCATGCTTGCAGGCTATTTCAAAGTAAAGAATGCTTTGGTAAAAACCGATGCCAAGGAAGCCAAATCAGCAGCAGCGAAATTAGCCGCTAGCTTAGGTGAGGGCATGGATGAATTGGCGGCTCTGGTAAAAGGCATGACCGAGAAGGAAGATGTGGAAATGATCAGAAAGGATTTCGATCAGCTGAGTGCTTCGATGTACAGCGTAGTAAAAGCCAATAGCGACAAAAAGGAGGCCACAGTTTATAAGCAATTCTGCCCCATGGCCTTCAACAACCAAGGTGCATTTTGGTTAAGCAATGAGCCTGAAATTAGGAATCCTTATTTTGGCGATAAAATGTTGAAATGTGGTAAAGTACAAGAAGAATTGTAAATAGGGAGGCGCAAATTGTCATGTAAGTGACTTATGCGGCTTGATTACATAATAATAAAGAAACAAAAAGCTGTATCTTTCCGTTTCTCGAATAAGAAAACATTAACAATACAATAATGGCAAAAACAATAGAAATTACAGATAGCAATTTTGAAGAGATTATAAAATCAGAACAGCCGATTTTAGTGGATTTTTGGGCTGAATGGTGCGGACCTTGTAAAATGATTGGTCCAGTTGTAGAAGAGTTAGCAAGTGAGTACGAAGGTAAAGCTGTAGTAGGGAAAGTGAACGTAGATG
Source organism: Marivirga sp. (assembly GCA_046709585.1). GTDB lineage: Bacteria > Bacteroidota > Bacteroidia > Cytophagales > Cyclobacteriaceae > Marivirga. The sequence continues at coordinate 3,466 of JBKEFO010000159.1, forward strand.
AAAACCCTAATGTATCTGCAAAATTTGGTATCAGAAGCATTCCTACTTTACTAGTATTTAAAGGTGGTGAGGTAGTTGATAAGCAAATTGGTGCAGTGCCTAAGCAGGTTTTAGCAGATAAGCTAGAAGCACAATTGGCATAATCTATATCCTTTAAAATCAAGGTTCGAAAATAGTTCAAGCCCTTCCATTGGAAGGGCTTTTTTTATGTCTAATTATATAGGATTGTAAATCCTACAATCTCTCCTCGGGAATACAAATCCCACGGAGCTGGAGAGCTGCTAAAACTACCAAAGGCTTTTTTAAGAAAGATGATTGTGCTCAGTCCGTTTGTATGGGTGTAATCATAATGTGCGCTCTATGTGTTCCTGCATCCATAAGCCAAGGTTGGTTTGGTGTTCTTGGTACTGTCGGTAAACCGGTAGATTCGCCCGTAGCCCAAGGCATATAAACGACATATCGGTATTGCGCTCCAGCAACTTGAGCTGTTGCAGGGTCATAGGTTGCTTTCATGCCATAATAGAGCTGTAAAGTCAATCCTGGCTGTATAATTAATGTACCTGACTTCACTTCTTCCTCACGAATCTTAAATATTTCCGGTCTTGTCTTTCCCGCTGCTTTCAGTTCTCGTCCTCTAGCCATAAAAGGCTCAAGGTCCTTGTGGTAACAAGCGGCATTAAATCCATCCTTCTTGGGATCATCTGCCAAACATATAAATTCATTGTCTCCTTCTCGTAGGGTAACAAATTCACCCGCCATATTGTATCCAATGACTTTAGCGCGCGATCGGCTATTCTTTGGAACGGCCATTAGTGCGGTGGCAATTAAAGCTTCGTCCGTATTAATAGGCTTTAATCGGATGGTGTCCATTACGCTTTCAGTTTCAGCCGATTCCTTGATTTCAGCTTTTTCTTTGTCTGCTGTATGACAGGAAATCAAAATTGCAGTTAAAACGAATACTGTAAGAAGATTTTTCATATGCTATTTTTTTTGTGTCGACACATTCGGTTCTTGTGAATGGTTCGTGGTAGGAATGTAGGAAAAAGAAATCGGAAAAATAAGGAAATGGCAATGAACTAGGTATTATGGGCCTTTGGACTTAATACCGTATGAGCATACCAATGGGCCGAACTGCAGGCTCTGTTTTTAAATTACCCTATTTTATAGCTGCGCTAAATTCTGCTATATTGGGTCCTAATATTTATACAGTATTTACTAAAGTGTCTACTAAATAAAGTAATGGTGAAGCGAAAGAATATTATCATAACAGGTGCCAGCAGTGGCTTGGGTAAAGGAATGGCATTGGAATTTGCTAAGGAAGGCTGCAACCTTGCTTTGTGCGCCAGAAGGATGGATAATCTTGAGGTTCTTGAAGCCGAGTTGCTGGCGATAAATCCCAAGATAGCAGTATACATTAGGCCTTTAGATGTGACCGATGCAGCAGCAGTATTTGAAGTGTTCACTGCTTTTAAGGCTGATTTCGCTAGTACTGGTCAGTCAATAGATCGTGTGATCGTCAATGCAGGCATGGGAAGGGGAGGCTCAATTGGTAAGGGTTTCGAAGCAGCTAATATGCAAACCGCTGTCACAAATTTCTGTGGTGCCCTAAGTCAATTTGAGGCAGCCTTACAAATTTTCAGGGCGCAAAATTATGGGCATCTGGTGGTCATTTCTTCTATGTCGGCATTTAGGGGCTATGGTCGAGCTCTGACAGTTTATGCGGCTACCAAAGCAGCTGTCGCTAACTTGGCAGAAGGTGTGAGAGTAGATGTATTAAAAACGCCTATCAAGGTATCAACGATTTTTCCTGGGTATATCAAATCTGAGATGACCGATGTTGCCAATGTGCCTGGCAAGCCATTGCCTTTTATCATTGAACTTGATAAAGGAGCAAGACTATTGGTAAAGGCTATTAACAAAGAAAAAGCGACAGCCTATGTGCCATTTTATCCTTGGGGTTATTTTAGGTGGTTAATGCCTTTTATGTCTTTGAAGATGTTGCGGAAGTTTTAATCTTGCTATAAGTAAAGCAACATTTGATCTTTCTTCAAAAAAATCAAGGTCATCGTACCGGAAGCTTAAAATAATTTAAGACATTTTTTGAGGTTTTACTTTTCTATGCGCTAAACCTTTCTTATATATGCAAAAAATTAACCAAAAATAATTTATATGAAGAATTTAAAATTACCAATTTTTGCTTTTACAATGGTTGTATTACTTGCAAGTTGTTCTCATAGACTTGTTGATTTTACTACAATGAGCACAAAAAATGTAAACCTAAATATTGACAAATCCGTAGGAACAAGAGTAAAAGGAAAAGCTGTTTATTTCTTACGAATAGGCTTTAATTTAAAAGATGCTATTGATGACGCTTTGGAACAAGGTGGCCCTGGTTATGACTTATTAATTGACGGAGTTGTAAGGCAACAAAATTTCCCATTCATTACGATTGTAAAAGTAGAAGGAATTGCTGTTAATGCTCAGAAAATGAAAATAAGCATGACTGAAAGCCAATACAATAATTGGTTAACTGAAAATAAAGGAGTTGAAGTGATAAAAGATTAAATAAATTCAATTGATTTCATAGACAAAAAAAGGGTGCTGATAAGCACCCTTTTTTTTGTCTTAATTTTTAAGTCATTAACCTCTTATTTAAATGCAAATCAATTTTTTAGACTAATTACGCAATAAGGACATCGAAATTGACTGGCATAACTTTTATTGACCACTGCTAACTGTGGACCTGTAGTCCTAATATTTTGAATGCTACTTTCTGCTCAAGCTTAATATCCATTTTACTTCAAACTATCAATTATTATTTTGACATTCTGCTTGCTTAGGTCAAGCTATTTATTCCACTAAAACAAAAAAAAAACAAGCCCTAGTGCTTCTTGAGCACTAGGGCTATTATCAAATTGTCCTAGTGCTACCAAAAAGTATATGTAGTAGTATGAGGGATATAAGACTGAGCTTTCTTTAACATGATTGCTAAAGGGGTATTGCTTACGGAAACATTTTCCTTAGATAGTTTGCTTATAAGGATGTGCTTATGTAAGTTATTTTACAGTTTTACAATAAAATTTCAACCTATGTATAAGTCTTTATTAGTTTTTTCCTTAATATCCGTCATTGCTTTTGCGTGCAATACTGATGATGTAGAGCCTTCAGTGGCAAATGTTGAATATGAATTATACTCCACCTTTCTAGATTCGGATTTTTTTCAGGATGAGGTGGCGGTAGTAGAAGCGGAGTCTTTTGGTAACCTGTCTAGTTTCAATATCCGTGAATATTACCTTGACTATGTAAGGCAACAATACCCTGAGATAGAAGCTAATTTGTTGCAGAATCTGGCAGTAGTTGCTAATGATTCTTTACTATTTGAAGCATCGAAGTTTAGAACCAACAAGCAAGTAGTTATCATAAATCGAGATGAGTTACTAAGTATTTTTTCAGATGCTAACGGCACATCACCCCAAGAAATGTGGAATAATTTTCAATTGCAATATGGAGAAACTGCAGCAAGAGTTGCGCTTTCAAGAGTGAGTTTTAACGGAGCAGCTGATGAGGCTTTATTTGGAGTAGCGGTAGGTAGAGGAGCTTATTATGGATATGTAGTTCATCTGAAAAAAGTGGAAGGAAAGTGGGTAATAGCCGATGTCATAAACCATTGGGTAACCTAAGCTGTTTTAATCATTGATTTTCCGGAGCATTTAAGAAAAGAGCCTGAAGGATTGTCAACTCATACTTAAGCTATAAAAAGTGAAGCCTTAGTTCTGTCTGAGAACTAAGGCTTCACCCTCTACTTAAAAATACAGCTGATAGATGTAGAAGAAACTGCAACAAGCATTGTATTTAGAGCTTGTTTTTAATGTGTTTCCTCACAGCTGCAGCGTACCTTCATATAACTTTCAGCTAACTCATGCCAGTTGAAGGCCTGATTAAAGTTGTTATTTTCCCAGTAGAATTGTGTGCGCTCTGCAGCATGATTACCAATCTCATTAATAGTGGATGTATCATACAGTCTACCATTTACCATGGTATAGCTTACTGTGTTACTATTTCTAATATCTTCTAGTGGGTTTTTATCCATCACAATTAGGTCTGCCAATTTACCTACGGCTAATGAAACAATTTGCTCATCTAAACCCAGGTAATTTGCACCATTTAAAGTGGCTGCTCTCAAAGCTTCCATATTATTCATGCCACCTTGCTGTAGCATCCATAACTCCCAATGTGCGCCCAT
>JBKEFO010000160.1:0-7664 GCA_046709585.1 Marivirga sp.
CATCCAGCAGGAGCAGCGTTAAGGAGCGATCTATTTTATCCATTTTTGCAATCTCTTGGTAAATCCAATCTATGCGTTCGTCTTTACTTTCTGGTTTTTCAATCAATATCAAGTCCTCATTTAATGGGGAGGAGTGCTGTTGATGTTTGCTGGCTTTTTTAACCCACTTTATTGCAGTGTTTAGACTTACCTTATACAACCAGGTAGAAGTCTGTGATTGATGTTTAAAGGCAGGTATAGATTGCCATACTTGTATTGATATTTCCTGAAAGAGGTCGTCACGGTCTTCCATATTGAAGGCATATGCACGCACTACTTTAAAAAGCAAAGCTTTGTACTTTGCAATCCATTCATTAAAAATATGCGCTTTTTCCTTTTCAGTCATTCTTGATAGTTTACCCCATTAGTACACAGCTTGAATCTATTTATTACAATAAGTTAAAATTTTTCTCAAATAATAAGTTTAATGATTACATAAGTACAGTTATAATCTTTAAAAACTTTGAGCATCTTTGTAGAAGTAAGCTAAAATGAAAAAATACAACTTTCAATGAAAAAGTTTTTCCATATACTGTATACTGTTTGGGCATTATTGATTTTTCATGTTTTTATGATCATCTTATTGCCATTCTTTATTATTCCTCCTTTGCTCTATAAACGCGGGATAGTCTTAAGCTGGAAAGCCATTCGATTATGGTCCTTGCTCTTCAGTTTCTTTAATCGAATTACCTATAAGGTTGAAGGCAGTGAGGTGCTGGAAAAGAAGAAAAATTATGTTTTTGTCGTAAACCATACCTCGTTTTTAGATACCCCAGCCCTACCGCAAGCTATTGATTTGCCGTTTAGAGCGTTGGCCAAAAAGGAACTTACTAAAATACCATTATTTGGCATTATTATAAAAATGGTCACAGAGGTGGTCGATCGATCAAGTGGTGCCAGCAGACAAAAAAGTAAGGATAGACTTAATAAAGTGCTCGCAGAAGAGAGTTCGATCTTGGTATTTCCGGAGGGAACTATGAACAGGACAGGGGCCTTGTTGCAGTCATTTTATGATGGTGCCTTTAGAATAGCCATTGATGCAAAGGCATCAATGGTTCCTGTGGTTGTTGTTGGTGCTGCCAAGCTCATGAAGCCAGGAAGCTTTTTGATGAAGCCCGGTACTGTCCGCGTTAAAGTGCTGCCACCCATTGATGCGGCAGCCTACACTCAGAAGCAGCTATTGGAATTAAAGTCTCTTGTACGTTCCCAAATGGAGGAGGAGCTGAGAAAGGGTGTGTAAATAAGCGATTATTTTACATCAGTATTTTTTAATTGTACGCATAAATAAGTATTTTCATACGCCACTAATAATGTCAATGCCATGAAAAAGATAACTGCTTTACTTCTTACTATCATCTTTGCTTGCAGTATTTGCTTTGCACAAGAGGATTGTAATCCTTATTATAGCTTACAGCTAGGTAAAAAATGGACAATGGCGAACTACAATGGCAAAGATAAGTACCAAGGCAAACAGTCTTTTGAAATTCTAAGGTTGGAGGAGTCAACTACCGGTCTTGTTGCAGCAGTTAAATTAATGTCTTTTGATAAGAAAGATAAGTTGGTACTGGAAAAAGAGGTTGAGTTTGTTTGTGAAAGTGGTGTGGTGACCCTTGATATTTCGCAATATGTTCCTGCCGAGATGATGGATTCTTTCAAGGATATGGACATTAAGATGGAAGTGGATCAAATAGCATTTCCAGAGAAGTTGAGTGTAGGGCAAGAATTGCCAGATGGAGGCGTGAAAATGACCATGAATGGACCCATGCCCATGACCTTAGAGGTTAGGGTGGTGGACAGAAGGGTCATGATTGAAGAGACAATGAAGGTGCCTGCTGGGAGCTATGATACTTTTAAGATCAACTCGGTGACAGAAATTAATATGATGGGTAAAAGAGAGAGCCGTCAATCAGAATGGATAGCCATTGAGGTAGGACTTGTTCGTTCAGAGTCCTATGATAAAAGTGGGCAACTTAAATATTACTCAATTCTAACCGAATACAGCAAATAATTATGAACAAATTGACTGTAGGCTTATTTCTTCTTGTTGTCAACTGTTGCGCGATGCCAGCAATAGCGCAACAGATTCAGATCCTCCCACTTCGTGAACGGGCTAAGCTTCATGATGAAATTTTAAAGGAGAGGTTTGAAACGGTCTTGCCAGCTTTAATGAAACGCACAGAAATTGATACTTGGGTGATTATCTCGCGTGAGTACAATGAAGATCCTATTATTAAAACCATGCTGCCTTCCACCTGGATGGCCGCAAGAAGACGAACTATTTTGGTGCTACACCAGTCTGATGATCAGGTAAAGGGGTATGCTATTGCACGTTATCAGGTAGGGGAGTTCTTTAAGAAAGCTTGGGACCCAGAACTAGAGCCCGACCAGTGGGAAAGTCTAATGGACCTATTAAAAGAGCTGAAGTCTACAAAAATAGGCTTAAACTATTCGGGTGATTATGGGCATGCCGATGGACTCAATAAGACAGAATATGAGCTTTTTATGCAGTATCTACCTAAGGAATTACAAAAGAAGGTGGTATCTGCAGAACCTTTGGGCGTTGCTTGGCTAGAAACACGCTCAGCAACAGAAGCAGTGATTTATGAGCAGCTATGCGGCATTGCTCATCAAATAATTGCCAGAGGTTTTTCTACCGAAGCCATTACCCCTGGCGTGACGAGTACGGAGGATCTGGTATGGTGGTACAGACAAGCTATTAATGATTTGGGATTAGATACTTGGTTTCATCCGACCGTAGACGTGCAGCGTGCTAATCCAGAAAATTTCGATCATTTAAGAAGCTTTAGCAAAAGGCCTGATAAGCAAATAATAGGGCCTGGTGATTTACTTCATGTAGATTTTGGCATTACGTATTTAGGCTTAAATACAGATACTCAACAACATGCCTATGTGCTTAGATCGAATGAAAATGATGTGCCGGCCTATTTGAAGGAAGCCTTCAAAAAAGGAATGCAAGTGCAAGATTTTTTAACGAAGCAATTCACAACTGGCAACAGTGGTAATGAGATGCTTGCCGCTGCCTTAGCAGAAGCCAAAGCAGCAGGTCTAAATCCCACCATCTATACACATCCTATTGGTTTTCATGGCCATGCGGCAGGACCGACTATCGGGATGTGGGATCAGCAAGGGGGCGTACCAGGCTCAGGTGACTATCCGCTATTCCCTAATACGGCTTATTCTATAGAGCTCAATGCATCCGTTTATATAGAGGAATGGGAGAAAGAAATAAGAATTATGTTGGAGGAGGAAGCCTTCTTTACTGGAGAAAGTATCTATTATATTGATGGCAGGCAAGAGGCCATTTATGCCATCCCAAGGATAAAAGATTAAGGTAAAAAGCTTAAGCCTATTTTTGTATCTAACATCCAGCCAGTGATGCTATATCTTGCTTTATGTGCAAGCAAGACTTCATGCAGGAGTTCGCTTCTAAAAAGTATTAAACGACCTGCTAAAGGGTTTACTATGGTAGCCTCCTGTGGGTTAGTGGGGTATATGGCTAATTCACCCCCATCACTAGCTTCCCAGCCTACGTTGAGGTATAGCACGAACGACAGCACCCGGTGTGCATTTTGCTGAAACCTGTCGACATGTTTTTTGTAGAAAGTGTTCTCTGGATAAATGGCGAAATGCGTTTCGTAGTCTTTCAGCCCTAAGTAACAAGTTTGATTGATATAGTCTTTTAGGTCAGCTATTTGGTCTAAGTAGCTTTGCAGTAGCGGGTCAGCATTTTCCTTATCAATCCACTGAATGTAATCACCCCTGATGGAACGGTCTACTTGCTGTAATACTTGCTTTCCAATACCAGCTTTTTTGAAGGCACCCTTTTCTTGGCCTTGATGGGCAATTTCCTTTAATGCACGTACTTGCTCGCTATCTAGAAAGTTATCCCAAATAAAATAGCCGGCGTCTGCTAAGTGGTCAATGGCTAGGTCTAATTTCGCTTGATAATCTTCTGTCCTCATATAGTATAAATGTGCTGCGAAGGTATCATTATTTTGAAGAATAAAATTTATCTTCATCCTACCGTATTTTTTGTATCAAAGTGTGACAGCGACCTTAGGAGTCCTTTTTTTGTGATGAAGAATTTGGGTATAGGGGCGTATCTGTTCTAATACATTGTATGCTCATTTGCTGATTTCTCTGGAATCTGTTGAATAGCATCCCAATGTTCACAGATCTTCCCTTTAGCATCGAACCTAAAAAAATCCATGGTTACATATTCATCATTTCCAGGCCATATTTGATGGGTATGTAGCGACACTAAATCTCCTTCGGCTATGCACCGCACAAATTCAATCGATTTATCAGGGTATTCTCGCTGCATGCGCTCAAAATAGGCTATGAATCCTTGGGTGCCATTGGCTACGTCAGGGTTATGTTGAGTATATTCCTCACCAATAAAATCGGCTACTGCTTGTTGTGGCATGCCTTCATAGGCCATCCTATAAAAAGCGATGGCATTGGCTTTGTTCTTTTCTAAATCCATAGTTTAGTAAGTTGTTCTATTTCTGTTGTTCAATACGCTTAATGCCTCTTTTCTACTTAAAGCGTTAAGATCAGTTTTACTAACAAAATCAATGACCCATGCAGGATCTGTTTTACTATATTCTCTTAAAACCCATCCTATGGCTTTGTTAATAAAGAACTCCTTCGATGCTAGTAAAGGAATAATGACGCTAATTAATACGTGAGTGTCTAAGTTCTCTTTGTATTTTAACTGAAACAATAAGGCTGCACGCTGGAGCCAAATATTATCGGAGGCTATCCACTTCTGTACATATACCCTTTGTTGGTCCGGATATAATTTAAAATACGGCCCCAATAATTTAGTAGCTATAAAGTCAACAGTATCCCACCATGATTTATGGGTGACCATGTACTCTAATAACTCAACGTCCTTTTTCTCGAAGTCTTTTATATATTTCAATACTAGCTCTTGTGCGTAGTATTGAAATTCTCTTTGTGGCTTTTGCCAAAGCGCAGTTACTATTTGAATTAAGGTCTCTTTGGCTGGCAGGTACTGCTTTGCTAGAAATGGTTTTTGAATAGCCCTTCTCCTCTCCGTTTTTATTCCATAGAATTCAAATTGATTCCTCAGGTAGACCTTTTGTTTCAAGGCAATTTGTGTGTTAATGTTTTGCGTGAATTGGTGCGTTAAAGTGCTAATGAAGTCAGTCATTCTATAATAGGCTAAGAGGCCAGAGGTTAGATCTGTTCTGCTAAGGTTTTATGAGAGCCATCGCAGTTAGGGGTCTTCTTGGAAAGACCACAGACGCAGTCATTAATTCCAAAGCCATCTATAATACGCTGCGCGTACTTTTCTATTCGGCGGCTACGTGTCGCTGTTTGTTTAGCGCTGCTAAAGAATAAGTTATAGCCGCGTTGTCTGCCATGGCTCAGCGCTTCGAATGCAGTTTTAAATAGAGCATGGTCTTGTATCTTTTGTATCAGCTCAGCCGGAAAGTCCAGCTTTTTAGACTGCTCATAAGGTACTTTAAGCCCTGCCTCTTCAATACCAATGGCTTCATAGATATAGGCTTTAATAGTCGCTTCCTGCTGTAGTATTGCTTCGACATTTGTGAAAGTAAACATACGCACCGACTGGGAGTTTTCTCCCGGTTTCTTCAGTAGTTTTTCCTCATCCTTAAATAAAACACCTTTAAAAAAGCTGATAGTACAATAAGCTTTGAAATTACCGATCATGAGCACATTTGCTTCTTTGTAGGTATAGCAAGGTGCCTTCCATTTAAATTCTTCTGTTAGGCCATTCACTAATATAAGCTTTCGTACTAGCTCCATCTCTGCTCGCCATTGTTTAGCGCCTATTATATAGTCAGTTACACTAGAATGCATTTAGGTAAAATTTTCTACTACTCTAAATTAAGCTTTTTATTTTAAAGGGTTTCACATTTCTAATACTAAGGAACTAGTCTAGATTTTATCTGCTTGATAAGCATAATGAATCACGTTTTTTTTAATAAATATAGCTTCTTACGATATTTATTGTGACACTTTGATGTCGCTTTTAAGATTTAAGATGCTTTCGATAAAGGAGGCGTTCGTTATTGGGCTAATATAAAGCTCATCATATTTATTGTATTTAATAAGCAAGCCTTTCCTTGCAGTCGCTGGTTTCAGTCCCACCCACAATGTTTGTCCAACAATAATTTCTCTTATCGACGCAATTTCTATTTTTCCGCGAAAAGGACCAGATGTATAGGAGAGTGATTGATGGTTTAGTACATAATGGGTTCCAAAGAAAATCCAGGTCAGCAAAATAAATACTATTATGATCGGAATGAGTATAAAATAGTCCGTTATATGCTGAGGGGCTTTAAGGATCATGAAAAAAACAAATGTACCTAATAGAAGTAGTAGAGCAATAACAACAATACTGAAAAGTGTGTCTTTTTTGCTACTGAATTTCATTTAATGCCAGATTAGTAGTAGATGATCTTTTGCAATATAGTAAATAATTAGATTGGAGATAGACGGTGACGCAAATATGATATTGATTCAGTCTGCACCTATTAGATAATTAGCATTGGTCCGATGGAAGCTCGTTCTACTGATCGATTATTTCAGTTTAGCCTTTACCTCTTGGCAATTACCAATAATGGTTTGGCAGATTTGGTCAATGGGTACAGAGGTCTTATTTTCTTCCAGCGGATCGCCATATAAATTAGCTAGTTTATTAATGGTGAGGAAGAGGGTACTCACAATAGCAAATAGGGGGATGGCCAATAATTCTAGCTGACTTTCTTCTCCTCCTATGTCAATATCTCCTATAATGAAAGGAATCATCATCACATAAATAACAACAGTAGCCCTGGTGAAGGCACTGTATATTTTTAGAAAGGGTGTATTATTGATACGCTCAGCTTTCCCTTGTAAATCATAAAACTGATTAATATGCTGCATCAGGTCACTTTTTTCAATGTTAGCCTTTTTTGCAAATACCATTTCAATCTTCAGAGATAGGGCTATTAAAAGTTCGTTACTTACCTTATTGCTGGTGACTATAGCACATTTATTATAAAGCAAATGGGTGTCTTTATCGTAAAGCGGATGTGGTGTTTCGTGGATTTCATTCTTGAGCTGATTGATGTAGGCGCAGCTTAAGTCAATGAGCTCCATAGCGGTATCAATTCGCATTACTTTGTGCTCTGCTTTTAGGTTAGCTGGCGCTTGTAAATAGGTATAAATTTTTGCTGTAAAGCTTCTAGCGGTATTGGTTAATTCTCCAAATATTTTTCGCGCTTCCCACCACCGATCATAGGCTGAATTCATTCTGAACCCAAGGAAAAAAGCAACGGCCAGACCAAAAACTGAGCCTATCTGAGAGGATAGTTTTAAGATGTGGTCGCCAAACTTTTCTTCTAGGATCAATATCACTATAGCATAGGCTGTGCAGGCAACTAAGTAGGGTAATGATATTTTAATGAGCTCTATAAAACCCTGTTTTTCACTTCTAATCATCAATGATCCTCTTCTTCCATATTCTAATTTATACTATTATTAGTACTCGAACTTTCTGTCCTTATTTCAGTATGTCTGATTTCACCGCCTGTGGTGCCTGTTTGTTGAGCAAAGAAAAGCACGAC
>JBKEFO010000161.1:0-7660 GCA_046709585.1 Marivirga sp.
AGTTTGTGCACCAGATAATGTCTACCAGACTCTAACTCTTTGCACCGTACACGCGTGCGCCTGCTCTCAATACTTTGGAATGTCCTATCCTCTAATAAAAAAGCGGTCCCTACTGTCAACGTATGCAACGCAATGCCTTCCTGACCTCCCCTATTCTCATCAAACAAGGCCAATGCAGATGCTAACCGTATATCACTCTGAGAAGATGCCTTGGGATTGATCATATAGCGTTTCAATGGGCCTAGTACAGCTTGAGGAAAGATTGTTGCCAAAAGAAATGGCTCCATCAAAGACGCAAACTGCTTTTTCCATTCTATGCCGTGGGGTGCAACCTGGTTTTTAAATTCTTCATATACCCAATGATGTGCAACCTCATGTACAAAGGTGATTAAGAAATTATAAGGGTTCAGGTTTTCATTGACTGTAATCACGGCCAAAGCATCATTTGGCCTCTTTCTGAAATCCCCTAATTTTGAATTTCTTGCTTTGCTAATAATAAAGCGGAAAGGACGTTTTTCCCAAAGATGATATGCTTCGTTCACTGCTGGCTCTGGTACAAAACGCGCTATTCTTTGGTGAATTTTTTCTTGATATGGGTCCATTATAGTCTGCTCAATAATCGCTAAAATAAGGTTATTTATAGACTTATTTACTTATTTTATCTTGTAAAGATCACTTTAAATCATTACTTTCAATACATTATCACAAAATGACCGCTAAGTATAATTAGCTGATAATATATAACAATTAGATAGTAGTATTTTCATATATTTTCGTGCCGCTGTTATTTAATTTAGAACCATAAACCAGAACCATATGATACAGATAATTCCATCAATTGCTATAAAAGACGGTAAAATTATTCGAGTAGAAGGGGCTAAAATTGATGAAGCCAAAGTCTACGACGAAGATCCCATTGATGTAGCTAAGAAGTTGGAAGATCATGGTATCAAGGTCGTGCACCTAGTAGACTTAGACGGGGCGCACAAAGGCTCTCCCGTGAATTATCATATATTGGAGGCCTTAAATGGTTATACTGACTTAGAATTAGACTTTACTGGAGGAATACACACCGACGGCGACATCAGCAAAGCTTTTGAGTATGGTGCTGATTATATTACAGCCGCATCTGTTGCTGTAGAAAGAAAAGAACTTTTCGCTTCTTGGATAGTGTCCTACGGAAGAGAGAAAATCACGCTAGGAGCAGATACCTTAAATGGTAAAATAGCTTATAATGGTTGGAAGCAAAGTTCAGATCTTGACATATTAGAGCATATCGGGTACTTCTATGAGCGCGGGTTAAAATATGTGAAGACAACTGAAATAAGCAAAGAAGGATCGTTATCAGGTCCTGCATTTGAATTGTATGCCTCTATACTTAAAGAGTTTCCTGAAATTAAGGTATTAGCAAGTGGGGGTGTTCGTGGCATTGATGATATTCGCAAGCTCGACGATATGGGTGTTTTTGCAGTGATCTTCGGCAAAGCGTATTATGAAGGAAATATTACCCTGAACGATTTAGAAGAGTTCATAGTGAAAGAATAAATAAAGCACTAACTCTTTTACAATGGGCGACAATGGGTTTACTGTCTTTCCTAAGAAGACTTCCTTAGCATAACCCTTTGGCTTTCTAGGGCTTTTATTTCATTCATGAAGTGCACAAAGTCATTGTACTTATCCTTGCCATAAGTGCCGTTCTTAAAATACAGCATTCTACTACAGCTTATCCCATTTTCATTTTCCTTATAAGTAATATTATAGGTCCCAAATTCTGTTTCTAGGCTTTTTCCTGCTGGCATCTTTTCTATTGTATAATACGCTGGAAACTGAACATTCGTTATCAACTCAAAAGAGGAATTAACTCTTAAATTGATCGGACTTTCTCTATTATCATCTGCCTTTAGCCTGCTACCTATCGGGATAAGGCTTGACATATTAAATAATAAACGATCTGAAACAGCAGTAGCATAGCTACGAACATCAAATTGTGCCATCACATCAATTTTAGGAATACTATCGTCATGCTGCACAAAAGCAAAATCATTTACTCGAAAGTCCGGCAATGAGATAAACCTATTTATCCATTTCTCCTGGTCTACTTGGCTTCTGTTGATATAGTAAGAAAGACCATTGTACTCAACACCTACTCCGAGCATATTTAAATCTAACTGAACCTTAGCATTGTTGTCTGCCGCTAAATCTAGAGAAGCCGTCATGATAATTCTATTCTTGTTTCCGAGGTACTTCGGTGTCTTTACTAGCTTCGAAGATCCATTATTATGGAGCAAGAGCGCGTATCGATCTGCTGTAAAACTACCTAAATAGCCTGCAGGAATTTTCTGATCTGTACATTCTAGCCAGACCGTATCTCCTGCATTAGGAACACATAATATTACGTGGTTAAAATTGTTATTAGGGAAGGCAAGATCAACCGCTCTTGGATTATCACCTGCTGATATTAATGAATATTGTGATTCAATATTCGCTATTGCTAGTAGTGATTTAGTATAATAAGTTAAGGCCTTACAATCACCATAACCATTTTCTGCTACATAAGCAGGCGGAAAAGGTTTAAAACCACCAATACCTAATTGCACACTTATATAACGTGTGTTACTTTGCATATACTTGTAGATTGCTCGAATCTTCGCTTTCTCACTTGGCAGCTCACTGACTAAGTCTTTAATGTCCCTTGCTACTGCTTCAGGTACGGCACCCAAGTCCCTGTCTAATTCATTTTGAAAAAATGCAAATCCGTCCCAAGTAGATATATCACCTTCGTAGCCATCAAACATAAATTTCGTCGGGGATGTTCTGATAATTGGCGTAAAGTCCAATAGGCCATTGCTGAATGGTTCGCGCGACCTACCTTTAAGCTTGCTAAAGGTCCAACTTAACTTAGAATTACCATTAGCAAATGATTCTATTGGCGCTACCTCCGTATTAATAGTTTTATATCTTAATGGGAGTGCAACAGGGTATACTAACTCAAAGGAAGACTTCTCCACACTAAGATCATAGTCGTTAAAAACATACCAATCTGGTGTATGGAATAAATAATTATAAACTAGCTCATAGTTGAACTCAACAGTATAAGGATAACTTTCTTTCTTAAGGTTGAGGTATTTTACTCTGCTATCATCGTAGAGCGTACCATTATCTATGGCGCTATGATCAATGAAGTCTTTCTCTTTGTATTTTTCAACAAGATTACCATGTTTATCGTAAAGAAAAGCCTCAATCTTTTTAATTTTTATGTCCTCACTATAATTTAATGATAACTCAGCATGCCCTTTTGCATTGGCGTTTAAGATAGTAACGACTCTTCTTTCCATGTATTGACACTTATCCTTCGCCAACACCTCAAAACGGCCATACTCATTCCGTATAACAGCATCTTGTCCACTTCTCAACTCACTTGGAATGGCACTCACTTTATAATTACTCTGGGCAAAAACAGCACCGCAACACAGAAGATTGATTAATAGGTAATACAAACACTTCATCTCTTAACTTTTCTTTTTTAGTACAACCTCTTCCTTATGCTTTTCTATAATTATAGCCTGAAACTCCTTTAACCAATAATATTCTTCGGCACTATATTCTGTTTCGTAAAGCCTAATAGTGGAGACGACTGAAATATTATTTCCCACCACTTGACAACTAAAGTTAAACTCTCCCTTATTACCGGGTAGCGCTACACTCTTAGATTCAGGCAATTCAACAATCTCATAGCCCTCCGGGAGTGCAATAGTACAATTAACTAAATAATTCAATGGACGGTCCAAGGTTACTGGAAGGTTTCGATTTTCTTCTCTAAAAGGATTATCCACAATTCGATTATAGACTATAGGCTTAAAAATAATCATGTCACCTAAATCTGATAATAGTGGCGGCGCTGTAAAATCAATTTTCTCTGAAACATCATAGGTATCATCATCGACCATTACTTCGTGTGAATCGATAACCCAGTCTTTATTGGTCTGTTCGAAAGACTCCTTATAAATCTCTAGATCGCCATCATGCCTGTTAAGCAAGCTGTACGCAGCATAACCACTCTGGATGGCATTAATAGAGCCCTTCACTGTCCCTGTGGCATCTACCTGAAACTCTGCTACTGACTTTTCTGTAAAATAATTATTGAAGTCGATAGGTGTTAAGCCTTTTTTATTCTCTGAAACAAATAAACCATTATCGTTGATGGTATTGGGCGACAACATATTAAATGCCAGGTAAGACTCTGACGCATCTAGCATATAACGTTCCCCCTCTATATCCACCATGGTAATCGCTGAATTAAAGTTCCCTCTTGCAGGATAAAACATATTAATTTTACCATGTGCCTTATCACTAACCAAGATCAAGTGCGCATCCAATCCTGCCCTCACTAACATAGCCGTTAACACCGAATTGACATCAACAGGATAGCCTTTCTTTTCATTATATACTTTCCGGATATTGTCATAATCTGTTGTTCTATCAACATAAAAGTTCCCTTGAACGAAGGTGTAGATTGCTTTGGCCTTTTCTAAATCAGACATGCTGACATCAGTAATCACCTCAAGGTCATCTTTAAGGAAGGAATTCCCCTTGTAAATTCCTTCATAGTAGAACTGGCTTACTAATTTTTCACTTAGTTCAGCATAGGTCGATGGATTTACAACATTAGTTCTTGAATCTGGCCATGTATAGTCAATTAAATCAAACACTATTTTTGATATATAATTATCAGAATTAGTTATAAATGACTCCTTTTTAAACGCTGGAACATTCTCTGCAATAAATACCTTTTTTACATTCGTAAAGCGGTAGGTGCCCAAATTTCCGTTTTCTGCTGTCACCTGATAATCAGAGATTGATAGAATACCGGATAAGTTTTGCCTATAATTGAAAAAGGACGGCATGATGACGGTATATTCAGAATACAGCACTGGAACATAAGTTTGAAAATACCAGGTGTTCAAATTATAATAGTTTTTAGAACCCACGGTATAGGTGTATTCAATAATACTTCCTTCCTTGACGTTTGGGATAGTAAACCGTTCGACAAGCCTTTCGTCAACTAATTTCTCCGTAAAGATTTCTTTGCGAGATAATTTGTCTTGAACAACCTGGCCATCAACTATATTATAAGCGGCGGCTTTGATCTTGTTTACATACCCATCTCGATAATATGGTATTTTTATGGTGGCTCTATCAAACTCTGTATTGTCTAATATTAATATCCTTTCATGGATCGTAAGTGTGATTGTAAAGTTCTGGTCAAAAGTTGTTTTTCCTTGATCTAATAGTACAACCGCTCCTACACTTGCGTCTCTTATCTGCTCTGGAACATTAAAATCTGAAGTGGATATCTCCCCAAATTTTACCTTTTTTTGTGCACTGCTAGCATGGGTAAGTAGGCTTAATAACAAGCATACCATCATTAATTTTCTCATTTAATATCAAGTTAATATCCAATATAACGGTTTATGAAATCTAATTAATAATATATACGCAATTTTATTACTTCATATTTCTAAAAATCAGACCCAATAAATTAATCACAAAAAAGCCCGACGAAAAATCGCCGGGCCTTGGTATCATATTATTTATTCTAATTATGCTTCTACCACTTTCTTCTTTCCTTTTGCTAAATCCAATACAATTGGCGTAGCAATAAATATCGAAGAATAAGTACCTACTACTATACCCACTAATAAAGCAAAAGAGAAGCCTCTTAATACTTCACCACCGAAGATGAACAACACTAAAATTACCAATAAGGTAGTGATTGATGTCATTAATGTACGGCTAATGGTATTGTTAATAGCCGTATTAAAGGTATCTTCATTAGACTCCTTAGAGTTTATCCCTAAAGTCTCTCTTACCCTGTCAAATACAACCACAGTATCATTAATTGAGTAACCAATAACTGTTAGGATAGCCGCAATAAATACTTGATCGATTTCAAATGCTATTCCAAAAGTTTTAGCAATGGCAAAAGCAGATAATACAATTAATGTGTCATGGAATAACGCAACAACGGCACCTAGTCCAAACTGCCATCTTCTAAACCTAATTAAGATATAAATGAAGATCGCTATTAAAGAGAAAATTACTGACTCTTGCGATGAGTTCTTGATATCATCTGCAATAGTAGCTCCGACTTTAGAGGACCCACTAATGGTAAAGTCATTATCTCCCATACGAGATTCATCTTTTACATAGCTCATCCCGGTCGCATCAGAAACACCACTAATTAAAGATGCTTGTACTTGGGTATCTGCTTCAGCCGATTCATCATCTACTAAATAAGAGGTAGTGATTTTTAAGATATTATCAGCACCAAAGGTTTTCACCTCAACACCTTTTCCTTCAAAAGAGCTACCCAAAGCAACATCTAAACTAGTAGCTGTAACTGGCTCAGCAAAGCGTACTACATAAGATCTACCACCAGTGAAATCAACACCCATGTTTAACCCATTCATAGCCATTAGTACCACACCAATAACAATGACAATACTAGACCCGATGTAAGCCATTTTACGCTTACCCATAAAGTTTATGGCAACATTTTTTAATAGATTTCTTGAGAATGGTGTTGCGAATGAAATTTTGCTGTCATCTCCTTTTTTGCTCATCCACGTAACAATTACTCTCGTAATAAATACTGCTGAGAAGAATGAACAAGCAATACCAATCATCAAGGTAATGGCAAATCCTTTTACAGGACCCTGACCTAACCAATACAAAATAGCCCCTGTTAAGAAGGTCGTAATATTAGCATCTACAATAGAACTATAAGCCTTATTGTACCCTTCAGTAATTGCTCTCAACAATGGCGTGCCACCTCTCATTTCCTCTCTGATACGCTCAAAGATTAATACGTTCGCATCAATTGACATACCAATGGTTAACACAATACCCGCTATACCCGGTAAAGTCAAAGAAGCATTTAACTGTGCTAGGATTCCTAAAATAAAGAAGATGTTAAAAACCAAAGCAACGTTGGCTACCAATCCACCCTTAGCATAATAAGCAACCATGAATACAAGTACAATTGCTAAACCCGCGACAATAGACAAGATACCTTGTGCTTGTGACTCTTTACCTAGCGTTGGACCTACGTTCGTTTCTTCTACAATACGTGTTGGCGCTGGCAAAGAACCTGCCTTTAATATATTCGCTAAATCCTTAGCCTCTTCCATGGTAAAGTTACCTTGAATGATAGATTTACCATTAGGTATTTCACTATTTACTACTGGTGCTGAATACACATAGTTATCCAAAACAATGGCAATCTGGTTACCAATATTCTCTCTAGTGATCTTCGACCATTTTCTAGCGCCTGTTGGATCCATGCTCATGTCCACAGCTGGCTGTCCTACATCATCATACGTTTGGCGTGCGTCGTTGATAACTTCGCCTGTTAACATGGCCTTGTCACCTCTTTGGGTTTTTACCACATAAAGCTCTAATAATTGCATACCACCATCTACATCAGTTGGCTTTACGTCCCACACTAATCGAGTGTTTCTTGGGAATAAAGACTTGATGTCCTCCCTTTTGATGATATCATTGATAACCGCTGTATCTTCTAACTGGTATACTAAGCCTCTTTGGCTTCTTATTAAGCCAAATAAAGGAGATACATTTTCTGTATTAGCAAGTGAATCTA
>JBKEFO010000162.1:0-7643 GCA_046709585.1 Marivirga sp.
CATCAAAGGAGGGAAGTATTGCTGATTTAGAAAAACAATTGGCAAGTGAAAAAAGTACGGTAGTAAATCTCAAGTTGGATTTACTTGAAGGGAGGAATAGATTTGACTCTCTGCAGTCGCAGTATAAGACACTTAGTGATTATTAT
The DNA here is from genome assembly GCA_046709585.1 of Marivirga sp. Classification (GTDB taxonomy): domain Bacteria; phylum Bacteroidota; class Bacteroidia; order Cytophagales; family Cyclobacteriaceae; genus Marivirga. Next base: position 147 of record JBKEFO010000162.1, read on the forward strand.
GATAGGGTAACTAGCAACAGTGGCAAGCTCAACCAAGACTTAGCAGCAAAAGAAAAGCAATTATTGCAACTAGAAACAGAGTTAGCGCTAGCAAGTCAGAAGAATGAAAAATTAGCCGCTGACTTAGCTGAAAGAGAAGAAAAAGTACTAGAGTTGGAACGTGTCTTAGCGGAGAAGGAAGCGGCAGTAAATGCGCTAAAGCAAAAGGTAAGTGAGGCACTCTTGAATTTCAAAGAAAATGACTTGACGATTGAGGTGAAAAATGGAAAAGTATACGTTTCATTGGCAGAACAGCTACTATTTAACTCAGGTAGTACTACTGTAGATCCTAAAGGGGTGAGTGCCCTAAAAAAGTTAGCGCAAGTATTAAAAGATAATAGCGACGTAAATATAGTAGTTGAAGGCCATACTGATGATGTGCCTATTAATACTGGGAATAAATATTTGAAGGATAATTGGGACTTAAGCGTGCTTAGAGCAACTTCAATAGTAAGAATCCTGGTTGAAAACGGAGCGGCTACTGCCAATGTTACGGCCGCTGGCAAAGGTGAGTTTTCTCCCAAGGCAGCTAACGATGATAGCACAGGTCGTCAACTGAATAGAAGAACAGAAATAATATTGACACCTAAACTTGATGAGTTATTTCAAATATTAGAGAGTAATTAAGAGTGAGTTAATGAGCAGAAAGTGCAGCCCTTATACTGTCTGCCCGGTTTAACTTGTCATTTCCAGTATAGAGAAAACGGTCTAAGTAATAAATTTGCTTAGGCCGTTTTGTTTTTGGTAGGTCTTTTAAATAGGACTCAATTGCCATTATGGGCTCACTGGCTTCTATTAAAAGGGTTAGCTGCTCACCCCATTTTTCATGTGCTTTGCCAAAAACGAAGAAATTGTTGTGAATGCCTTGCTCATTTAACAGCTGCCCTATTCGCTGTTCTAATTCCTCTGCTTGTATCTTAATTCCCCCTGAATTAATAATAAAATCGTGCCTGCCCAACCATTCAAACTGAGTAGGGGAGATTAACCTTACCACATCATTGGTCAACAGTGCTGCTACGTTGGTTATATGAGGAGCGTAAATAATCAAGCAACCATGTGCATTGATGGCAAACTGAACTCCCGCAATAGCGTGGAAAACCCCACCAACAAGGTTGCCATTTAAACGCTTCAGTGCCACGTGCGAAACGGTTTCAGTCATGCCATAGGTGCTGTAACAAGGAGCTGTTAGCTTTTCTTTTATAAGCTGTTCTAAAGTATTGGAAACTGCCGCTCCGCCAAGTATAATAGCTTTTGCCTTGTTTAACATTTTAATCTTAGCAGCACTCTCTTCAAGTATTGTTTGCAGTTGATAGGGTACAAAAGAGAAAAAATCTACAAGAACGTTATCTTGGAGGTCTTTTAGAGGATTGGCGATGATGGGCCCAATGATTAAAGTAAGATGGTGTTCTATCGCTCTCACGATCATCATTTTCCCTCCAATGTAATCTGGATGGACAGACAAATACGCTTTGTCCCCTGCTATCAACTTTAAGGCCTTAACTGTCGATCGGGCACTGGCCATCATTTGTGATTTTAATAGCTTGATCTCTTTTGGCACACCAGTGGAGCCGGATGTTTGCTGTGTTACAGATAGCTCAGGGTTTTTCCAAACTTGAATGAAGCGTACTACTTGACGCTCTAGGGTATTGAATTTAGAAAGATCTTGGAGCGTCAATATTTCTTTTATATCAAAATTGAGTGTCCCTATTGTAAGTTGAAATGTAGATGATGTTGTGCTTGACATATATTATGTATATCCAAACTTCAATTTAACACAGCTTAAGCAAAACTTTGTATTCTGATATAAATATATTCAACTAAGTTAACGACCTAGCTAAATATTTTATGGTTTCTAGTTAAAATGCCTTATAATTATATATAATCTCTTATTTTTGCGCTAAATAATCCATAACATACTTTTATATGCCTCCATTTAAATTAGACAAAATAGACAGGAAAATTTTAGACATTTTGCAAGCCGATGGTAGAATTACCAACGCACAACTTTCTAAAGATATAGGTCTTTCTCCTGCGCCTACTCTTGAAAGGGTAAAAAAGCTAGAAAATACAGGCATTATTAAAAGTTATCATGCTAAATTAGATACAGCTAAAATTGATTTAGGCGTAAGTACCTATGTGATGGTATCTTTAAAAGCGCATAATAAATCTAATATTGATAGATTTATTGAAGCTATAGAAAATGTAAATGAGATTATAGAGTGCAACCATGTAACTGGTTCACATGATTTTATTTTAAAAGTGATTTCTAAAGATATTGCTTCTTACCAACAGCTTATGCTTGAGAAAGTGAGTGAGATTGAGGTTGTGGATAGTATGCAATCAATGGTTATATTATCTACCTTTAAGGATAGCAAAGTAATGCCTATTCCAACGAACTGATAAAGCTATAATATTATGTCAGATAGTTTGTTAACTAAGACACAGATAGAAGGTAAGATTAAGCGGATTGCTTATCAAATACTTGAAAATAATTATAAAGAGAAAGAAATATATTTAGGGGGCATTAAAGGAGGGGGCTATATATTCGCCACAAAAATTAAAGTCGAGTATGATAAAATAGCAGATTTTCCCATTGCACTAATTGAGGTGTCAATTGATAAGACCAATCCTTTATCTTCTCCTGTACAGCTCGACCGTGAGGTAAGTGTTCCTGTTGAAGCAGTGGTAATTATGGTCGATGACGTGCTAAATTCAGGCAGAACATTTATGTATGCGCTGAAGCCTTTTCTATCTCTTCCTTTGAAAAAAATAGAATCTGCTTTTCTAGTGAACAGATCACATAGACTTTTTCCTGTATCAGCTAAATATACAGGAATAGAACTGGCAACTACTTTACAAGAACATATTCGTGTAAGTTGGGAAACTGATGATTTTGGTGTTTATTTGAAGTAGTTATTTTTTAAGGTGTTGTATAATACTTGATATGCTACATGGTCAATAAGCTAAAATACTTAATCTTTTTCACCTCTTTAATTTTTACTGCAGCAACTTCTATTGCGCAAAAGAAAGTGAAGTATAAAAACTTGTTTCCGTTATTGCAAAGTTTGGACTACAAAAATGCAGAATCTGATCTTTTGATTTACTTATCAGATACCAAGGATGAGCCAAACCCATATTATTATTATGGAGAAATCGTAAGTGCCAAACTAGATTCTACGGAAATATTTCCTACACCCACTGCTTACGACTCTTTGATAGATGTCGCAATTGAAGCGTATAAAAAGGCTATCAGCCTTATCGACGATAAGGAAGTCAGGAAAAATGATGAATTTTATATGGCTTATAATCGTAGAGATTTAAGGACAGGCAAATTTGGAATAAAGATTTCTGATGTCCACCTAGACTACGAAAATAAAGTTATTGCATTGCAAAAGAAGAAAAGTAGTGTAGCTAAACTTTATACACTAAAAAAAGAAGCAGATGGTACTTTTGCTACTTTACTGAAGGAGGTAACACGCATTTCAGATAAGTTTCCTGACGAGAAGTCTTTTATGCTAAGAACGGGCAAAGAACAGCTTTATATTTTTGATCAATTTAATGAAGTAGCAAATACCTACGAAGAAACTGTTATTGCCTACAAAGAACGGCTAAATGGTCTTAATCATCCTTTTTATAATGTTACAATTCAAAAGCAGCAAATTACTAGTTGGAATGGGTTTAAAACAAGCGATCATAGTTCAAATTATGTAGCAATTGCTTATCCTGACTATAAACAGTACTTCGCAAATCTGCATGAGCAGATAAAGACTAAGGTCATTCCCTTAAAACAATTGCTATTAGCAACCAATGACAGTTTAAACTTAGCTATTCAGAGAAATAGCACCGCCAAGGATACAACGGAATTACTACAGGTAGTCTTACCAAGTCAATTATTAAAAGCGATTTCGGACTTTCCGGCAACAAAAATCGCCTTTGAATTACTACAGTTTAAACAAATTAAAGCGGATATAAACAAATTAGAAAACAGCAATTTATTCCCAGTGTTAAATGATTCTAACAATGTCTACCAGCGAACGAATAGAATAAATATCATATATGAATCTCATAAAAAATTAGTAGAAAGTATTTTGCCTATAGAAAAGGCTCTATCATCAATGTTAGAACAGGATATGGAGTTTTACTTAAAGGAATATAAGCCTTCAATTCAAGAATGGCTTGTATTCGAAAAAACAGTAAATGAAAAGAGATTAGAAGATCTAAGAATGCTGAATGATAGTTTGCAGCTTAAAGTACGATATGTACTCATAGAGAAAGACACCTGTTGGATGCCAGGATTCTATCAGAACAATGCGCAAGGTGGCCAAGTACAATATGTAATAGAAGCCGATTCAAGTATGTTTATCTCTGGAGAGACGTCAAGTATGGTGTTTTTAGGAGAAGTAGGTTATGATATGTCAGTATTACGCTTTAGTAAGATTGACTCTTCTAGAACGGTTCGAAACATGCTCAAGCTCGACGATTATTTCATTGCTGATATAATCCAATCAGATAGTGCGGAATCGGTTCATTCAATTATTTGTTTTGACAATAAGACTGAGGTGAAATGGCGTCTAACTTATGCAGGCGATGATCAAATGAAGGCGGTAAAGAGCGAAGCTAGTATACTATTTATTTATAATAAGGAAGACGAAATTTATTTGACTTTGAATAATAATGGCGAAATAATAGGCGGTTAAACTGGGCCCTTTAGAAGGCATTAAACGTATCATATTAATTCATCCCTATTTTGAGTTTCTCTCTGTTTCTCGTACTTACTAAAAATGTCCAGCCAAACTATATTATTATTTACGCATGCCTTAATCGCTGTATTTTTACTCATTTCTCCTCAGATATTGCATATTTGTATGTAGTTTTGAGTTTGCTTTTTAAAGGCAATATTTTTTAGAGTTTTTGAAGAATTAGTATTCGATTAGCGAATAAGAAGAGAAATAATATGAGTAAAGAAATTAATATTACATTGCCTGATGGTACTGTAAAGCCATATTCCCAAGGTGTATCAGCTCATGATATCGCAATGGATATAAGTGAAGGTTTAGCAAGAAATGTTATCTCTGCAAAAGTAAATGGGCAAGTTTGGGATTCTACAAGGGCCATTGAATCAGATGCGCACGTTCAATTACTAACATGGAATGACCCTGAAGGTCAAAATACATTCTGGCATTCATCGGCTCACCTTTTGGCGGAGGCATTAGAGGAACTTTACCCAGGGATAAAACTTGGAATAGGACCACCTATAGAAAATGGCTTTTACTATGATGTAGACTTCGGAGAATTGGCCTTTGATGGCGATCAATTGGAGAAAATAGAGCAGAAAATGCTTGATTTAGCACGCCAGAAAAATGAGTTTTTAAGAACTGAGGTGAGTAAGAAGGATGCAATTGACTACTACACAGCCAAAGGAGACGAATATAAGCTAGAGCTTATTGATGGTTTGGAGGATGGAACTATCACTTTTTATAAACAAGGAAGTTTTACAGATCTCTGCAGAGGACCTCATATTCCTAATACTGGCATCATAAAAGCAGTGAAGTTATTAAGTGTTGCGGGTGCTTATTGGAGAGGTGACGTAAGCAGAAAGCAGCTAACTAGGATATATGGCATAACATTCCCAAAGCAAAAGGAGCTTAAGGAGTATTTATACCTATTGGAAGAAGCCAAGAAGAGAGATCACCGTAAGCTAGGAAAAGAGCTGGAGTTATTTGCTTTTTCTGAGAAAGTAGGGATGGGTCTACCATTGTGGTTGCCAAAAGGCACTATGCTTCGAGATAGACTGGAGAATTTTTTGAAAAAAGCGCAAGTTAAGTCTGGCTATCAGCCAGTAATTACCCCGCATATAGGAAATAAGAAATTGTATATTACCTCAGGTCACTACGAAAAGTATGGGAAAGATTCTTTCCAACCTATCGCGGCACCGGGTGATGAGGATGGCGAAGAATACCTTTTAAAACCAATGAATTGCCCACATCATTGTGAGATATACAAAACCAGACCAAGAAGTTATAAGGAGTTACCAATACGATTAGCGGAATTCGGTACAGTGTATAGGTATGAACAAAGTGGTGAGTTACATGGTCTAACAAGAGTAAGAAGTTTCACTCAGGATGATGCGCATATTTTCTGTAGGCCTGATCAAGTAAAAGAAGAGTTTATTAAAGTGATAGACCTTGTATTATTTGTGTTTAGGTCTTTAGGCTTTGAAGACTATACGGCACAGATCTCATTGAGGGATCCTGAAAATAAGACAAAGTACATTGGTGGTGATGAGGTGTGGGAGAAAGCTGAGAGAGCCATTATTGAGGCTACGGCTGAAAAGGGTTTGAAGACAGTTATTGAGCTTGGTGAAGCAGCCTTTTATGGTCCTAAATTAGACTTTATGGTAAAGGATGCTTTGGGACGTAGCTGGCAGCTAGGAACCATTCAAGTAGATTATAACCTTCCTGATCGTTTTGAATTAGAATATATTGGTGCAGATAATGCAAAACATAGGCCGGTGATGATTCACCGCGCACCATTTGGCTCATTAGAGCGCTTTGTGGCGGTTTTAATTGAACATTGTGGTGGAGAGTTTCCTTTATGGTTGTCTCCCGAGCAAGTTGCTATCTTGCCGATTTCAGAAAAATATGCTGATTATGCCAATAAAGTCTACGCAGAATTGGAAGAGCAGGATTTTTCTGGTATAATTGACCATAGAGACGAGAAAATAGGTAGAAAAATACGTGATGCAGAAATAAAGAAAATACCTTATATGCTTATAGTAGGTGAAAAAGAAGCTGAAGAGGGTCTTGTATCTATCAGAAGGCACGGTGAAGGGGATATTGGAAGTATGCCGATGCAAGATTTTATAGCGTTCTTTAATACTAAAATTAAAGACAGTATAGCAAATAAGTAAAAAAATAGTGCGACTAGAGTGAGTAAGGATTTCATATTCCAAAAAATTATCGCGATATTTGCGCTTTGTAAAACAAAATAAAGGAGGTAATTATTAGTAAAATGCGAAAAAGAGGCAGCTACCGACCACGTGGCAGGGAAGAAGAACCCTACAAAGTAAATAGAAAAATTAGAGCGAAAGAGGTTAGGGTAGTTGGCGATAACGTAACAGTGGATGTCTACTCGATAGATGACGCTTTAAAAATGGCTGAAGAACAAAATCTTGATTTGGTGGAGATTTCACCAAAAGCTGATCCACCTGTTTGTAAAATAATAGATTATTCTAAATTCAAATACGAACAAAAGAAGAAGCAAAAAGAGATTAAGGCGAAAGCACAAAAAACCGTTATTAAAGAAATTCGCTTTGGACCTAATACCGATGACCATGATTTCAATTTTAAATTAAATCATGCTAAAAAGTTTTTATCTGAGGGTGCTAAACTAAAAGTGTATGTTCACTTTGTGGGAAGAACAATCGTTTTTAAAGACAGGGGAGAGTTACTTTTGTTA